>JBJOOT010000005.1:0-51570 GCA_046051185.1 Pseudomonadota bacterium | reverse complement strand
ATTCTAGTGAATTAGGCACGGCTTTTAAGATACACGATTTAATTTCTACAGTAGCCAATACAACTTGGTCAGCAAGCTCACGGGTAAATGCACCGATTGAAACAAATGGAGCTTATGATTATTTGTCTTTTACTTTAAGAGCTGATCAGGCCAATGCATTTGGATGGCAGGCTAATAAAGAAATTGAAGTTTTTAATTTTGCTAATGCAGGTAAGTGCTTAGGGCCTGTAAGCTTAATGGAAAATAATGACCCATTTAATATTGATTCTAACTCAGCACGAACTAATCCGGGGAATGAGCTTAGTAATCTTGGCTGGGATATGGGGGGAAACGCCTATTTAGCAAATTACGCGGGTGCTGCCAATTGTTCGGATAGTTTAGATACGGATGGCGATGGTTTAAATAATGGCTTAGAGCGTCAATTAGGTACTAATCCGAATAACCCAGATACGGATGGGGATGGTTTAACGGATAGTGTGGAAGTCAATATCACCAAAACTGACCCTCTAAAAGCAGATACGGATGGGGATGGTTTAACGGATAGTATGGAGGTCAATACGATCAAAACTGACCCTCTAAAAGCAGATACGGATGGTGATGGTTTAACGGATAGTGTGGAAGTCAATACCACCAAAACCGACCCTCTAAAAGTAGATACGGATGGGGATGGTTTAAGCGATCAGCTTGAATTAAATGTCACGAAAACGAATCCGCTGAAAGCGGATACCGATGGAGATGGTTTAACGGATAGTGTGGAGGTTAATACCACGAAAACCGATCCATTAAAGGCAGATACCGATGGCGATGGTTTGACCGATGGAGCTGAAGTTAATCTTAATAAGACCAATCCTTTATCCACTGATACGGATGGGGATGGTTTATCTGATCATCAAGAAGTCAATGTTTCTAAAACCAATCCTTTAAAAGCGGATACCGATGGGGATGGTATTAGCGATAGTGTGGAAATTAATACGACTAAAACCGATCCTTTAAAAGCGGATACGGATGGGGATGGTATTAGTGATAGCGTGGAAATTAATACGACTAAAACCGATCCTTTGAAAGCGGATACGGATGGGGATGGCGTAGTTGATGGGGTTGAAATCGGTTCTGATCCTTTAAAGCCCTTGGATACGGATGTGGATGGTAAAATTAATGCGTTGGATACAGATGATGATAATGATGGTATCCCAACGCTTATGGAGGATTTGAATTTAGATGGGGATAAAAACCCTGCAACTCAGCCTTTGAATACCGATGCTGATAGTTTGCCGAATTATTTAGATAGTGATGATGATGGCGATAAAAAACTAACCGCTAGTGAAGATAAAAATCTCGATAATGATAAAAATCCTGCTACCACTCCAACGGATACCGATGGCGATGGCGTACCCGATTATCTGGATGCAGTAGACACCGATGGCCCAACAGGGGATAACGATGGGGATGGTTTAACGAATAGTGTCGAGCTAAGTTTAGGGACGAAT
Organism: Pseudomonadota bacterium; assembly: GCA_046051185.1. GTDB lineage: Bacteria > Pseudomonadota > Gammaproteobacteria > Thiotrichales > Thiotrichaceae > Thiolinea. The sequence goes on along the minus strand of JBJOOT010000005.1, from coordinate 50,083 downwards.
CCTGATCTCAGTGATAGTGATGCTGATGGTATACCCGATAAGCTTGAAGTAGGCAGTGATCCCGCGAAGCCGGTGGATACAGATGCTGATGGCAAGATCAATGCTTTAGATAGCGATGATGATAATGATGGTATTCCTACCGCGAATGAGGATTTAAACCTTGATGGTGATAAAAATCCAGCGACACAAGCCACGGATACTGATAGTGATACTAAGCCTAATTATTTAGATAGCGACGATGATAATGATGGTTTGTTGACCAGTAGTGAAAACTATAATGGCGGTACGGCATTAGACGATGATACGGATAAAGATAGTAAACCTGACTATTTAGATACGGATGATGATAATGACGGCATTTTATCAGCCAATGAAGGTAATGACCCCAATAAAAATGGTTTACCTGAAGATGCCGTAGATGCGGATCAAGATGGGATTGACGATTATTTAGATGCCACTGTCAATGTAATTACTTTACAAATGCGTGCGATGTTGCAAGGTGCTTTTAATAGTACAAGTTTATTGATGCGTGATGATCTGCGAGCGAAAGGCTTAATTCCAAGCAAACAGCCCTACACTATAGCACCTTATGCGTATACAGGTACTGAGCAGGTGGCGGCTAATCAGCTGACTATCACGGGTAATAATGCACCGGTGGATTGGGTCTTAATTGAATTGCGTGCTGCTAGCGATGGTAAAACGGTGTTGCATCGTAAAGCCGCTCTGGTTCAACGTGATGGTGATATTGTGGAGGCGGATACTGGCAATACGACCTTGCGTATTTCAGGCGCTTTACCCGGTAATTACTATGTTGCTATTCGTCACCGCAATCATTTGGGGGTGATGAGTTCAGCCGCTTTAAGTTTAATGGCAACGCCAACCTTAGTTGACTTTACCGCCCCTACCACAAAAACCTATGGTGAGGTAGCCGGACGCATACAAAATAAAGGTGTGAGCTTATTGTGGGCTGGAGATGCCAATATGGATGCTCGATTAATTAGTAATGGTGTTGGACAAGATGCAGGCGTGATTTATGCAAAAATATTAAGTGCTCCATTGAATACTTCATTCAGCAGTAATTTCGTTGTCAGTGGTTACAATGCCACCGATTTCACCTTGGATGGGGACACCATTTTTACAGGCCCGAATAATGATACCAATATCTTAGTGGCTAATGTGTTGGTTTATCCGACAAACACTAACTTCAATGCGAACTACATTGTGAAAAGTCAGTTACCTTAGCAGGTTAAAGTGGACGGTGGGTTATTAACTCACCTTCACTGAAAAACTCGGCTGATTTAATAAGAATTAAAACTGGTAAATAATTATGAAAAAGTCACTGAAGCAAGCTGTTCTTAGGGGGATTGCCTTAGTTCTTGCGACCCAAGCAAGCTATGCCTTGGCTGCCCCCACTGAGGGGGTTGAATATAGTATTCGATGGGATGGCACGAGTGGTCTTTATCGTGTCTATATCCGCCCTGTGGCAACTCCTGCTGCGCCCGATATTCCGATCTCTGCTCAGGTGACCCTTCGTGTACCCCATACCGAATTACCGAATCAGTTTACGATTCCGACTTCGGGTATTACTGCTGCTCACAGTGAGTGGGCTTGGGCAGTTACTTCAAAAGCATATGCTCCACCTGAAAGCTCGACCTTTGATTATTTTTCTTTTACAGCCAGTATTCCCAACAGTGCCGCCCGTAGTGTGGGTTGGCAAGCAGGGGTCGAGCAAGAAGTATTCAGCTTTAAAAATACGGGTAAATGCTTAGGCTCTATTTCAATCATTAATAATGGAACTGATCCTATTATCGGTGGGGTCTCAAATTTGAATGCGGGCAACGAGTTTAGTCATAATTCGTGGGCGGGGTTGAATGATTATCTGGGTAATTATGGCACTGCCGCTGAAGCGGATTGTACGAGCAGTGCAACTAGTAATGCCGCGCCTAAAACAACCACAGATGCTGCTACGGTTGTCAGTGCTGGGTCGGTGACAGTAGATGCTCTAGCGAATGATACCGATGCTAATAATGATGCTTTGGTTCTACAACATGCCACGGATGGTGATTTCGGGAAAGTTGTCATTAAAAATGGCAAGTTAGTCTATACCGCTGATACGAGTTATGTGGGGCCGGATAGCTTTAGTTATTTTGTGTCTGATGCAAAAGGTGGAGTGACGGAGGGGACTGTTAATGTCACCGTCACGGCGGCCTCTACGGGTACAGATACCGATGGTGACGGCCTCAGTGATACCCAAGAGCAAAGCTTAGGAACGAATCCTGCCCTCGTTGATACCGATGGGGATGGCGTGCCTGATAAGCTTGAAGTGGGTGCTGATCTGACTAAACCCATTGATACCGATGGGGATGGTAAGATTGATGCCTTGGATACGGATGATGATGGGGATGGAATTCCTACTAAAGGCGAAGACAAAAATGCGGATGGTGACAAAAATCCTGCGACTAATCCGACCGATACCGATAATGATGGTAAGCCCAATTATCTAGATGCTGATGATGATGGTGATGGCAAGCTGACTAAGAATGAGGATGACAATACCGATGGGGATGGTAATCCACAAACTAATCCGCGTGATACCGATGGCGATGGTATTCCTGATCCGATTGATGCCGATGATAACACCACGACCAATGTAGCCCCTAAAGCAGTGGCCGATAGTGCGACTGTGGTTGCAGGTAGCTCCGTGACGATTAATGCGGTTGCTAATGATACCGATGCAAATGGTGATGCTTTAACGATAGAGAGTGTCGTTGAGCCAACGCATGGTTCAGTCTCGTTGGTATCGAATAAAGTGGTCTATACCGCTGATGCGAATTATGTCGGAGTGGATAATTTCACTTATGTGGTCGTAGACGGAAAGGGCGGCAAAAGTACGGCGATTATTTCCGTCACGATTACCGCTAAACCATCTGCAGTTGATACTGATAATGATGGCTTGACCGATGTACAAGAGCAAGCTCTAGGAACAAACCCAGCTCTTGTGGATAGTGATGCAGATGGTATTCCTGACAAAACTGAAGTAGGTACAGATCTTAGCAAACCAGTCGATACCGACGCGGATGGTAAAATTAATGCCCTCGATGCGGATGATGATGGAGATGGTAAGCTCACTAAATCTGAAGATGATAATACCGATGGGGATGCTAATCCATCGACTAAACCTCGTGACAGTGATAGTGATGGAATTCCTGATTATCTTGATGCCGATGATGCGACCAATCCGAATGCTGATGATGACAGTGATGGTTTGACGAATGCTCAAGAAGTTAAATTGGGTACTCATCCAAATAAAGCTGATACGGATGGCGATAGTGTGCCTGACTCAAAAGAGGTGGGGAGTGATTTAGCTAAACCGATCGATACCGATGGCGATGGTCTTATCAATGCCGTCGATAAAGATGATGATAATGATGGTGTTTTCAGTGTTTATGAGAATTATAAGTCTGCGGGTGTGCTGAATACGGATACCGATGCGGATGGTATACCAGACTATCTTGATAATGACGATGATGGGGATGGCATGGCGACTTCTAAAGAAATGGCTGATGTCAATAAAGATGGTAATCCAAGCGATGCTGCTGATCTTGATAAGAATGGTGTACCGGATTATTTAGATAAACGCTTCATTAACACCGTCAGTGCTACTCAGGTATCTGTTCCTACTTTAAGTCAATGGGCGCAGCTGTTGTTGACAGGCTTGTTAGGTCTGCTGGCTTTAGGGCGTTTTGCTAAAAAGCATTAAACCTTATTAATTCAATCAAGTAAAAGGTCATGAGTTCTAAATTCATGACCTTTTTTATTGATAGATAAATAAAATTATTTGACTGACAAAATGTTGTGGAAATACAACTTGCAATCAAAGCAGGGTATCCATACTCTTAGAAGAGTATTCGAGGCTGCGATATGAGCTAGCTATTATTGGTCATGCACAAGCGAGTTAACTAAGTCGTTGATCTTTAATAGTGTGGATAACAATATTTAAAAATAAGAACTATTTGTGCATGGGCTATTTTCAATTATTAGATCAAAGGTTTGAGGGCATCTCTATGAAAGTTATGAAGTGGGTAATTGTTTTTTCTGGTTTATTAATGTCAGCAGTGGCTTCTGCACAAGTATCCAATTTTTCTTTTCAAGATATTTATGGGAAACAACACCAATTTTCTGAATACAAAGGTAAATGGGTGATTGTTAATTATTGGTCGCCTCAATGTGGACCCTGTTTATCAGAAATTCCAGCTTTAAAGCAGGTAGCTGCACAGTATCGTAATAATGTTGTGGTATTAGGTATGGATGCGGGTGAGACACCTAATGCAGAATTACGGCGTTTCATTCGCCAAAAAGGTATTAATTATACCGTTGTACCGACTCAGGATAGTACAATGTTTGCCTTAGGTTTAATTTACGGTGTGCCCACTACGTATATCGTTTCACCCCAAGGTCAGGTGATTGATACTCATATGGGCGCAGTCACTGTCGATCAGTTGAAAGGTTATTTTGATAAAGGGACTAGTATGCTTTCAGATAAGGATACTCGAAAACCTTGTACTGGTAATGTCTGTTAACAAATAAAAATTATTAATGCTTGGTAAAAACCCGTACTTAAAAATACGGGTTTTTTATTATTGGTTTTATTTAAGGCGTAAGGACTGCCCCGGATTAATCTGATAGTTTGGAGCTTGTAAATTATTTAAGCGAATAATGTCTTTCCAATACACGCCAGTATTCCGCATTACTTGGAATACCGTATCACCCCGTTTCACAATATAAGTATTGCCACCAGAGTAGTTATTTGGAGCAAAAGAGCCACCACTACTACCACTGTTTGCATAAGGATCGGTATTGTTATTTACACCATTAGAGTTGGGTGAGCTGTAGTCATAATTGGTGTTAGAGTTATTGTCATAATAGTTGGAAGGTGCTTTAGGCTGAGTACTATCATAATAATTAGCATTGTTATTATTAGTACCGCTGCCTACTTCTCCATAATTATAATAACTATTGTTATTGGTGCCATTGCCCGCATTGCCATTGCCGGTTTGACCCGAATAATCGTAAGTGCTGCCCCCTCCATTATTGACATTGCCACCATAAGCATAGTCATAACCGCTGTTATTACCTTGTTGTTGGTTGCCACCACCTTGTTGTTGATTAGTATATTGACCGTTATTACCTGCATTGCCACCAGAAGCCGCGCCAGCAGGGCAGGCTGGATTGCCATGCGTATGGGCTAAACCTTGAGGTGGTAAGGGGTGGCTATGGACGCGACCACAATGTGAATGAGGTACTCCACCATTATTATTACCCGGATTATACTGTTGTGGGTAAGGATTGGGATTACGTGGGGGGACATAAGTTGTACCACCACCACCGCCGGTATAACCACCGCCGGTATAGCCGCCGCCACCGGTATAACCACCGCCAGTTGCATGGGTATGGCGTAAACCTGTGCTTGGGAGTGCATGCGAGTGAACTTTGCCACCGTGGGAGTGAGTCACGGCCTCTTTAGTTGCACCACCACCGCCATAGCCGCCACTACTACCTGCATCATAAGTACTTCCCGTACTGGATGAGCCATAAGGCGAATAGCCTGGTGCACAAGCTGTCATTGTTAACATGACTACGGAGCTTGCTGCGAGCAGCTTAATTGTTCTGTCCATGAGATACACCTGTGTTATTTAAACGCTTAAAAAAGAGAGCAGCCACATTACAAACAGCTAAACCCGTCGAGGCTACGAATCCAATTATCAAAACACGTTGGGGTTGGTGTAGGTACTGAGCGCTACACTAAAAAACGTGCTCCCAATTTGATCATGTCCGTAATTATAAATGGAATCAAGACTGTTGATAATGTACACGACGCAATCACTATACTTTTAGTGGTGTTTCATCCAAGAGTGCAGGCTCAAAAATAGCGAATCACTCTTAATCTGCATGGATACTTTGTCGTATAAATAATGGAAAAGTTTCAGTATCCATTTATTTTCCTAATAAAAGCCGTTCATTGCGAATGAGGGGAACGAATTGCACAGAGGCAATCACTTGTTCTTGATAATCGGTTTCGCTGATACGTGTCACGACTTTTAATAATTGTGCCTCCCCTTGTTTACCTGTAGGAATAATCAGGCGCGCCCTTATCGCGAGTTGTTCTAACAGGGCTTTGGGAATCTCTTCAGGCGCTGCGGTCACTAAAATTCCATCAAAAGGAGCTTCATAGCTTACCCCCCAGCTACCATCACTGAGGCTGGTGCGAATATTACGATAGCCTAATTCCTCTAATAATTGACGTGCTTGTTTATGCAGAGCGGGAATCCGTTCAACCGTATAAATTTTGGGAATTAATTTGCCAAGAATAGCCGCTTGATAACCAGAGCCTGTACCCACTTCGAGTACTTTTTCTAAGGGCTGCTCACTCGCCAGCAATAATTCAGTCATACGGGCGACGATATATGGTTGGGAAATGGTTTGCCCATGCCCTATTGGCAAGGCCGTATCCTCATAAGAGCGTGTTGCTAGGGCTTGATCCATAAATAAATGTCTAGGTACTTTACGCATGACGGCCAGTAAAGCTTCATGCTGAATACCTTGCTCACGTAGGCGTAAAATCATGCGATCTCGCGTGCGCTGCGAGGTCATGCCAATTCCTTCGATTGCTAATTTACTAAGCGCCATGAGCTTGTTCCTGTTGTTGTTCGAGTTTTTGTTCTTCTAGCCATTGCTGAGTACACGCTAAAGCTTGATAGCGGGTTAAATCACTGTGAATCGGGGTGATAGAAATATAACCCTGTTCGACGGCATAAAAATCAGTATCTTCACCCGCATCCGCAATACCCCCGACAGCACCCACCCAAAAAATCTCTCTGCCGCGTGGATCGGTGCTGCGAATCGCGGGTTCTGAATAATGACGTTGGCCTAAACGAGTCACTTTGAAACCCCGAATCTGTTCCCAAGGCCGATTAGGGACATTAATATTTAAAATCATATGGCTACGGTCGGGGTATTTATGCGTAAGAGGGAGTAAATAGAGAACCGCCTTCACCGCCGTTTGTAGATGACTAGGGTCATGTGAGTTCATGGAAACCGCCAATGAGGGATAGCCTAAATGTCGCCCCTCCATCGCTGCAGCCACTGTCCCCGAATACAGAACATCATCGCCCATATTAGGCCCTGAATTGATACCGGAAATCACAATATCGGGGGGGCTAGCATATAATCCGCTCAAGCCTAAATGGACACAATCGGTGGGTGTACCATTGACGCTATAGAGATTGTCTGCCTGTTGACGTAAGCGTAAGGGATTAACCAGTGTGAGTGAGTTGCTTGCTCCACTACGATCACGGTCAGGAGCAACTGTGATAACATGATGCTGCGCTGCTAAAGCCAGGCGAAGAGCGGTGAGACCGGGGGCTTGAAAGCCGTCATCATTGCTTAGCAATATATTCATAGGATCCTAGTTCAGTCGGTGCAATCGTAATTAGCAGGAGGATGCTCAATGCAAAACGAACATAAGCCACCTCCCGCTGATGATTTAGTGCTATTTCGGGAGTCTATGCAGGATGTCGCGCCCCTGCAACCGCTAAATCAAGCTGAGTTAACACGGAGTAAACCCCCCGCGTTGCCATTAAAAACGATCGAAGATGAACAGCAAGTGCTGTTAGATATGTTTTCTGATGAATATGATCCCACTGAACTACAGCCTGGCGATATGTTGAGCTATCTACGCCCTGGGGTACAGCATCGGGTTTTTAATAAGTTAAAGCGGGGTGAATATCGGGTTGCGGCTGAACTGGATTTGCATGGTTTGAATATCCGACAAGCACGGGTTTATTTAGCGGAATTCCTCGTAACGGTCTATCCCTTGCAAGGCGAATGCGTGCGTATTATTCATGGTAAAGGTAATCGCTCCAACCATCGAGGGCCAGTACTTAAAACTAAAGTCAATCATTGGTTACGCCAACATGACCGTGTACAAGCCTTTCATTCAGCTCGTCCTGTGGATGGAGGGACAGGTGCTGTTTATGTTCTATTAAAGCGCTAATTCTCTTGGTATTTTAGTATTTTATCAAATTATTTGCTTGTCGCAGTACTAATCTGCCACAACCGCGCAATCGACTCCGCAGTACGCTCAAGATTACTGGACGCTTCTTGCAAGGCTTGGGGTAGGGTAGCAACCCCTTGCATAATACTAAATACCGCATCAATGCCGTGTTGGTAAACCACCGCCGCATCAGCAGAAACCGAACCTGCCACCGCTACAACCGGAAGCCCCTGCCGCTTAGCGCGACGGGCAACCCCAATGGGGGTTTTACCGTGAATGGTTTGGCTGTCAATCCGCCCTTCGCCAGTTATTACTAGTTGAGCGCCATTGAGGTAGCTATCAAAATCAAGCGCATCCAAGACAATATCAATGCCACTACGCAGCTCGGCATTTAGAAAGCCCGTCAAGGCAGCGCCTAAGCCACCGGCTGCACCCGCACCGGGCAATAGGCTAAAATCACGTCCGGTCACTGGCTCGGCTAGTTTAGCAAAATGACTAAGAGCGGCATCAAGCGCTGCTACCATCTGCGCATCAGCCCCTTTTTGTGGGCCAAAAACCGCCGAAGCCCCCTTGATACCCGTCAAGGGGTTATTAACATCACAAGCCACTTCAAAGCGACAGCTCGCCAAACGAGGGTCTAACTGGGATAGATCAATCCGTTGCAAGCCTGATAGGGCTAAGCCCCCGGGTCGCAGGGCTTGACCTGCCTGATCCAATAGTTGCGCTCCCAAGGCTTGTAAGAAGCCAGCGCCCGCATCATTGGTGGCACTACCGCCCAAACCAATGATAAAGCGCCTAACCCCCGCATCTAAGGCGGCTCGAACCAATTCACCTGTGCCAAAGGTACTGGTCAAGCAAGGATTACGCTCATCCAACGTCAATAGATGCAAACCCGAAGCGGCAGCGGTTTCAATCACTGCCATCGGCTCTGTTTGCCCGCCCAGCAATCCCCATTGTGCAGTGATCGGGCGACCCAAGGGATCCGTGACCACTTGCTCAAAGAGCTGCCCACCCGTCGCACTGACTAAAGCCTCGGTCGTGCCTTCGCCCCCATCCGCCACTGGAAGCAACACGGCTTCAAGTTGCGGGATAACCCGCTGAAACCCACGCGCCAATGCTGCCGCTACCGCCGGTGCGGACAGGCTTTCTTTGAATGAGTCGGGAGCGAATATGACCTTCATGCTTCAGCTTTCTTTCTTCATAAAAACAATCATGCGAATGGAGTTTGCAGCTTGTGCCTTTAGGCCGAGCGTACTAAATCCGCGCCTTTTTCTGCCACCATAATCGTAGGCGCATTGGTATTAGAACCGATTAAGCTTGGGAAAATACTGGAATCAATCACCCGTAAGCCTTCAATGCCACGTACTTTTAATTGCGGGTCTACTACCGCCATCGCATCCTGTCCCATTTTACAAGTACCATTGGGGTGATACGAGGTACGACCGTATTGTTTCACATATTCCTTAAGGGCATTCGTGCCGGATACACTCTCGCCGGGGAAATGCTCACGCCGAATATATTTAGCAAAGGCTTGTTGCTGCATAATCTCACGGCTAATGCGTACCCCTTCAGCCGCTACCCGTAAATCATCGGGATCGGCAATAAAATTAGGATCAATCAGGGGCGCTTGACGAAAATCAGCGGATTGCAACTTAACTGAGCCACGGCTTTTCGGGCGCACGACATAGGAGTTCATGGTACAACCACTGCCGGATGCAATCGCAGGCACACCCGCCTCAACCCCTGCACCAGCTAAGAAGTGGAATTGTAAATCAGGTACTGTGAGGGCTGGGTCAGAAAATGTAAAAGCACCCCCTTCAACAATATTAGAAACCACGGGGCCTGATTTAAACAGTAGGTATTGCAAACCTGCCCACGCTGCCCACCACGGTTTATTGTATTTATCGTAGCTATACGCACCCGATAATTCATAAACAATATCCACCCCGAAGTGATCACTGAAGTTTTCACCCACCCCTGGTAGGTCGGCAACCACTTCAATACCCAGCTTTCTGAGTGCATCGGCAGGGCCGACCCCAGACAATAAGAGTAGTTTAGGTGAACCAATCGCCCCAGCACTTACAATCACTTCCCGCTTGGCGCGGATGATTTCAGTGCTATCCCCCTGAACCAATTCTACCCCAACGGCGCGATTTTTTTCAAAAACAATCCGGCGGGTTTGTGCTTCGGTACGCAGGGTTAAATTCGGGCGTTGTAAGGCGGGTTTTAGATAGCCCACAGCGGCGGAGCAGCGTTTGCCATCCTTAACCGTTAGCTGATAAAACCCCGCTCCCGCTTGGGTTGCACCATTAAAATCAGGGTTATATGGCATACCAAGCTGTTGGCAGCTTTGCACAAAAGCGCGGGTTGCAGGTGCGGGATCACGCTGATTACTTACCCCCAATGGGCCATCAATGCCGTGATAAGCATTGGATAAGACTTCATTATTTTCAGAGCGGACAAAATAGGGTTGAACCTCGGCAAACGACCAACCTGGGCAGCCTTCTTCATTCGCCCAACGGTCATAATCCGTTGGATGACCCCGCGTAAAAACTTCTGCATTAATCGAGCTGCCCCCGCCAATCACTCGCCCTTGTGCATAAGGAATTTCACGGTTATTAGCGTGTTTTTGCGGTACAGTGCTATAGCCCCAAGTAAATGGGCCAGAAGTCATTTTGGCAAAGCCCGCAGGCATATGAATGAAGGGGTGCTTATCGGGTTTGCCTGCTTCCAGTAATAAGACCTTAACTTGACTATCGGCACTCAGACGATTCGCTAAGACACAACCGGCAGACCCACCACCTACAATGATATAATCATAGCTCATGACACCTACTCTCCTTAATCAAGCCACAGCGGTTTTTTTGCCAAACGGATATTGACACTTTTTACCTCGGTATATTCCTCAATGCCCATCATGCCGCTTTCTCGACCCATACCTGACGATTTCATACCGCCTAAGGGCATTTCAGGGCCATTTTCCAAGGTGGTATTCACCCAAACCCGACCGGCTTCAATATCGCGTACTGCCCGCATGGCATTATCTAGCCCACTCGACCAGATACTCGCGGATAATCCGTATTGTGAATCATTGGCGAGTTGGATGGCTTCTTCGTAGGTTTTGAAGGTATAAGTGGTGAGGACTGGACCAAAGATTTCCTCCCGTGAAATTTCGGCCTGCATACTAGCCCCACTGATTAGGGTTGGCTCAATAAAATAGCCCTTACTCTCCACTGCTTTGCCGCCGCATAAGACTTTGCCGCCCGCTTTGATGCCCCGCTCAATATAGCCTAATACTTTTTGCTGATGTCCTGCATCAAATAAAGCCCCTACTTGAGTTGCTTCATCTAAAGGATCGCCGGTACGGATTTTACCAAGCTTTTGGCTGAGTAAACGTAAAAATTCCGCTTGTACCGTGTCTTGTACAATCAAGCGACTGCCACCAACACAACATTGCCCGGCATTAAATGCCATGCCAAAGGCCACTCCATCAGCGGCTTGTTCGAGGTCAGCATCGGCAAATACGATATGCGGATTTTTGCCCCCCAATTCCAAACCTAAGCCCTTGATATTCCCCGCCGCCGCCGCAAGGGCTTTTTTCCCAACTAAGCTAGAGCCAGTGAAAGACAGCTTATCAATATGAGGACTATCCAGTAATACTTGCCCAACCTCAGGGCCTGTGCCGGTGACGACATTAAAGACCCCATCCGGTAAACCGGCTTCTTGGAGTAATTTAGCCATTTCTATAGCGGTTGCGCTGGTTGCCTCCGAGGGCTTACAAACTACGGTACAACCGGCAGCTAAAATAAAAGGTAAACGCTCACCTAAGAGTAAAAATGGGAAATTCCACGGTAGAATCAAACCCACCACCCCAACCGGCTGGCGAAGAACCAAGGCTAACATCGCCGATCCTTGGTTATTAAATGTCTCACCACTGAGATTACGCAAAGCACCCGCTGCATAACGCCATGTCTCAGCCGCTGCGCCGATTTCACCGCGTGCTTGGCTAATGGGTTTGCCGGTTTCTAGGCATTCTAAATAAGCCAACCGCTCTAAATCCCGCTTAATGAGAACAGAGGCTTGTAAGAGGATTGCCGAGCGCTCTGAGGAGGGGAGATTTGCCCAATGACCTGCATCGAAGCATTGCCGTGCAACTTGAATCGCTTGCTCGGTATCGGCGCGTGTACCGGCTGGAATGGTGGTGACATGCACACCATGCCCTGGGCTAAAACGCTGCAATGTCTCACCACTAGAAGAGCTAACAGCTTTTCCATTCACAAACATCGAAAATGTAAAGGCTGATTCGGGTAGCTTTAATACGGCCATGTTTAATCCTCTTTCCTCATTGATTGCGCCAACATACAAGCCTGTAAGGCTCGCCCATGCTCTTGACTATCCACACAATGACCATTGAGGGGTAAGAGCCGTTTCCCTTCACGCAGGGCAACGGTAGGGTGGGCGGTAATGCTTGCTAATACCTGTTGGCTATGCTGTGGGAAGTCTGCCAATGGCCAGTAGCCATTGATTAACCCCCAGGTTAATGCTTGGGCTGCCGTTACACGCTCGGCAGTAAAAATCATGTGGGCGGCTCGCGTGCGTCCAATGCGCTCACTCAGGCGTTGCCCGCCTTTCCAGCCCGGAATAGCACCAATACTGAGTTCGGGAAAGGCAAAAGCGGCTATATCGGTGGCGAATAATAAATCCGTCGCCAAAGCCAATTCCAAACCACCTCCCAAACATAAGCCATGCGCTAATGTGACGGTGGGTATGGGTAAGGCTTCTAGTTGATCAAATAAACGATTACCGCGCTCTATCCAATCGGGGCCTACTTGTTCAGGCGTTAAGCTAGACCAAGAGGCAATATCCGCACCTGTACAAAAATGCCGACTGGCTGCATCGGCTTTGAGTACCAGTAATTTCAACGAGCGGTCTTGCTCAATCTGCGGCAAGAGCCGCTCCAGATCAGCCAGCATCGCAAAATCGAGCGCATTGCCTCGGCGTGGATTGCTCAGCTCCAGCGTCACGACCTGCTGTTCTAAGTGATAACGAACCTCTCCCATACTCGGCCTACTCCTTAATTCACGCCATACACTTGCAAGAGTTGGCGCATCCGCTGTTCTGCTAGGGCTGGATTCTGTAAGACTCCAGACTGATCTGCTAAACGGAATACTTGGCATAGATGTGGCAAGGAACGCATGGCTTGCTGACCTCCCAACATAGTGAAATGGGTTTGATGCCCATTGAGCCAAGCCAAGAACACCACGCCCGTTTTATAAAAGCGAGTCGGCGCTTCAAAAATACAACGCGATAATTCCAAGGTATTACCCAATAATTGTTGGTAACGCTGGATTTCACCCTGATTGAGTGCATGAAGGGCGGCAGAGGCAACCGGTGCGACGGCATCAAAAATACCTAATAAAGCATGGGAATAGCCTTGCTCATCCCCCAAAATCAGTTCAGGGTAATTAAAATCATCACCCGTATACATCTCCACCCCTTTGGGTAGGCGACGGCGCAGATCAATTTCGTACTGCTTATCTAATAAAGAGATTTTGATGCCAGCGACTTTATGCGGCTGTTGGTTCATCACGGTGAGACAAACATCACGGGCAACGGCAAAGCTTGCAGGATCCGTGACCTTCACTCCCCAATAGCCGCTTAGGCTTGGGTCAAACATTTCCCCCAACCAGTGCAGGATGACGGGGTGATCAGCATGAGCTAATACTTTTTCATAAACTGCAATATAATCTTCCGCAGAACGTGCATGAGCTGCTAAGGCACGGCTTGCCATGATAATCGCTCGCCCGCCCACTTGTTGTACTGCGTCCAGTTGCAACAAATAAGCCGCTAACACTTCATCCAGTGATTTTACTTTTTCAACTGGCAAATGATCTGTGCCCACGCCATGATAAATAGGCACTGTGCCTATTTCTTGTTGGGTCAGACGAATTAATTCCAGTGCATTTGACCAGTCCAGCCCCATACCACGCTGCGCGGTATCCATCGCTTCCGCAATTCCTAAGCCTAAACTGGCTAAGTAACGGCGATAAGCAAGGGTCGATTCCCAATCAATCGCTACTTGTTCAGCCGGAATAATCGCTTGCGTGGGGTCATTAACCACATGAGCCGCTGATAAAACCTTGCGGTTGAAAACAGGCTGCGCGGGAGGAACGACCGGAGTTCCGTTAAGCTGATAATTTTCGGCTTTGCCTTGTAAATTAAGCAATTTGAGTGACATAAGTATGAAGTCCTCCCTCTCATAAAGTGATAGTAAATAACTATATGGTTATTTACTTGCGGGATCAATCTATTAATAAACGCTGAATACAGTAAGCTTAATATCAGCAAACTGTTAGCAAACCGTTAGTAAACGCTGCATACAAACCTGCAATACTTCATCCACAGGTCTTTTCCACCAGTTGTTTTGAGAAAAAATTTCCACTTCCACAAAACGAGCATAACCGGTTGCTTCAACTAAATGACGTAAGGCAGGTAACTGCACCACTCCATCACCCATCATGCCCCGATCCATGAGCATATCTTGGGTAGGCGAGAGCCAATCGCAGACATGATAAGCCAAAATATTGCCTGTTAAGGCTTGAATACCGGAAGCTAAAGAGGGATCCCACCACACATGATAAGCATCCACGGCCACCCCAAACTGTTCTGGGTATTCAAGCTGTAAAGTGCTAAGCCATTCACGGGTTTGGGCTAGGGTATTCAAGACTGAGCGGTCGGCGGCATACATAGGGTGTAAGGGTTCTAGGGCAATCGGAACACCCACTTGCTTGGCGGTTTCCCCCAAGGCCAAGAGGCCATCGACAATCACTTGGCGCGAATCGCTTAATGCAGGCTTATCAGCCGATAAGCCACCCACTACCGCGACATAACAACTTGCACCTAGTTCTGCCGCCACTTGTAAAGCACGACGATTATCTTCAATAGCGGCTTGGCGAGCCGTGGCATCCGTACCTGAAAAATAAGCGGTACGCACATAACCGGATACTTGTAAGCCCGCTGCCCGAATTTGGCGTGCCAATGCAGGCACATTCACCTCGGCTCGCTCGACTTCTTGCCGCCACGGTGCAATCGCACCAAAACCCGCTCTTGCGACCGCATCTACCGTTTGCTCAATCGGCAAACGATAACCCAAGGTAGCTGTATTCATTGACAGCCATTCACGGCATTCCGCCAAGGGGCGGATAGGAGTCTCAGAAACGTTTGACATTCAAGCCACCATCATTACGAATCACTTGCCCTACGGTATAAGGCAAGCCGCCTTCCACCAAAGTACCGACGGTGACGGCAATTTCCTGTGGCTGTCCCCAACGACTTTCAGCCAAAAAGCCTTGCGCAATCAGTTTGTCGTACTTTGGTTTAGAGGGTTGCGTCATTTCGGTTTCAATGAGACCCGGTTGTAATTCAAAGACGGCAATGCCTTCATCGGCTAAGCGCACTGCATAGAGCTGTGCAATCATTGAAAGCCCTGCTTTAGAAGCACAATATTCAGAGCGGTCAATGGATTTAGCCACCGCATTGGAGGAGGTAATAAAGACAATCGAAGGGCGGGGGGTAGCGGCTAATTGACCTGCTTGGATCAACTCAATCATGGCTTTAGCCACGGTTTGAGTTAGATAAAAAGTACCGCGCATATTGATTTGGATACAACGATCAAAACTATCCGGTTGTACCGCTAACATATCGCCACGTACTTTGACTGATACGCCCGCATTATTGATTAAAGTCGTAATGACTCCAAACCGTGCGAGGGTTTCTTTAACCAATTGGCTATGGAAATTGAGGTCGGCAATATCTCCGACCAGTTTCAAGCAGGCATGTCCTGCTTGTTCGAGTTCTTGTTGCAGCCCTTGTAACTGCTCATTGTCAGTCAGGTCATTAATAACCAGTGCATAGCCCAATTGAGCCAAATGCAAACTAATTGCCCGTCCCATGCCACGGGAAGCGCCTGTCACCACGGCGACTTTAGGGGAAACAGGCTGAGATGTATTACTCATGATCTAGTCCTTCAGCAATTGCCGTGCAATAATCATGCGTTGGATTTGGTTAGTGCCTTCATAAATCTGGGTGATTTTGGCATCCCGATATAAGCGCTCGACTTCATACCCTTTAATAAAACCACTGCCACCAAAGACCTGAATCGCATTTGAGGTATGTTGCACAGCACTATCCGAGGCAAAGCATTTGGCGATTGAACAGGCTTTGGTGGCATCCATACCCGCATCAATTTGCATCGCCGCATGATAAATCAGCATCCGTGCCGCGCTAATGTCTTTGTCCATATCCGCTAATAAGAACTGAATCCCTTGAAACTCTGCAATGGCTTGACCAAATTGTTTGCGTAATTTAGCCTGTCCAACCGCTAATTCTAAGCCAGCACGAGCAATGCCATTAGCAAGGGCAGCAATACCCACGCGCCCCTTATTGAGCACGCTCATCATCATATAAAAGCCGCGCCCTTCTTGACCCAATAAAGCATCCGCGCCCAGCTTTACTTCATCAAAATGCAGTTCGCCCACTTGTGAGGCGCGTTGCCCCATTTTATGTTCTTTAGGGCCTTTACTGACACCAGCTAGATGACAATCAACGATAAAGATGCTCATGCCACGATGCCCCGCATCAGGGTCGGTACGAGCGAGTACAAAAGCAACATCGGCAACCGGAGCATTGTGAATCCAAAGTTTAGAGCCGGATAAGCGCCAACCATCTCCATCACGTACTGCGGTAGTTTTGATACCAGAGACATCTGAGCCTGCCCCCGCTTCGGTAATGCAATAAGCACCGCGCAGATTGGCTTTGGCTAAATTCTCCATCCAGCGTTTGCGCTGTGCATCATTGCCATATTGTGATAATAGGGTGCTTAGTAACTCTACTAAGCCACATTGATCCGCAACGGAAGCATAACCTGCCGCTAGCTCCTCCATGACCACTGCATAAGTCAGGGCATCCATCCCCAAGCCGCCATGTGCTTCAGGGACAGAAATAGCAAACAGTCCAAGCTCGCCCATTTGGCTATAAATATCGGCTGGAAATAACTCTTCTCGATCTAGAAGCTCCGCTTGGGGGCGAATCACTTCTTGACTGAAGCGGCGGGTCATCTCCTGTATTTGCAGGTGTTCGTCAGATAATATCATCGCGCGTGAAAACCTCTTCATGTTCAGCCACTTGTTCAGAGTTACAACAGCCCGAAAAGGGAGCTTGAACTCCATGAATACAACTTGTATATAACTATTTAGTTATTTAAACTTAATGGCAAAATAATTTACTGTCAACCTGTTTCATGCAAGCGAGTCAGCATTATGTCCAAAGCTAATTTTATCTGTACGACCCCTGCCTTTTCTGATTTGGAATCTTTGGTCGCTAGCATCCCAGACGGGGCTACGATTGCCCTATCCGGTTCGGGGGGCGGTATTCAAGAACCTGATGTTTTATGTGCTGCCATTGAAGCGCGTTTTAAAGCGACAGGACATCCTTGTGATCTAACTTTAGTCCATGCTTTAGGGATTGGTGATGGCGAAAAAACCGGAATTAATCGCTTTGCATGGCCGGGAATGGTGAAACGGGTGATTGGTGGGCATTGGACTTGGTCACCACGGATGCAAGCGTTGGCTCGCGATAATGAGATCGAGGCTTATACCCTCCCTGCGGGAGTCATCCAGCACTTATATCGGGAAATCGGTGCAGGTCGCCCCGGCTTAATCACCCATGTGGGCATGGGAACGTTTGCAGACCCCGAACATGGCGGTGGCAAGTGCAATGCACGGGCGCAAGAAGATCTAGTGGAGCGCATTACCCTCGGTGGTAAGACCTACTTGTGGTATAAACCTTTCAAGATTGATGTGGCACTGATTCGCGGCTCGGTAGCTGATAGCAAGATGAATATTTCAGCTCGCCATGAAGCGGCCGATATGGAAATTGTCGCTTGTGCAATGGCCGCTAAAAACAATGGTGGCTTAGTCTTAGCACAAGTCCGTGAGATCACAGCACAAGCCATCACGCCTGCCAGAGCGGTTTCTGTGCCTGGTATTTTGGTTAGTGCAGTACAAGCCGCACCGGAGCAGCCCCAATTGCATGGCTATACCGCTTATGATCCTAGAGTTAGTGGAGAACTGGCTCCTCCAGCGGTGCAAGCAGCAAATGCTGCGACCAAACATACCGAAACTGCGGGGGTGTTAGGGATTCGTGACATTATTGCCCAACGCGCTGCTAAAGAGTTAAACCCCAAGCATTCGCTCAATTTTGGTTTTGGTATCCCTGATGGTGTGCCTGAAATTGCCCAGCAACAGGGTATCCAACTCAATTGGCTATCGGTAGAGCAAGGGCTCATCAATGCCAATTTACTTAAAGGTCGATTATTTGGTGCCGGTTTATATCCCCAAGCCATTATGCGCTCTACCGATCAATTTGATTTTTATTCAGGGGGTGGGGTAGATACCGCCTTTTTAGGTTTAGGTGAGGTCGATCAAGAAGGCAATGTGAATGTATCTTGGCTTGGTAAAGATATTATCGGCCCGGGTGGCTTCGTGGATATTGCGCAAGGTGCGAAGAAAGTCGTCTTTTGTGGCAGTTTGGAAGCCAAAGGCTTGGTGGTGAATCAAACCCCTGATGGCACGATCCAGATTGAACAATATGGTCAAGTTGCCAAATTCATCCCTAAAGTCCGGCATATTACCTTTAGTGGTCCTGAGGCCATCAAGCGGGGACAGGAAGTGTTATACGTGACCGAGCGGGCTGTTTTCCAACTCACTCCTGAGGGTGTTAAACTCATTGAAGTTTTCAAAGGCGTGGATGCACAACGCGATGTCGTGGCTCGAATGGGCTTCAAGCCACTTTGAGTATCCGTGTGAGTATCCGATAAAGTAGGTCTTATTTATAGAGTCTCCAACCCCATTCAATCTTGGGTTGGAGAACGTAAGACTAGGCGCATAATGGTTTTTTTATTGAATTTCAGCCGCTGTTGGAGCATTTCTGGTGCGGTGAAGTCGACATGAAACAAGGCTGAACCCGTATGGCGGTTGTTTAGGTAATAAAAACCAATGGCCGCTAGGGTAATACATAGATGCAGTACATCCACATCCTCACGAAATTCTCCCGTTGCTATTCCCCGTGTAATAATCTTTCCTACCATCTGTTTATGCTTAGCCTGCAAATCGGCTAATTCATCATTGCCCTTAATATGTCGTGCCTCATGCAGATTCGCGCTATTAACTAAGGTAATAAACTCAGGGTGCTTTAGATAATAATTCCAAGTGAATTCCACCAAGGTTTCGAGCGCTTGGCGTGGAGCTAGCTGATCTAGTATTTGTGATTCGAGTGATTGTTCGGCCGTACGAATATGTCGATAGGCATGTTCTACCACCGCTGCAAATAGACCTTCTTTATTACCAAAATAATGGTAAATCATACGTTTATTCGCTTCTGCATGGTCTGCAATGGTATCAACCCGTGCTCCACCTAAGCCCAAACTAGCAAATTCGGTAATAGCAGCCTCTAAAATACGGGCTTTAGTCGCTTCAGGGTCTCTTACTTGAGTAGCCATAATCTCTCCATAGTCATTGCCTGATCATAGCATTGTAAAATACGGCAACAAAAGCACACCGCCTGAAAACAGGCGATGTTAATCGGAGGAGGGTCTGAATTATATTGTTATATGAGAGGAGTCATTCTGTTGGCTCTAGCTTTATTTTATCTAAACTTAAAACTAGAGAAAGCTCGTGCGGAGAAGCTGCTCGGTATTGAGCAGCTTGCAGTGGACTACTTCACTACGCCCGCTGAACGGCGATCAATGGTTAAGGCAATCGCAACAATCAATACCAAGCCAAAGAAAATTTGTTGTGCTTGAGCTGGAACTTCCAAATACACCATTGAGGTTCTCACCACGGCGACAATCAAAGCACCAATAAAGGTATTGAGTACCCCACCCACGCCACCTGTTAATGGTGTACCACCGACCAATACAGCGACAATGGCAGGTAGTAATAACCCTTCGGCAATCGTAGGCGAACCACCAGATAGTTTGGCGGCGAAGAGTAAACCCGCCATTGCTGCCAAGCCACCTGATAGGGCAAAGGCCATGATTTTATAGCGCCCTACCTGTAAGCCCGAAGCGACAGCGGCTGGCTCTCCTGCACCTATGGCCTTGAGTGCTCGTCCAAAGGTGGTTTTGCGCTCCAAAAGCAATGCGAGGATGAGCAGAAGCAAGGCTAAAAGGATTTCATTGGGTAAGCCAAAGGTCTGACCAATCATCCAGCCAAAGGTACTATCCCGTAGCCCCGCATCCATAAATAGCGCCCGTTGCCCGGACACATATTGCCCGATAGACAAAGCCACCCCACCAAGAGCGAGGGTAGAAATGAAAGAGGGAACTTTCCATTTCGTAGTGATAAAACCAGAGGCAGCTCCACATAATAAACCGGCTAATAAAGCTGCTGGAATCGTAGCAAAGCCCAAGGTCGGCAATAATACCGTGACTAATACCGTGGTCATATTGGCAATCGACTGTACCGACAAATCAATACTACCGATATAAATCACAAAGGTAATACCCAGCGCCATAATAAATAGCGTAGAAATATCTGCAGCGACTTGGATCAGATTTTCTGGTCGTAAGAAATTGGGATGCAATAATCCCACAATTAAGGTTAATAAGACCAAAGTGATCCACGGCAAATGAGGTTTCAATTTTTCAAGGTTCATCATCTTTACCTCATACCATATTGTGAATCAGATCAAACAAACCGGGTTTACGCCCTTGTTGCCAAGGCCAATGCTTCTGGATTTTGCCATCCTTGAGCACCACCATCGTGTGTGATAAACCAATCGCCTCTTCTAAGGTATCGGCCACTAGAATCACTCCACAACCATCAGCACACATGGCACGTACCATTTCATACACATCCTCCTTCGCCCCAATATCAAGACCACGGGTAGGATGATCTAGCAAAATAATATCCGACCCACCACTGCGCCATTTGGCCAATACCACTTTTTGCTGATTACCCCCAGAGAGGTTTTTGAGATTTGCATAAACTGACGGTGCTTTAATAGAGAGTTTTTTGATCCACTCCTGCGCCGTTTGCTTTTCTCGCCCGGTATCTAAAAGTCCCCAGTGGCTGTAGTTTTTGAATTGGGATAGGGTCATGTTTTCATAGACATTCATGCCCTGCACAATGCCTTCGAGCTTACGTTCACGCGGGATATAACCCACTCCCGTATTCACGGCGGCGGCGGCCTCAAAACGCTCCACTGCCTGTCCTTTAAGGCGTAGTTGACCGCTGGTGGGTTTTTCTAAGCCGAAGACAGTCCGTAAAATTGCTTCTCGCCCCGAACCTTCTGTACCGACTAAAGTCAGTACCTCACCCCGATGCAGCTTAAAAGAAATATCCTGATAGCGACCTTCCAAGCTCATGGCATTGGCTTCAACTAACACCTCGGCTTGATAATCGCGTTGCAGTTGTTCACGGTAATATTCTTTATCGATATCCCGTCCGACCATTTTGCGTTGAATATTTTCGACATTGGCTTGTGCGGCATTGACCACATCGACCACTTCACCATCTTTCATCACATAAATGCGATCCGACAGTTCAATGATTTCATCCATGCGGTGCGAGACAAAAATGAATGAAGCCCGCGAGCGTAATTCCCGCACTAAGGAAAATAGTAACTCGACTTCCTCACGCGCCAAGACCGAAGTCGGCTCATCGAGCAGAATCACTAAATCACCATCAACCCGCTCTTCGAGCGTGAGCACTTTAGCCAGTTCCACTAACTGACGTTGCGCAAACGATAAGCGGGAGGTCACCATGCTGGGGTCAATATCTAATTTGACCTTAGCCAATTGTTGACGGGCAGCAGCGGCCATCTTTTTCCAATTCACTACGCCACGATGGGTAAAGGAATGCTCAAACCCAAGGAAAATATTCTCCATAACCTTGAGATTGGTGATTAGCGATTGCTCCTGAAACACCATACCAATGCCTTTACTCATGGCTTGACGTGGATTCTGGAAGTTTACAACCTCACCATTGATACTAACCTCACCGTCGTCATGCTGATAAGCACCGTAAATGACTTTCATCAAGGTGGATTTGCCTGCACCGTTCTCACCCACTAAGCCAACAATCTCCCCTTTATGAATTTCAAAGTCGATATTTTTCAGGGCATGGACACCGGGGAAGCGTTTGTTTACCTGCTTGAATTTCAACATAGCGCTACCCTCACTTTACCAAACCAAGTTTTTTGCGGTCAGTGGACAAGATCACCGCAAGGATAACCATCACACCCAATACGCCATCTTGAATATAGCGAGGTAAGCCGAGAATGATCATGCCGTTATTAATCACATTCACGATCAGAACCCCGACAACGGTATTCCAAACCCCGCCATTGCCACCTATCAAGGACGTACCACCGACCACCACCGAGGTAATGGCAAGAAACATATAATTGCTACCGGTTGCCGTTTCAGCCATGCCGATTCGCGCAACAGCAAATAAAGCTCCCAGCCCATAAAATACCCCCGCTAAGGCAAAGCCCATGATGCGAACCCGCGCGACATTTAAGCCAGAGGCATGTGCTAACTCTTCACCGCCACCAATGGCATAAAAATTCCGCCCCAGAATAGTGGAGCGTTGAATAAACCAAGCGACTAATACACACAGCAAGGCCAGATAAACCATGATTGGAAACCCTAACCAACGCTCGGTTAGGATAGAGCGAAACACGGGGTCTTCTACCCGAATACGGTCACCGCCAGTTAGTACCATGGCTAAACCAATACCGATAAACCCCATACTGAGGCTAGCCATGAAAGAGGGGATGCGTAGATACACATGCACCATGCCATTAATCACACCCAATATAGCTCCAACCAATAGGGGAACTAGGAGAGCGAATACACCTAGACCAGCAACCGTACCACCAAGCCAAGTGATGACATAAGCAAACATGACCGCAGCGACTGCGACCGCTCCCTCCATCGACAAATCAATGGAGCCCATAATAATAATAAAGGTGACACCGATAGCGACCATCAAAGCAGGGGTCGCAGAAATACCGATACGGGCAAAATTACTGACGGATAAAAAGCTAGGATTAACTAGGCTCAATGCCAAAATCAACCCAACCAAAACAGCAAAAGGCATCCAGGCACGAAGCCTGTCATGTGTGAACAGGGACGACATGGGTATTACTCCCGAGGGAAAGAATTACAGTACACAGACTCAGGTAACAGCTCCTACCTGGTCCTAACCAAACCCCACCTTCTGTTAAGATAGAGGGTGGGGTATAGGTATGATGTAGACAGATCTTACTTAGGAGGAATACTTGATTTGTCCAGTAGTTGGACCCCAGAAATCTTTCCAATCATACACAGGGGTATTGGTCAGATACTTTTTCTTAAATTCTTCCGCATCTTTTTGAGTGATCACAATCGCTGGGCCATAAAATTCCCGATGCTCATGTGGCTCATCCGAAGGTTTGAAAGCGCCCGTAGCTGCATAATAAGCCAAGGCTAAACTAATCCCACCCCCCCAATAAGGATTGGTGAAGACAGTAGCGGCGAGCTCGCCCTTCAGTACCATATCTACCGCTTCTGGATTACCATCATAGCCTGTTACTGGAATCTTAATACCTTCAGCGCGTAGGGCTTCTAAGACACCATAAGCCATGGTGTCATTAGCACAGAATACGCCGCCAATTTGATCCCCATAACGGGTCAAGAAAGAGGACATAATTTGATTAGCTTTTTGAGTATCCCAATCAGCAGCTTGATAATCCAAGAGCTCTACTTCAGGGAAATCTTTCAGCGCCTTATCTAAACCTAGTTTGCGCTCGATGGCCGGGTTATTCGAGGCAATACCGCCAAGACCCACAATTTTACCCTTACCACCCATCGCCTCTATCATCACCCGTGCGCTTTTTTCAGCCGGCCCCACATCCGACCAAGACATATGGCTTACATAATAATCGCCAAAATCCCAAGGATGGAGATCATCGGTTTTATTCCAAATGGTAGACACATAGCCTTTAGCTGCAGCAACGGCTTCGACTACGGGGCGGCAGTTAGGAGCATCATTGGTATCAATCGCTAAAGCTAGATTACCGCTGGTTTTAGATAGCAGTGCTTTAACATCGGTGAGTGATTTTTCAGAAGAGCCGTTATTGATTAAGTGGGTCAGTTTGCCAACATCCATCCCCAAACTTTTCACAAAGGCCTCACCGCCAGATACAATGGTATTCCAATAAGGATTCGTGCGATCGCGGTAACTCCAAGCCAAAGTAGGATCAGCTGCTGCCATTACGCCTCGGCTATGTAATAGACTAGCGCCAGTGGCCAAAGCGCCTAATCCCATTGCGCTACGGAACAGAAATTCGCGGCGGCTAATGGTTTCTTTCTCAATGAAATCTTTAATGAACGACATCTCTCAACTCCTCCTGTGACGAAGCATTTAGCTTAAGTAACTAACTATTTGGTTACAAGTCAATTCTTAACATATCCCTGAAAAAAATGCAATTACTCAACATAGAAGTAAACTCGTGGTCGGATCAACTGGTGAATGGGGAAACCTTGTATCTTGCATCCTTAGATGCAAAACCTAATAAAAAGTAGGCATAATGCGCTTTCTTTTGGTCTTTAAATATTTTGGACATGGTTGGAAATGAATAAAAAACTCAGCTTAACGCTAGTAACTCTATTATCTGTTGGGGCTTTATTAGTAGCTTGTGGTGAGAAGGCGACTAGTACAACTACTACGACTACAACGGAAACTAAAGCTGCCGAACCAGCGACTGCACCCACTGCTACGGCTGAAGCGGCTAAGCCGGCTGATACCACAGCGGCTACGGCTGAAGCAGCCAAACCCGTTGATACAGCAGCTCCTACAGCTGAGGCGACTAAACCCGCTGATGCAGCGGCTCAGCCAGCTGCCGATGCAGCTTCTGCAACTGCACAAACTAGTTCTACAGTAGCGGCTACTGAAGCTGCGGCTGCTCCTGCGACAGCGGGTAGTTCGAATATCACCAGCCTACAATCCACAGATGTAAAAGCCGGTACTGGTGCAGAAGCGGTGGCGGGTAAAGCAGTTAGTGTGCACTACACGGGTTGGTTATATGATGAAAAAGCCGCTGACAAACATGGTGCTCAATTCGATAGCTCTCATGATAGGGGTGAGCCATTTGAATTTACTTTAGGGGGTGGCCAAGTCATTCAAGGTTGGGATCAAGGGGTCGTCGGGATGAAAGTCGGTGGCCAACGTACTTTAATTATTCCTGCAAGCCTTGCTTATGGTGAAATAGGGGCAGGGGGTGGGCTGATTCCACCAAATGCCAGTTTAGTTTTTGATGTCGAACTTTTAGACGTTAAATAACAAAATCTTTGCTAAACCCGAGCTAGAGCGTGCAGTGCTAGTTCGGGTTAAAACTAAAATAAATTTTTGAAGAGCTTTTGAGTGTTCTTCTATCTCTTTTGGTAAAATTCCTCTCTCTTTTGGGTAGCAGTAGGCTCGTCATCACTTAGGCTACACTGCATAGATGGCAAGACTATTTATTTCCGCAGCGCATAAATCTTCTGGCAAAACAACCTTGTCGATAGGCCTCTGCGCGGCTTGGCAGCAGCAAGGTTTACATATTCAGTCTTTCAAAAAAGGCCCTGATTATATTGATCCTTTATGGCTAACCGCAGCGAGTCAACGCAATTGCCATAACTTGGATTTTAATACCTCTAGTGAGCATGAGCTGCTGCATTGTGTGCAGCAATATGGGCATACGGCGGATCTGAGCTTAATTGAGGCGAATAAAGGTCTCTATGATGGTTTATCTTTGGACGGTTCAGACAGTAATGCGGCTCTAGCGAAGCTCTTACAAGCCCCTGTTATTTTAGTCCTAGATACACGCGGCATGACGCGGGGGATTGCGCCTATTTTGTTGGGGTATTTGGCGTTTGATCGAGCAGTGAGGATTGCAGGCGTGATTTTAAATCGTGTCGGTGGCAGTCGGCATGTCGCAAAATTACGCCAAGCCGTTGAGCATTTTACTGACCTAAAGGTCTTAGGTGCTGTGCAGGAATCGGCCGAATTAAAAATTGAAGAGCGTCATTTAGGTTTAATGCCCAGCAATGAGCATCAGGAGACGGAGCGACATATTGCCAGAATGCGTACTCTTGTGGCTGATCAAGTTGATCTCGCTCAACTCGTCTCGATAGCTCAACAAGCCCCTGCGTTACCGACAAGGATTCAGCCACCCCTATTGAAGAGCCGCCAGCCTATCCGGCATAAGCTACGCATTGGTATCTGCCAAGATGCTGCTTTTGGTTTTTATTATCCGGGGGATTTAGAGGCTTTGCAGCAAGCAGGAGCGGAGCTGATTAGCATTAATACCTTGCAGGATACCCAGCTACCGGATTTAGATGGGCTATTTATCGGTGGGGGCTTTCCTGAAACACACATGCAACAATTAGCCGCGAATCATAGTATGCGGCAGGCTATCCATGCAGCGATTGAGGCGGGTTTACCGACTTATGCTGAATGTGGCGGCCTCATGTATTTAGCGCGTAGCTTAAAGTGGAATCATCAGCAGGCCGAGATGGTGGGGATTATTCCGGGTGATGCGGTCATGTATCCAAAGCCACAAGGGCGCGGCTATGTACAATTAGAAGAAACCGCCGCGATGCCTTGGCCTAAGACTAAGATGGAGTCGGAGTTAGTGCAAGCCCATGAGTTTCATTATTCGCGCCTCGAAAATTTAACCGTGACTGGGCAAGGGCAGTATGCGTATAAGGTAAAGCGTGGGCAGGGGATTGATGGTGAACATGATGGCTGGGTGTATAAAAATCTGTTAGCTTCGTATACGCATTTGCGCCATACCCATCGCTATCCTTGGGCGTGGCGTTTTATGGAGTTTGTACGTAAGCAGACTAAGCAAAGGAGGCAAGCCGCATGATGACGATTACCCCAGAGGCAATCACCCAAATTCAAGTTTCAGCCTTACACTCAAAAGCGCAGGGCTTACCCTTACGGATTGCAGCGGAGCGTAAAGCAGACGGGCATTTTCATTATCAAATGGGGTTTGATGAGGCTCAGCAGCAAGGCGATGTATTGCTAACGCTGGATGGGGTGAGTGTGATTATTGATGCTGACTCAGCAGCTTTATTAAACGGTGCTTGGTTAGATTTCATTGATTTAGAGGGGAAGATGGAGTTTGTATTTATGAATCCGAATGATCCATATTATCGCCCTCCACAGGTTTAAGCAGTATGGGCAGCACGGTCGTCGAAAGCCCTAAATCGGAAACCCCTGTTGAAGCCAATCTTGGCGTGCGCCCTGTGGGTTTACGCGCCCAATCTTTAAATAAGCAAGCAAGTAATAAACCGGTCATTGCCTTTCCCTTACGCGCTCGGGTGGCTTTAAGTTTATTGCTCACTTGGTTTATCGGGATTGGGGCTTTGTATTTTTGGGTGGTGTATACGGATGCTCAAGCCCCGTGGCTTGCCCCTGTGATGACGATCTTATGGTTTATTGCGGGTGCGGGCGTGCTTACGCTCCTCTATTGGATGTGGTCAGAGTTCGTGCTCTTTGGCAGCGATCTTTCTAATTGGGCGCGAGCCTTACGCAAAGGTAATTTAAGTGTGCGTATGCCCACCTCGCGTAAAGGTTGCCCCTCGATTCGGATTCGAGAACAAATCAACGCAATTACGGATGATTATCAAGCTGTTTCACGGATGCAGCAGCAGCGTCTAAATCGCCAAGAACAATTTATTGCCCAAAAAAACCATCATCTTAGTGTATTGTATGAGGTGGCAGCCAATGTCAATCGCTCGAATACTTTAGATGATTTGCTCAAGGGATTTTTAACAACCTTGCAGGATGTTTTTAAAGCTGAAGCGGTGGCGGTACGCTTACTAGATGCCGAGGGGCAAATGAAACTGGTAGGGTCTGTGGGTTTAGACCGTGATATTGTACGTCTAGAAGCTAAGTTACCCCATCCTGATTGCTTATGTGGGCGAGCCGCGAGTGAGCAGGCCATTATTGCACGAGAAGATTTACGCCAATGCGGTTTGATTATTGGTCGCCCGCTGTTTAAACCGGAACGCCCCATCGAAATGTTGGCCATTCCGCTCAGTTATCGGGAGAAAGTGCTTGGGGTGTATAATCTGTTTGTCTCCCGTGATCAATTTGTGCGCCTTGAAGAAGAGCATGAGTTATTGACGAGTATTGGCCAGCATTTAGGCATGGCGATTGAAAAGGCCAGTGTCGAGGAAGATGCTCGTATGCTGTCTATCATGGAAGAGCGGACACGCATGGCGCATGAACTCCATGATTCCTTAGCACAAACGCTTGCGAGTCTACGTTTTAAAGTTCGTTTATTTGATGATTCCTTGCAACGCGGTGATCAAAAGATCAT
Organism: Pseudomonadota bacterium; assembly: GCA_046051185.1. Classification (GTDB taxonomy): domain Bacteria; phylum Pseudomonadota; class Gammaproteobacteria; order Thiotrichales; family Thiotrichaceae; genus Thiolinea. Next base: position 21,612 of record JBJOOT010000005.1, on the reverse strand, counting down.
TTGGCAAGAGCTAGAAGGCTTAGAGAAAAATATTGATGAGGCCTACGCTGAGTTACGCAGCCTCATTACCCATTTCCGTGCCCCTATTGATGGTAAGGGCGTGGTGCGTGCCGTTGAAAAGCTCACTGACCGTTTCAAACTCGATACGAATTTTGATGTGTTTTTTTATCATAATTGGAGTTTGCAGGATTTAGATCGTGATGTCGAAGTTGAGGTTATTCGTATTGTACAAGAGGCTTTGGCTAATGTGCGTAAGCACAGTAAAGCCAGTACCGTGCGAATACTCATGTATAGCTCAGAAGAGGGGCGTTGTAGTATTTTAGTAGAAGATGATGGTATTGGTTTACCTGAGCCTTTGCCTGCACCGAACCTCACCACCGGTGAACATATTGGTATGCAAATTATGCAAGAGCGTGCTGAGAAAATTGGGGGCGAAATCCAGTTCGAGAGCGACCCCGAGGAAGGTGGAACCTTAATGCAGCTGAGTTTTACTGCCCCACCGCCAGTACGCCAGCTTTCCGAATTAGTGGGGAGACAAACCCATGCGCATTGAATCAATCTGCAAAGAGGGACTGAATATGAATGAAAAAATACTGCTGATTGATGATCACACTTTGTTTCGTGCAGGTCTGCAGGATTTATTAGTCCGCCGTGAAATTAATGTCATAGCAGCGGTGGGCAGTGGTGAAGAGGGCATTCGCAAAGTAGCTGAACTTAATCCAGATATTGTTCTGCTCGATATGCGGATGCCAAATATGGATGGTTTGGCGGTATTACGTCAGCTACGCAAAAATCACCCGACACTTAAAGTAATTATGCTGACGACCAGCACGAATGAAAATGATTTGGTAGAAGCTTTACGCAGTGGGGCGCGGGGTTATTTATTAAAAGATATTGAGCCGGATCAGCTCGTGATTGCTTTACGGGATGTTTTAGCCGGCAATACGGCTGTAGCTCCCGAACTCACTCCGGTACTGGCTCGCTTTGTACGGGGTGAAAATGGGGATTTAAGCGAAGGCAAGTCCGATAATCCTTTTTCTGAGCTGACCCCTCGTGAGTATGAAATCTTAACCTTACTGGCTGAAGGGCAAAGCAATAAAGTGATTGCCCGCAATTTGGGGATCTCGGATGGTACGGTAAAGCTACATGTAAAAGCGATTTTGCGTAAATTGAATGTGAGTTCGCGGATTACAGCGGCGGTCATGGCGGTTGAGCATGGAGTTCGGGCAACCGCCTCCGATGGCAGTTAACTACCAATCAATACGATTAATTTCATGGCTAAAACCTATAAAGATCTAGTTGCAGAAGCTCGTACCCAAGTTCGTGAAATCTTCCCTTGGGATTTACAGGAACGTTTAGCCCAGCAGCCTGATACGTTGGTTATTGATATTCGTGAGCCAAATGAAGTAGCGACAGGGACACTTGCTAAGGCTTTAGCTATACCACGCGGTATTTTGGAAAGTGCTTGCGAATGGGGTTATGCTGATACAGTTCCCGCTTTAGTTAAAGCACGCCAGCAGCCCGTTATCTTGGTATGTCGTTCAGGTAATCGGAGTGTCTTAGCCGCTGTAAGTTTACAGCAACTCGGCTATGAACAGGTTTATTCTCTCAAAACGGGTATCCGTGGTTGGAATGATTACGAGCTACCCTTAGTGGATCAGCAAGGCGAGTTAGTGGATGGGGATTGGGCGGATCAATTACTCAATCCGCCTGTAATCCCAGAGTCGAGTTAGATCCCGCGTAGCAATTCGTTGATGCCGACTTTGCCACGAGTTTTGGCATCAACTCGCTTCACAATCACTGCGCAATACAAACTACATTTGCCATCCGCTGAAGGTAAATTACCTGAAACCACGACTGAGCCTGCGGGAATACGGCCATAAATGATTTCATCGTTTTCACGATCATAAATGCGGGTACTTTGACCAATATAGACACCCATTGAAATCACTGAGCCTTCTTCAACAATCACACCTTCAACAACCTCAGAGCGTGCGCCGATAAAGCAATTATCTTCAATGATTGTGGGGGCTGCTTGGAGTGGCTCTAAGACACCACCAATGCCTACACCGCCTGATAAATGCACATTCTTACCGATTTGTGCACAAGAACCCACGGTTGCCCAAGTATCAACCATCGTGCCTGTATCAACATAAGCACCAATATTCACATAAGAGGGCATTAAGACGGTGCCTGAAGCGATAAAAGAACCACGGCGAGCAATCGCTTGTGGAACAATCCGAATCCCACTAGCAGCAAATTCTTCACGACTCATCTGCGCAAATTTAGAGGGTACTTTGTCATAGTATTGAGTACAGCCTCCCGCCATGACAACATTGTCATTAATGCGGAAGGAGAGCAGAACCGCTTTCTTTAACCATTCATTAACCACCCATTTGCCCACCTCTTGGCGTTCAGCAACACGGGCTTTGCCACTATCGAGTAACTCTAAAGCCGAGTTCACCGCATCACGGGTGGTCGCATCCACATTTTGGGGGGTAATTTCAGCACGGCGCTCAAAGGCGGCTTCTATCGTAGCTTGTAAATCAGACATTGATTTCTCCAAAGCAAAGCTTACAAATTTTCAATCACATGGCGGATACGCTCAGCCGCCTCGATACATTCTGTTTGCGAGGCCACTAAGGCCATACGCACGCGATTTCCCCCCGGATTACCCGCTATAGTGTCGCGTGATAAATAGCTACCCGGAACCAGATGCACATTCGCCCGTGCGACTAATTCTTTAGTGAAGGTTTGATCATCTATTGGGGTGATCGGCCACAAATAAAAACCTGCATCCGGTTTTTTTACAGCCATGACAGGTGACAAAATGTCTAGAACAGCATCAAACTTAGCCCGATATTGATCACGATTAGCACGTACATGCGCTTCATCCTGCCAAGCGCGGGTGCTTGCCGCTTGGAAAGGGGGCGGCATCGCACAGCCATGATAGGTTCGATAGAGCAAAAACTTCGCTAAAATTTCGGCATCACCCGCAATAAAACCAGAGCGCATCCCTGGTGCATTCGAGCGCTTCGACAGGCTATGAAATACCACACAATGCTTATAAGTGCTATTCCCCATTTGTGCAGCTGCTTGTAATAACCCCACGGGAGGCTTAGCTTCATCGAAATATAACTCGGAATAGCATTCATCAGAGGCAATCACAAAACTATACTGCTGTGCCAAATTAATTAGCTTTTGTAGCTGGGTAATCGACATGACCGCCCCTGTTGGATTGCCAGGAGTACAGATATATAACAATTGGCAACGCTGCCAAAGTTCAGCAGGGACTGCATCAAAATCAGGGATAAACCCCTGTTCTTCTGTGCAATTCAAATAAACCGGTTCAGCACCCGCTAGCAAAGCAGCCCCTTCATAAATTTGATAGAAGGGATTCGGCATTAAGACGGCGGGTTTATGGTGGCGATCAATAATCGCTTGTGCAAAGGCAAAGAGTGCTTCACGAGTCCCATTAACCGGAAGGATCTGCTGTTCAGGATCTAGTGATGCACTAGGTAACTGAAAGCGCTGTGTTAGCCAATGGCTGATGGCTTGGCGTAAAGGAGCTTCACCTTTAGTTAAGGGATAGCTAGCTAAACCGTTCAAATGTTCAATCACCACTTGGTGAATGAAATCAGGGGTAGGATGTTTAGGCTCACCGATTGCCAAGGATATAGTGGGCTGGTTCGCTGGCCTGACCCCATTGAGGAGGTTACGAATTTTTTCAAAGGGATAGGGATGAAGCTGGTTTAAATCACTGTTCATGCAAGCACGCGGACACCGATTAGCTAAAATTGAAGAGTATACAGGATGGGGGCAGAAAAAAGAAAAGCCTCCCAAACGAAGGCTTTTCTGCATTTAGATTTAGCTAAGCGCTTATTTCACACTCGATAGCATAAAGTCCACCGCAGCTTTAACTTCATCATCACTTAAAGCTGCATTGCCCCCTTTAGCGGGCATCGCATTTTTACCTTTCAGGGCATTGGCATAAAGCGTATCCATACCCGTAGCAATTCGTGGTGCCCATGCGGCTTTATCACCTAATTTAGGTGCATTCGCGACGGCCATATCATGGCAACTAAAGCATAAAGTACGATAAATTTGTTCGCCATTAATCGCCGGCGTAGGGGCAACAGGAGCAGCGGTTGGGGCTGTTTGAGTCGCAGTTGTATTTGTCGCTGCTGTATCTGCAGGTTTAGCGGCGGCTGTAGCAGTAGTCGCAGGTGCTGCCGTTGTCGTCGCTGTAGCTGGTGTGGCTTCAGTGGCTAAGGTCATACTGCTTAAAGTAGGGGTTGCAGCAGGTGCGGTTGCAGTCTCTGCAGGTTTGGCGGCTTCTGTGGGTGCAGCAGCTGCTGTAGCCGTAGGTGCTGCCGTTGTCGTCGCTGTAGCTGGTGTGGCTTCAGTGGCTAAGGTCATGCTGCTTAGAGCAGGAGCAGTCTCTGCAGGTTTGGCGGCTTCTGTGGGTGCAGCAGCCGCTGTAACCGTAGATGCTGCCGTTGTCGTCGCTGCAGCTGGTGTGGCTTCAGTGGTTAATGTCATGCTACTTAGAGCAGGAGCAGCAGCGGGTGCGGTTGTAGTCTCTGCAGGTTTGGCGGCTTCTGTGGGTGTAATGGCTGCAGTCTCTGTAGGTTTAGCTGCTTCAGCAGTAGTCTCTGCAGATGCCGTAGTCGTCGTAGCTGTAACGGGTGTGGCTTCAGTAGCTACTGTCATGCTACTTAGGGCAGGTGCAGCGGTTGCAGTCTCTACAGGTTTAGCGGCTTCTGTGGGTACAGTGGCGGCTGTATCGGCAGGTTTAGCGGCTTCTGTGGGTGCAGCGGCAGTCTCTGCAGGTTTAGCGGTTTCTGTAGGTGCTGCAGCGGTAGTCTCTGCAGGTGGTGTAGCCGTAGTAGCTGGTGTGGTTTCAGTGGCTACTGTCATGCTACTTAGAGCAGGGGTAGCAGCGGTAGTTTCTACAGGTTTAGCCGTTTCAGTAGGTGCAGCAGCGGTAGTTTCTACAGGTTTAGCCGTTTCTGTGGTTGCAGTTTCCGTAGGGGCAGCGATTGCAGTCTCTGCAGGTTTAGCCGTTTCAGTAGGTGTGGCGGCTGTATCGGCAGGTTTGGCCGCTTCTGTAGTTTGAGCTGCTGTACTGTTGGTAGTCGTGGTTTCGGTCGTACTAGTGGTGGAGGTATTGGTTGTTTCGGTGGATTTAGCCGCTTCAGCGGTGGCTGTTGCGGCTGTGCTAGCAGTTTCAGTTGTAGACTTCGCTGCTTCAGTGGGAGCTGGGGCTGGGGTAGCTGTTTCAGTAGTGGCCTTAGTTGCTGACTCAGTGGTTTGAGTAGTGGTTTTGGCCGCCTCATTTTTTTCACCGCAGCCGCTTAAAAGCCCTACCGTGAGAAAAAGGGTGGATATACTGATAACAACTGGTTTCATAGCCTAAGCTCCCGATTACATATTAAAAACTAGTTAGTTTTTGGGGCTTCAGTGCTGCCAGCAGGTTGTGTGCCTTTGGCTGCTTCTTCCCCATCTTCTTCAACAGCTTCTTTAGTTGCTTCTGCAGCCCGACTCACTGCATTGGCAGCGTCTTGAGCGGCATCAGCAGTTGCTTTTACTGCTTCTTTAGCACCTTCAGTCACCACTTCAGCGGCTTTCTCAGTGGCTGCAGCTGCATCTTGTGCTGTTGCTTTAACCGCTTCGCCGGCTGCTTGCCCTGCATTTTGTGCAGCGTCTAAAGTCGTTTTTGCGGCCTCACTCGTAGCTTCGACGGTAGTAGCTGCAGCATCTTTTACAGTTTCAGCGGCTTTAGCTGCTGCTTCAGCAGTGGCTTTAGCAGCCTGCTCAGTGGTTTGAGCGGCTGCATCAGCAGCTTTTTCAGTGGCCTGAACAGCAGCATCGGCGGCTTTCTCAGTAGCCTGAACAGCGGCATCAGCAGCTTTCTCAGTGGCTTGAACTGCGTTCTCGGCTGCTTTTTCAGTCGCTGCTGCTGCATTTTCAACCGTTTGAGAAGCTGTACTGCTAGTCGATTTGGCAGCTTCGGTCGTTGTTTCGGCTGCTTTTTCAGTCGTTTGGCTTGGAGCAGCTGCGTTCTCGGCTTTCTCACCACAACCTGCTAACAGGCCTAAACTTAATACTAAGGTGGACAAACCGACGGTAACATTTTTCATTAGATTATTCTCCAAAATTCAAAAAAATAGGTTAAATTAGTCCTGAATTGCCGCTAGCAATCACCTTAAAATCGCTGATTTCAGCTTTTTGGTGGGATGTGCGCATCCTAGGGAGCTTTGTTATAGCTGTCAATTACCGTTCTTTAATACATAAGTAGGCTATGTGCATGAATTTGCAGAGTTTGTGCAGATTGAATGGCTTAGTATGCTAAGTCTTTGTGTTCATAGTAATTAACTAACAATTTAATGTGCAGCTTAGCAGAATTATATAGGTGTGGTGAGTCGTTGTGATTGAGAAAAACCTTGATTTTCTTCATGTGTTTCGCGGGAGCTTTCAAGGCGTTCTAAGGTGGCCACAATTAGATGAATTATGGCAGACTGTGCGCAGTAGCCAATCAAGTGATTGGTATTTATATGCGGTTGGCGAACCGCCGCCGACCCAGATTGCGAATGCTGATCAGGTAGATCATTTCATTCAGGAAATTGATCGTCTCTTAAGGCGTGAACATGCGGAGGATTATTGTGGCATCGTGTATGTCGATAATTTTCAGCAGCCTAGCTTGATTAAAATCTTTGATCCGCATAATTTAGGTACGATGTGTGGCAGTAAAGGTGGGCAGCCTTTGCCAGCGTGGATTATTTCTAAACTAAAACCAATTGATTTGCCGCATACTGTTCCTGTTCCACACAATCGCCGACGCTGGTGGCAACAGCTATTTGCTAGTCATAAATAAGGAAAATATTTCGTGTACCTCAGTAATACTCGCTTAATCAGTCTGTTGTTTGCCTTGGTGGTGTTGACCTTGGGTCTGTTATGGTTGTTTAGTAAACAGATGAATTTAACAGGATCAACGGCTTTAAAAGCAGAGACTATCGAACTGCCTTTGCAATTGGCTGCAAGGCAAGCCGAGGCCGATACCCCTGATAAAGCCGTAACTGCTATTCCTGAGCTTGACCCTGTTCAAGAGCTTGCGGCAGCTAGAGCGCTTCAAGTCGAAACCAATCCAGCAGTGGCTGACCCCGCGCAAGCCTTCGATAAGCCCATAGCGCAAGGGCAACCTGAGTCTGCTGAGGGTGCAAAATCCAGCTCTCCTGCGAAACCGCTTGAGGTTGCGGCAGTGCCTAAAAATCTGATCTTATCAGAAAAAGAATTAAAGGCGCTTTCCGCTAAAGATCGTAAGCGCTATGAAAAAATGCTAGAAAATCTAACTTCATTGCATGATCAATCAACTCAGCTTACGAATGAGCGCCAGCGACTAGAACAAAAAATGCATGAATTAGAGCAGCGTAATTTGGAGCTGACGCGGCAATTAGAGCAGGTTCGGCAAACCACAGAGACAGCAGTTGAAAATAAGGCTAACCCCTAATTCAAACGCTTAAGGTACAAAAATTTAAAGTAAAAAATAAGTAAAAAACGAACAGCTACTTGTGCTTAATCCACTGAGTTTAATTTGGGTTTAATAGGGTTTAAGTTGATCCGCCATTCCGGCCTAAGGCAATGGCGGATATTCTGGAGGCTTAACGTTGTAATACAGTGGCGTCGCAGAATTTACCACTGACCAAAGGTTGTTGTTCTAAGGGGTCTTGGTATTTCATATAGATCAGCTTGGAGACTCGATTCACACAATATTGAGTAACGGGCTTATTCGTGCGCGTTCTTAAACCATTCACAATTTCGCCACAAATCGCCTCGCCATTAAACATAGTTTGGCGCATTCGTGCAAAGGGGAATACCCGCTTTTCATTGGTGGGCAAATTCACCGTCATATATAAATAGCCTTCGCCATTGAGTGTTTGCAGATAGTGTAAATTTTTACCATCTGTACATTTAGCCTCCCATTGTTGAGCAGCGGCAGTACCGGAAGCGAGACATAACGCCAAGGTCAGCAGCCAAGGTTTTTTCATGGGGTTCTCCTTCTTGATTGGATTGGGGTTTAGCAAATTTAGCAAAAGCAACTGAATCTCAGAAGCTCAACATGACTATAAACGGGTCATAACAGATTTGTAACCTATTCAATGAATTAGGGTCAATCACGATTTTGTTGTAGCTTCTTTAATAGAAACCGTGCTGGATGCAATTTGTAGTAGAGACTCCGATCAATGGGTAATGGTTCACTATTAATCAGTGCAGCGAGTAATTCACTGCATAAAGCAGCAGTGGTTAAACCCCGTGATCCATAGCCTGCACTAATAAATAGCCCCGTTTGATAGGGGGCAGTTGGCCAAGTTTTATAGCCAACCCCGTGTTGAATGCCTGCATAGGTTTGCCGAAATAATTCGGGGTCTACTACCGCACCAACTAGAGGATAACGGTCAGGTGTAGTCATACGAATGGCAGCATGGCTACTTTGTTTAGCACCTAATGCGGCGGCAAATTCAGGGAGAGTGCGTTTTAATTGTTGTTCATTAATCTGATCATCGCTCTCTTTTAAAGCACTGCTGACGATACCTCGCTCGAAGCTAGCTCCAAAAATATGTTGACCTTGAATAGCGGGTGTTAAATAACCCTCATGACCTAAATTAATTTTTAGTGGGTAGGTATCAACACTGGCAGCAGCTTGAGTCGTTTGTCCGCGTACTGGTAATAAGGGCAAAAAACGAGTTTGTGAGAACTGCCCCACATCTTTACCATTCGCCACGATGACGAGCGTGGATTCTGAAATTAGCCCCTCCGTTTGATTAAACACTTGCCAAGTCTGCGCTGGGGTTAGCATAAGCCCTAAGGCTTCTGTTTGCGTTTGTAATTGAATGTTGGGATGTTTAATGAGTGTCTGACACCAACTGCGTGGATACAAACAGCCGCCTTGAGGGAAATAACTACCCCCCAGTGTGAGGGGTATGCCTGCAAGGGCGGTCGCTGTATCAGCTTCCACTAATTGGATAAATTCAGAGGCTAAGGCGCGTTTTTGCAGCGCTTGCCAACGCTTGAATTCAGCTGGATTATGATTGAGCTGCAATACCCCACAAGCCAGCCATTCCAATTCAGTATTGGTGGGATCTCGAGCTAACTCCGTTAATTGATTTAAAGCATATAAAAATGACTGCCGATAAAAGCGCTCCCCCCAATCAGGTTCAGCGGTCATTTTCGGGCTTAACACGCCGGCACGATTACCGGAAGCCTCCTGAGCTAGCTTAGCATGGCGCTCAATCAAGTTGATCTGCCAACCCCGTCGAGCCAAGGCATAAGCGATTTGACAACCTGCAATACCTGCACCAATCACGGTGGCTATTTTAGGATGAGCTTGGTGGGTGGTTTGTGTAGGCAAACTAAACCAAGGTCGTTCTAAACACTGACTGCCTAAACGCTGCTTCATCTTAGTCGATGCTTGATAAGAAGCTGTCAGCATTTCTCGCTTCTGCCCAAAGCCCATCCGCTTTGTACAGACAAAGCCCGCTTCCTGCAAATCTCGCCGGACTTGACCCGCGACTGTAAAACTGGCCAAGCTGGTTTGAGAGTGGCTATGTGCTGCTAGCGCTTGGAAGATAGCCGCTGACCATAAATCAGGGTTTTTAGCAGGTGCAAAGCCATCTAGATACCAAGCGTCCACTTGAGCCACTAATTCATTTAAAGCCATCTGTGCTTCGGCAAAGCATAAACTCAGTCTAAGCCGATGTTTAGCAAAATTGAGCTGGTGAAAACCTGCCAGTACAGGTGGGTATTGTTCAAGTAAGGCAGTACTGAATTCGGTTAATTCTGCCCAATTAGCGAGCAGTTTCGCCAAAACAGGTTTGGGAATTGGATGCTTTTCAATAGAGATATAATGCAGCATCTGGCAAGACTGTGGATCATTTGCCCATGCTTGCCAAGTGGCAAGAAAATTTAAGCCTGTACCAAAGCCCGTTTCTGCGATCACAAATTGCTCTTTCCCTTGCCAAGCCTGCGGCAACTGATTGCCTTGTAAAAAGACATGGCGAGCTTCAGCTAAACCATTCTCACGTGAAAAATAGCGATCACCGTACTCAATAGCAAAGGGTAGGCCATTCGCATCCAGTTCAATATGTGCAGGGTAAATTTCAGGTAACATAAAATTTTTTAGCTTCAGAACTCGACAGTGTAGTGCTTAAATTTATTTCGACTTATAAAAAAATTATCAAATGACTGTTGATGTTGGTTCTTCACAAAGCGCTAGGCAGCTTGCTTTCGATAAAAACTATTAGAAAAATTAATTTTCAATCGAAAATAAAGATTAGCGAGTTCCTAGAAGCTTGTTATATAAATCCATGATTTTTCAGAAAGCATTGAAGGCGGCTTGATTTGTGTGATCTTGACAGCCGTTGATTAGTGTGCTTTTAGCATAAAGTAGCGAGATGCCCAAGATGAGAAAAAGACTGTCTCAATGGATTTGTGTGCAGTTTTTAATAGGTATGACAGGATTGTTATTCACGGTAAATGTTCAAGCAGGGAGTTTAAGAACTTGCGATCAACATAGCCCTACTACCATTCGCCAAAAGGCCAGTGCTTATCAGAATTTGATTAATGCCGTGTCCTTGGAGTATGGAGTCAGTGCAGATTTAATTAAGGCAGTCATTACTGCTGAGACTTGTTTTCGACCCACGGCTGTTTCCCATAAAGGTGCGTATGGACTGATGCAATTGATGCCTGCCACCGCCCGCCGTTTTGGTGCAACGGATAAAAGTGTGACCCATAATGTGCATGCAGGGACGCGCTATTTGCGTTGGTTATTAGAACGCTATAATGGCAGTATTTATCATGCCGTTGCTGCTTATAACTCAGGCGAGGGTACCGTAGACCGTCATGGTTGGAATGTCCCTTATCAAGAAACACGCCGTTATTTAGTGCAGGTATTAAACGCCTATCGTAAGCTCTCGAATAACCGAGGGCAGGTATTGTTTACACCGAATATCGCAGCCGCAGCACAGTTTCAAAAAGCCAGTTTTGTGGAGGATCAGTTAGCTACCGCCATGGCTGAAGCTGAAGTCGATGAACCCGAGCCAATAATTACGGGTAAGCGACTGCGACCTCAGGTTATTGAACGTGTCCTCACTCCCAAAACCGTCGAAAAACGCCTCCTCCCCAGCTGTATGACAGCCTCCAAAAAGCTCCATCGAGCCACCTCCCACAAAGACAAAAAAGGCGAGCGTAGCTTTTTTTATACCGTGAAAGATAATGATTCGATTGATCGTATTAGCCGAGTGACTGGTTCTTCGAAAATTATGATCAAACGCTACAATGACATGGACACTAAACGTGCCATTATCAAACCCGGTCAAGTATTGAAAGTGTCAGAATGCCGTTTAGAGGATTAGCCTTCAGCCAGCCTAGCTTATAAGCTAAACCCAATAAAGTAATTGCAAGCCAAATAAAAAAGCCCTCGAAAGAGGGCTTTTTTGTGGAATTAGTAAATAAATTTAAGCGGTTTTGAGGCGCTTATACTTGATCCGTTGTGGATGCAATTCATTACCATGCCGACGTTTATAGTCTTCTTCGTAATCGCTGTAGTTCCCTTCAAACCAAGTCACTTGTGAATCGCCTTCAAAAGCTAAAATATGGGTGGCAATCCGGTCGAGAAACCAGCGATCATGCGAAATGACAACGGCACAACCTGGGAAGTTTAATAATGCTTCCTCTAAAGCGCGTAAAGTTTCCACATCCAGATCATTGGTGGGTTCGTCGAGTAATAACAAATTGCCGCCAGACTTCAGGAGCTTGGCCAAATGTACTCGATTGCGTTCACCCCCTGATAAATCCCCAATCCGTTTTTGCTGGGCATCTCCTTTAAAATTAAATCGCCCGCAATAAGCCCGTGCTTGAATCTGATAGCCATTCACATTCATCAAATCTTGGCCATCAGCAATCTCTTGGAAGACGGTTTTGTTTGGATCAAGGTCATCACGTGATTGATCGACATACGCAATCTTCACAGTATCGCCAACACGAAATTCACCCGCATCTGGTTGTTCTTGTCCGGTAATCATACGGAATAGGGTGGTTTTCCCCGCGCCATTAGGGCCAATAATTCCGACAATACCACCCTTAGGTAAATTAAAGCTCAAGTTCTCATACAACACTCGATCGCCAAAGGCCTTGCTAATATTATTGGCTTCAATCACTAAATCGCCTAAGCGCGGACCCGGAGCAATATAGATTTCATTGGTTTCAGCCCGTTTTTGGTAATCGCTCGAGGATAATTCTTCAAAACGCTGCATACGGGCTTTGCTTTTGGCTTGTCGGCCTTTAGGATTAGAGCGTACCCACTCTAATTCCTCTTTCATTGCTTTCAAGCGTCCTTGTTCGGCTTTCTTCTCTTGAGCTAAACGCCGCTCTTTTTGATCCAGCCAAGATGAATAATTACCTTCCCAAGGAATGCCTTGCCCACGATCTAATTCTAAAATCCAGCCCGCAACATTATCTAAGAAATAGCGATCATGCGTCACCGCGACCACTGTACCTGGAAACTCTTGTAAGAACCGCTCCAACCATGCGACTGATTCCGCATCTAAATGGTTGGTGGGTTCGTCCAGAATCAACATATCCGGTGATGACAGCAATAAGCGACACAAAGCGACACGGCGCTTTTCCCCTCCCGAGAGTGTTGATACATCGGCATCCCAAGGTGGTAGGCGTAAAGCATCCGCAGCAACTTCTAAGGTATGCTCAAGATTATGCACATCAGCCGCTTGCAGAATATTTTCTAAACGTGCTTGCTCAGCGGCGAGTGCATCAAAGTCAGCATCCGGTTCAGCATAAGCCGCATACACGGCCTCTAATTTTTCTTGTGCATCCTTAATAAGTTTTAAGCCTTCTTCAACATTACCCCGCACATTTTTAGTCGGATCAAGCTGCGGTTCTTGGGAGAGATAACCAATATTAATCCCTGGCTGCGGACGCGCTTCACCCACAATGTCTTGGTCAATCCCCGCCATAATCCGTAAGAGCGTCGATTTACCCGCACCGTTATAACCGAGCACCCCAATCTTGGCACCGGGGAAAAAATTTAAATAAATATCTTTTAAAATAAAACGGTTCGGCGGTACGACCTTGCCGACACCGTTCATGGTGTAGATGTATTGAGCCATATTATGCTTTTCCTTCATCTTCAAGGCGTAGAGATTGCCAGAAGTTAACCATAAAGGCTGCTATAATACCAAGGAACAAACCAGCAATTGCACCTAAAGCTACAATCTTTGCGCGTTTAGGGCTTTCTCGCTGTTCGGGTGGATAGGCGGCTTGGTCTAAAGTAACGACACGTACTTGGTTGGGATCAATCTTAAAAGCTTCTAAGATGGCTAATTCAGATTCTTTATCACGTAAAGTTTCAATGAAAGGGTCATTATCTTTGCGGAGTTTTAAAGCTTCTATCTGACGATTAGTCTTTAAAAGCTCTATCTTATCTTGAAGATCACGTAAGCCCGGAATAAATGGATCATCCGAGCTACGCTCCGTGAGTTCTTTAATTTCTGAGCGTAAAGCTTTAGAACCCCGTAAATACAGTGGCTGAGGTTGCGTATTCACCTCCGTATAAAAAGCATTACGCTCATTAGTAGTAATAGCTGCATTCTCTAGTAAGGCTGACTTTTCAACTAAGCCAATACTTTCAGCGATCTTTGCGGCTTCAGTTAATACCGTAATTTGATCCATCCGTTTAGTTTTGGCACTATCCCTTAAGGTTTTAATTTGATCCTCTAGCTTTTCGCGTTCAACCTGATCTGCTTCTTGTAACTTGGTAATCATATCATTTTTTTGGCGCTCTGCTTTGGAACGCAACTCATTGATTTCTCGAGTTAATTGAGATTTTTTAAAACTGACTTGCTCTAAAATATCACGAATTGCTTCTTGTTTAGTCGTTGACTGAACATGATCACTGATCTGATTAAGAATATCAGCAATAAATTGAGGCTCGCTACCTGTTAGTGTTAAATGAAGAGCAGGTACTGCAGGCATATCTTTTTTTGCTTGAGGTTTTTCAATAGATATTTTTTCATTAAATTTATTAAATACCGCTTCTACATTAGTCTGTTCATTTGCCTCTTTCTTTAATAAAGGAAGTAAATTCATTTTATCAAAAATTTCACGTCTTAATTTTAATGAATTAAGGTTTTTCTCAAATTCTGTATAAATTTTCTTGGCTAAATCAACGTCTTTTTCCGTAATATTTTGCTCACCATTCGTATTGGCTGGAATTCTGAGTGGCGCAACATCACCAAGAGTTGGTGGTAAATAGGATACTTTGGCTTTATACACAGGAGTAACAAGCAATACATAAGCAATGCTAGCCAGTAAAATGACTAAAGTAGTAATAAATACAACTTTCTTATTTTTAATAAGAGTTTTTACTAAGTCACTAAAATTTATTTCATCATCGTCTACTGATGGATTGATCGTGGCATTGCCATTGTAATTAGTTTGAGTCATTAGTTTTATCTAAACTTTATCTAAAAATTGACAGATTACCAGTTAACCAAATTAACGGCTGACTAGTAAAGTAATATTTGATTGAGTATTCGTAATGCTAGTTGATTTTTTTTGCAGAGAAGCCTGTAAATTCAGCGAGCCTTTAAAGCCAGAAACTTGAGTTTCTAGAATAGTTTGAATAGTTGCTAAGTTTCTCTGTTGGCACGCTTGGCGCAATTCATTAAGAACTGGCTCTAAATTTTGCCATAATAAATAGTTTTCGTGGGCTTTGAATATTTTAGGATGAGTGGTTTTATCAGCTTCGCTATCAATCAATAATTCTTCATAAAGCTTTTCACCAGGACGTAAACCAGTAAATTTAAGTTCAATATTCCCATCGGGATTATGCTCATCTTTTATATTAAAACCTGATAAATGTACCATTCGTTTAGCAAGATCAACAATTTTAACAGGCTCTCCCATATCCAATAAAAATACTTCGCCCCCACGGGCTAAAGCGCCTGCCTGAATAACTAAGAGTGCCGCTTCGGGAATAGTCATAAAATAACGAATAATGTCAGGATGCGTGATAGTGATGGGTCCCCCCGCTTGAATTTGCTTACGAAATAAAGGCACAACTGAGCCTGAAGACCCTAATACATTGCCAAAGCGCACTATACTGAAAATAGTTTGGTTAGTTTGCTGAGCCAAAGCTTGGAGAACTAACTCCGCCATACGCTTGCTTGCTCCCATCACATTCGTGGGACGTACCGCTTTATCGGTAGAAATCAATACAAAATGGCGTACCTTAGCATTTTTAGCAGCCAGCGCTGCATACAAAGTCCCAAAGGTATTATTCAAAATACCCTCTAAAGGATTATGCTCGACTAAAGGTACATGTTTATAAGCAGCAGCATGATAAACTGTATTTACTTTATAGCACTGCATAATTTCTTCTAAGCGTGCTTGGTTTTGCACAGAACCTAAGGCGGGGGTTAAATAAGTTTTAGAGAACTCAAGATTCTCTACTTGCAATAATGCCAAAAGTTCATTTTCTATATTATAAAGTGCGAACTCTGAGGCTTCAAATAAAATAAGCTGGCTCGGGTTTAAACGAATGATTTGACGGCAAAGTTCAGAGCCAATTGAACCTCCTGCACCTGTGACCATCACGACTTTATTCTCTATACAAATACTTAATAGATCTTGATCAGGTTCTACCGCTTCTCTACCTAATAATTCATCAACCTCAATTTCACGTACTTCATCAATACGACGCTCACCGGAAATAAGCTCAGAGACATTGGGGATAGTTAACACATGAAGTGGAAAAGGCTCAAGAAACTGTAAAATTTCTCGCTTTCGAGCCTTGCTAATATTTGGCATAGCTAAAAAAACTTGACTAACTTGCATTTTTCCAACTAGATTAGCCAGTTGACTAGGTTTATAAACTTGTAAACCTTGAATAATTGCTTTATTTAAAGAGGGATTATCATCAATATAAGCGACAGCCCGATAGTCTTCATTGCGTACTAAGGCATTTGCGAGTTGAATACCTGCCTCACCCGCTCCATAAATAATAATATGTGCTTTCTCACTTTTTAGATAATGACGTGCATAGATTAAGCGAATTAAATAACGGCTGCCCCCTACAAATAAAAAAGCAGTTCCCCAATAAATAAGAAAAATCGAGCGTGGTATCCCTTGCCAATCGGCCAAGACAGCAATTAATGCTAGAATCATCGTGGAGAGGGTTACTCCTTTTAGCACTGCCATGACTGCCTGTTGGCCACCAATAAAACGAATCACTGCACGGTATAAAC
This sequence comes from Pseudomonadota bacterium, assembly GCA_046051185.1. GTDB lineage: Bacteria > Pseudomonadota > Gammaproteobacteria > Thiotrichales > Thiotrichaceae > Thiolinea. The sequence continues at coordinate 5,293 of JBJOOT010000005.1, read as the reverse complement.
CTAGGCGAACAAAAATAGGCAATACGATGAGAGGCGCAAGTCCCATCATCCAAATTCCATCATTTAGGGGGGGATTCCAAGTACCAAGACGTAAAGCAAAACTGACCCAAACAGCAAGTGGTATCAGTAGTAAATCTAGCAGCATAATGATTATGCGCTTTTTCCAGCGGTCTAAATTGAAGAAAAAGCTTGTCATAATAGTGCAGGTTTCAAATAAATAAAGGTGATTTTAACGGGTTTTATAGGTTGAGCGTTATGATTTTATTCTGGATTGTGAATTTGTCATTCAGTGCGTTGCTGGCTATTGCCCATTATTGCACTCGATCACCTTGTCCTTTACCCATAATAGTTTGCAGGATGTAGCGGAAGTAAGCTTTTAAAGAGAGAGTTTGCAGCATCTCTGCATCAATTTGAGCAAGCTTTTCTGGGGTAGACATATCGATACCCTGTATTTGTGCCAATCCAGTAATGCCAGGGCGAGCATTGAACACACCCAAAACTTCACGAGCTGCAATCAGCTCATATTGATTGGGTAGGCAAGGTCGTGGGCCGACCAAACTCATTTCACCCCAAAGCACATTCCATAGCTGTGGCAATTCGTCAAGCTTGGTACGACGCAAAAAATGTCCAAAAGGCGTAATGGCGCTGCTATTCGCAAGGTGTGTGGCCACTGAAGCTGTGCCAACACGCATAGTACGAAACTTGATCAGTGTAAAGGGCAATTGATTACGCCCGACTCGAGTTTGACGGAACAGTGGGGAATTGGTATCTAGCCAGCCGATTAGAGCCAATATTAGTAGAATAGGAAAGCCGAGGAATAAGCCGCAAGTAGCAAAGAAAATATCGAATAAACGGATCATGAGGTTCGTGATTGTTGTCGCAGGTAGGTTTGAACAGTTTGGGTTTGGCATAGGGTGGTGACATGTTTGCCGCGTAGCGTGAACATCATCAATTTTCCTCAAGTAGTTGAACGACTTGTAAGATATTTAATCCTATTTTAAGGTTAATGGTAGCATCGTCTAACACGTCTAGCAAATTGCGAGCAACCGCTAACAGGGCAATCGATTGAATCTTTAATAGTAAAAGAAGCCTAAATGAGGTTTTTCCCGAAAGAACGAAACCGATGCCGAACTTGCCGTCCACCGTTATCAGCCACCTACTTGAACAGTTGTTGGGCCTTGAAGACCCACACCAGCAAGACAAAGTTCTCTACCCCCTACCTGAAATCCTGCTGCTGGGTTTGGCAAGCAGCTTGGCAGGAGCAGGCGATATGGTGAAAGGGTGTGCTGGGCAAACCTGAATACCGATTTCCTGTGTCGCTATTATCCCTATGTACGAAGCTTCCCTTGCCATGACACAGTGAGTGACATGTTCAACGCCCTGAATGCCAAGCTGTTCTTAGAACTGTTTATTCGTTGGGTAAACCGCTTATCTATCAAGGAAGCTGACCTGCTGAACATTGACGGTAAGGCCTCACAGAGCAGTGGTAGCAATGGGCAGAGTCCGCTGCACTGGTTGTCTGCATGGGTAAACTTGGTACTGGGACAAGAATCTACCGACCAGAAATCCAATGAAATCACGGCCATCTCGGCCTTGCTGCGCCAGCTCGACATGAAGACTGCTTGATCACCATCGATGCGATGGGGATACAAAAGGCTGTTGCCAAACAAATTGTGGATGCTGGTGGTGATTACCTGCTGGCAGTCAAGGATAACCAGGAAACGCTAGCAGACGACATCTTCCTGTTTTTCGAGAAACCATCTGCTGCTTATGTGCTGGACGAAGATATTCAGGTGGACAAGGATCACGGGCAGCTTGAGGCTCGCCGTTGCCGAATTGGTACTGAGGTTGCCTAGCTGGAGTAACGGCAGGCATGGTCAGAACTTACCTGCATCATCTGTGTTGAATCGTGGGTCGAAAAAGCAGGTAAATCAACCTATCATCTCCACCACTATATCTACTCCCTAGCGATGACTACCCAAGCTGCACAATATACTGTTCGTTCCCATTGGATCATCGAAAACAAGTTACGCTGGATGTTGGACGTACTGATGTGGGAATATTTGGCCAGAAACCGTACCAACGACGGTGCTCATAACCTTGCCATCTTGCGCCACATGGGGATTAACGCTGCTGCGTAATGACAAAACCAATAAACATAGTCTCAAAGTCCATCGTAAACAGGCTAGGGGACAACTGATTATCTAACACCATTACTGAAGCAAGTTCTGTAAGCCAATTACTCAAGCGATTGCCCTGCAACGGCTAAGCGTTCCTCTTGTTTACCTTGCTCTAGGTCTTGTTGCAATCCTTGTTCCAAACCTTGCTCTAGTCCTTGCTGCAATCCCTTCAGTAATCCTCTATATTCGGCTTTATCCCATTCAGCACTAATTCTCATCTTTCATGTGGACGTGATCTTCGGGTATCTTTATGAATGGTGCGTAGGATTTTTTGTACGCTTTGGTTATGGTAAGCCGATTTATCGACTTCCTCATCAAGACTGTCGTTGATAGCTAGCATCCATTCACGCAAAGTTTCTGGAGTTTCATGATTGAGGTATTTAGGGCAAAGGTAGAAAATTTTGTGAGGTATCTCCCCCAACCCTATGCCATGACTGTCTTTGGGGGCGAAGTCGATGCTGGCCATGTCTCGCGCATGTTTATCATCTAAGGTCAATACAACGATGGTGTAAACAGCAAGTATCGGGGCGGTAATCTTTAGTTTGCACAGCTTGTTCCAGTAAAGCGGTACAATGATAGTGTAAAATGCGGTGATAATGATCCGCATAGGACGGTGTTGGATGTCCACAATAATACGATTGACTTTGTTTTCAGCGAATAGATCATAGTGATTGGCGATATTGCCAATGGTGCTGGGGGAAGATTTCTCGGTTTCAACGTGATCAATGATCAACTCAATGCCGAGAATATCGCGCACAAAAGTAATGATAACATCAGGTTGAGAGAATGCTTTTTTGAAGATCACACCATAACGAAGAGATGCAACAGCTTGCATGGTCAGTCTCCTGATAATAATTACATCAGCTGGAGTATAGCATGCTTTAATGATGGTTTTTCAGGTAGGCTTGCGCAGTTTGGCGCAGGGCTTCATCGACGCTGACGGGGGGAGTCCAGCCGAGCAAGTCGCGGGTTTTACTGATGTCAACTTGCAGGTTGCCGCAGAGGCGTTGGGCAATAGCATGTTTACCAAGTAGGTTAAGGGTAGTTTCTAGCCAACTTTGTGGAATGGGAAGTAAGCGGGCGGGTTTACCTAAGGCGTGGCTGAGGCGTTGTAGGAGTTCGGTGGTGGAGAGGTCTTCACCATCAGAGACAAGGAAGGTTTTGTTGGCGGCGGCAGGATGGTCGATGCAGGTGGTGATTAGGTCAATAAGGTTGGGAAGGGCGACTAGGCTGCGTTGGTTGTGAATGTTACCAAGCGGTAGGGGTATGCCTTTATGTAGCCAACTCATTATCTGCAAGAAGTTACCTTTCACGCCTGCACCGTAGACTAAGGGAGGGCGGATGATAACAATTTCTAAACCAGTTTGTTGAGCGACTGATCTTAAGCCCTGTTCGGCTTCTTGTTTAGATTGAGCGTAAGGATCTAACTCATCACTGTCTGGACTCTGTTCTCGTAAATGGCAAGGAGAATTAAGAGTATCTTCTGCCTTAAATGGATATCCCAATGCAGTGGTTTCGCCGTTGACTTTGATGGAGCTTAGGTATATGAGGCGGCACACTCCTGCTGTGGCGGCTTGTTGGGCTAGGTTGATGGTAGCTGTGGTATTTGCGCTGCGGAATTCTGTTAAGGGGTCTGTGACAGGATTGCGCATGACATGGACACTACCAGCTAAATGAATAACAGTATTTACACCACATAAAATCTCTGACCAATCACTATATTGATTTATAGCACTCATTACTATATTAAAATTTGCAGCACTATCTTGATCAGCTTTGCTACGGACTACTGCGGTAATACGACGATTACTCACAGACTTCAATGCTAATAATAATGAAGATCCAATAAAGCCAGATGTGCCTGTAATTAATAGCGACATTTACTGTTTTTGATTTCTGAATTTAACAGGGTTTTAGTGTTGCTCATGCTTTATTCCAGTGATTGGCTCTCAGTTGTGAGATATATTCCTGTAAGCTTCTCTTAGGTGACCAACCTAATGCTTTTGTTTTATCTGTAACAACATCGGCGATCATTCGGTTTCCTTTACGCTCTGGTAACATTTCAATTTTTCCATCAAAGAGTTGCGCAACTTCAAGAATAGAGAAAGAGTCTGCGCAACCAATGCCAAATTCGTCACCATAACCATTCTCACCTACTAGTATTAATCCACTAATAATATCATCAATATGTGTAAAATTACGCTGTTGTGTGCCAGGGCTAACAATAGTTAATGATTCACCTTGCTTCATTTTCTCAGTAAAAAGTGCAATCAAGGTTGCATATTTACCCGTCGCGATTTCGCGGTTGCCATAAACATTATAAAAATAAGTAATGGCATAAGGCACATTAAACCACGCTCCATAGTTCATTACTAGCTCTGTATTGGTTGCCTTAGTCCAAGCATATGGACTGGCACTTCTTCCCATACCGCCATCTCCAAACTTAGTACTGCTACCTGCATAAAGAATCTTACAACCAGCTTGGCGTACAAATTCTAATACTGCAAAAATGCCATCCTTATTATAATGCCATACAGTTTCAATATCATCAAAACTTTGTTCTACACGGGAGTATTCTCCTAGGTGATATACTATATCAGGCTTAAATCTCACTAATGATGCAATATCAACTGTATTACCCTTGATATAAGTAACATTAGGAACATGGTTAGATTCGCTACCTGTAAAGTAATTATCCAGTGAGTAAACTTCGTGTTGCGAATTTTGTGCTAACCTTTCACATAAGTGGCTACCTATGAAGCCTGCTCCACCCGTAACGAGTATTTTCCTTTTCATTGCTCAATCCTTACCAAATAAATCGGGTATAGATTTTGGATATTGTTAATTAAATATAGTTTGCAAATCCCCATTTCATTTAAGCATCAAGAGCATCACGGAATTGGGTATATCTTTTGGACGTGACAATGACAATATGTTCATAAGACTTCCAGTGGTTGGTTATGACCTAGATGATATCGTGGATACGAGAGAAAGTTCCAAAGTTTGTCACTAGTCTCAGTGTCGTAGAAGTCTACCTCTCGGTGAGGGAAGCGTCTTCCATTTTGATCAACAACCACTCAAACCTAAGCATAGTTTTTTTGTGCCGATAGACG
>JBJOOT010000004.1:0-55202 GCA_046051185.1 Pseudomonadota bacterium | reverse complement strand
CTTCAGGAATACGAATTCGCCCATCCGCTTCTTGATAATTTTCCACAACAGCGACTAATGCACGCCCGACCGCCACACCTGAGCCATTCAACGTATGGAGTAATTCTGTTTTACCCGTTTCAGGATTACGGAAACGCGCTAGCATCCGTCGAGCTTGGAAGTCTAAAGTATTTGAGCAAGAGGAAATCTCACGGTATTTCTGTTGACCGGGCAGCCAAACCTCTAAGTCATAGGTTTTAGCGGCTGAAAAGCCCGTATCGCCAGAACAAAGGGTAATCACCCGATAAGGCAAACCCAGCTTTTGCAGAATGGTTTCAGCATGACCGACCATTTCCTCTAGCGCTTGCCATGATTGATCAGGGCGAGTGATCTGTACCATCTCTACCTTTTCAAATTGGTGCTGGCGAATTAAACCTCGAGTATCCTTACCGTGTGAACCAGCTTCTGAACGAAAACATGGCGTATGAGAGGTAAACTTAAGTGGCAAACTATCCACTTCAACAATCGTATCCCGCACTAAATTAGTAACGGGGACTTCAGAAGTCGGAATCAGATAATAACCTTGCTCATTATCTAGCTTGAATAAATCCTCTTCAAACTTCGGCAATTGTCCTGTTCCGCGCAGGCTCTCGGCATTCACCATATAAGGCACATACAATTCGGTATAGCCATGCTGTTGAGTATGCGTATCGAGCATGAATTGAATCAATGCACGATGCAAACGCGCCATAGCTGCCCGTAAGACCACAAAGCGAGCACCCGTTAATTTACTCGCAGATTCAAAATCCATCCAATCGTGGCTAGCGCCTAATTCAAAATGCTGCTTAGGCTCAAAATCAAAGGCTAGAGGCGTTCCCCAACGACGGACTTCTATATTTTGATTCTCATCCGCGCCCTCTGGAACAGAAGCATCTAAAATATTCGGCAAACCTAAAGCGATAGCTTCCAAATCCGCTTGGACTTTTGCTAAATCTTGCTCAGCAGTTTTTAATTGCTCACCTAAACTCGATACTTCTGCCATTAAAGGCGCAATATCCTCTCCTCGTGCTTTTGCCTGACCAATACTCTTAGAGCGCAGATTACGTTGATTCTGCAATTCTTCAGTGTAAGTTTGGAGTGCTTTACGCTGCCCTTCTAGCGCACGCACTGCATCCACATCTAACTTAAAACCGCGCCGTGCTAGCTGCTTGGCTACGTCGTCAAGTTCAGTTCTTAGTCGTTTAGGATCCAGCATTGTATTTGTCCATCATTATTTTAAGAAAACGCTATCATAGCAAAACTTAAGCGCTTGCCGCAGTAAGCTTAGCAAGGAAAGCCACTGAGCTGCGCTTAGCCCTACACCTCTTAACGAAAAAAAACGCCTTTTTATCAATAGTTACAGTCAAAACTGCAGATTCGCACTAGACTTGAACTGAGGATGCTTGTCGGTTAGGGTACAAGGAAAGGCAAACATCCTTCGGTCAGAGTCGGTTAATGGTGTTTGTCTCTAGCACCATTGGGAAGATGAAAGCCCCATAAACATGGGGCTTTCTGCATTCAGGCCATACTCACTGTATTTTCAGCATGCATGAATTTGATTTAATTAAACACTATTTTACTTGGCAACCCGTACCCGACGAGGTACGCCTTAGCGTCGGTGATGATGCAGCTATTTTGCAAATAGCACCTCACGAAGAATTAATCATCTCGGTGGATACTCTCGTCGAGGGCGTGCATTTTCCTGTAGATACGCCGGCGCATGCCATCGGTTATAAAGCCTTAGCAGTGAATTTAAGCGATTTAGCTGCGATGGGTGCAGACCCGCGTTGGTTTACCCTTGCCTTAACTTTACCCGCTGTCAATCAGGCTTGGCTTGAAGAATTTACCCGTGGCTTACGAGAACTCGCCACTGAGCATCAGATTTTTCTAATTGGTGGTGACACGACTCGAGGTTCTTTAAGCATCACAATTCAAGTGATGGGCACAGCACCCAAACAGCAAGCTTTGCTGCGACAGGGTGCACAAATCGGCGATTTAATTCTGGTTTCTGGCAATTTAGGTGATGCAGCTGCAGGGCTAGCCGTTGTACAACAACGTTTAAGTTTAGCGTCTACTGATGCTGTTTATTGTATCCAACGCTTGAATTATCCTAGCCCTCGGGTTGAATTAGGGCATTGGCTACGTGGCTATGCTAGTAGTTGTATGGATATTTCTGATGGTTTGGTCGCAGATTTAAAGCATTTATTAAAACGCTCACAAGTGGGAGCAAAACTTTATCATCGCCATATTCCTTTAAGCCCTGCTTTGCAAAAGCTCAATTTATCGACGGCGTTAGGCTTTGCTTTAACCGGTGGAGATGATTATGAGCTAGTTTTTACACTCCCTCCACAGCATTTAGAAAAACTAAAACAAAATCATCATCTTAAAAAAATAAACTTAAGTGTTATTGGGGAAATAACTAATCAAATTGAACAAGTTAGTCTCGATTATCAGCTAGTTAATCTTCCAGACGGTTATAATCACTTTCAATAGATTAGCTTGTCCGGTGAACTGTACGGCTATAAACTTGTCTTATCAAGCAATAACAATTTATTTGAGGGCTAAAAACAATTATGAAACACTCTTTAGGTCTGACTCTAGTTTTGTCAGCAACTATGCTCTTCGTTTCTGCTTGCAGTAACACACCTTATGAAACAACCACTGACAGTGGTTCTACGAGCCATATCCCCGAAGCGGGGCCTTTGACAGGGGGGGGGAGTGGTTATGGAGGTGGTGGCTATACGCAAGCACAGCAAGGAGGCGGTAGTAGTTATTATCCACCCCAAACGACACAACCCCAGCAACCCATCAATGGGGGGTATGGCACAGGTGGTAGTTATGATAGCTATGCCGCTGGAAATGGTGGAGCTTATGATCAAGCAGGCCAGCAACAAGGCGGGGGTTATAATACAGCAGGCTCTACTAACGGTGGCGGCTATGACTACAGCGGTGGCAACAATGATAGCTACAATAGCTATGGCTCTAACACTGGTAATATGAATACAGGCAGCGGGGGTGGCAGTAGCGACTATTATGCCGGTGGTAGTTCTGGTGGTGGGAATAACTATGGTGGCGGTGATTATTACGCAGGTGGCGGCAGTAGTGGTAGTGGCGGCGGCAACCTTGGTAATAGTTCAGGGCGAGCAGCCGTTCAAATCTTTGCCTCTGGCAGCAGCAGCAAAGCGGAACAAGTGCGCAGCTCGATGGCAAGCCGTGGTTTAACAGCGGTGGTCGATTCAGTGGATGGTTTATATAAAGTGCGTGTACCCTTCGGTAGCGAATCGGAAGCACGCTCTAATTTAATGCGAGTACGGAGCGCTTCTGGTGAATCAGGCGCTTTTGTAACCTTCCGCTAAGTTAAACGCAGCTGAGTATAACGCTCTAAGGCAAGTTGCCGACTCAAGCTTAAATCGGTGATGGGTAAAGGATACTTCCAACCCTCACCGCGCACTCGAGGGTGGTGAATATCCTTCACTGCCCGTCCGGCTAGCTCGGGTAACCAATGTCGTACATAGTCGCCTGCCGGATCAAACTTCTCACCCTGCAAAATTGGATTAAAAATCCGAAAATACGGCGCTGCATCTGCACCACAACCCGCCACCCATTGCCAACCTAAAACATTATTTGCTAAATCGGCATCCACTAAAGTATCACGAAACCAAGCCTCCCCCTCCTGCCAAGGAATCAATAAATTCTTAGTCAGAAAAGAGGCAACGATCATCCGTACTCGATTATGCATCCAACCAGTCTGCCACAATTCCCGCATCCCAGCATCGACAAGCGGTAGACCGGTTTGCCCCTGCTGCCAAGCCTGCAAGGAGGCTTGATATTCCGTTGCCCACTGAAATTTATGAAAGCGCTGATCTAAAGGCTCGTGTAAGGTCTGTGGAAAATGATAAAGCAGATACGCTGCAAACTCACGCCAAACCAGCTCTTGCAAAAAAGTTTGAATCCCGCTACTCGCCTCAGGATGCTCTGCTAGATGCTGTTCAGCAAGTAAGGCAATTTGGCGCGGACTAAGCTCTCCAAAATGTAAATGGGGGGATAAGCGCGAAGTCCCCACCACTGCCGGTTGATCGCGGAGCGTTTTATACCGATTAACCGTCGTCGCTAAAAAGGCTTGTAGCTTAGCATAAGCCGCTGGCTCACCGACTTGCCAAGTGGCCATTATTTTCTGCCCCCAAGGCAAGCGCGGTGAAAGCTTAAGCTCTGTTAAAGCTAATGAATCAGGCCATTGTTTAGGTTGAGGAATAATCGCAGGCTCTGGCAGTACGGCTTGCGTGATCCCTGCTTTAAGCAATGCCTTCCAAAATGGGGTAAACACTTTATAGGGTTGCCCATCCGCTTTAAGTAACTGCCACGGCTCTCTAAGCAAAGCAGCATTAAAACTTTGTACCTGTACTTGCTCTTTAAGCTTAGCCTTAATTTGAGTATCACGCGCTAAACTCACCGGATCATAACAACGATTCCAGAAAACATGGCTAGCCCCCGTTTCCTTAATTAAATCCTGTAAAACCGTTAAGGCCTGACCTTGGCGGAGGATTAAGCGACTCGATTTTAGCTGCAAACGCTTAGCCAAACTTGCCAAGCTTTGTTCTAACCAAACACGACTAGCTGCCCCTAATTGACTCGGTGTTTGAGGACTAGGATCATCAATAAAGACGGGAATCACTGATTGGCAACTACGGCAGGCTTCAGACCAAGCCGGATTATCAGCCAAACGTAAGTCTTGGCGAAACCAGACCAGTGCGCAAGTCATCCGTTATGTGTATCCCTGATCTGAAAATTTGACTCAGATCCCGCTAACAAAGCTGCCTCCAATTGTACTGCAGCTTCATTAAAGGCCATTGGTAAAAGTTGGATAGCGGCGGGTAATTCGGCATGTTGAGCGGGATTCAGATATTGCACTAAGAGATTCGTCGTGGTGATACGCGATAAAACTTCCAAACCAGCGAGCACCTCTTGGCTTGGATTACAATAAATAACCGCATCAAAACGTGAACGCTCTAACACCAACGGTAAATGTTCTGGATGGCAATCCGCCCCCAATAAACTTACCTGAAACCCCTGCATACCCAAAGTACAAGCAAGCATCAAGGTTTGCAAGTAGACCATCTGGCAAGTTACGCCAATTACAATGACTCGAAACCCATTATTTCGTGATTGCAGATGCGTATTTAAATAATAAGCCCCCAATTTAGCCGACAAAAATTGATACCAAAAAGCATGATCTGCCTTAGTCGAGGTCAACAAGCAACATTGCCCGTATAAATCGGTACATAAGGGCAAAAATAATTTGTGAGCAACAATTTCTAATGAATAGGAAGCTATCGCTTCATCAATCACTTGCTCTAAAGCCTTAGCATCTAATTTATAAATATAGCGACGGCATAGATTAGCGTATTGTCTCCAAGGATCTTCACCTGCGACTAATTTAATCGACTCAGATAGCTCAGGCTTAAGCTCCACCGCCTGTTTGCGAAGAAGCTCTTGAGCGCGACTTACTGGAATCCCCTGCTCTAATAAGCGCAAAACTTGTTTGACTCGATGAATATCTTGTTGACTGTAAAGCCGATGGCCTTTAGGTGTGCGGGAAGGCTGCAAGAGACCATAACGGCGCTCCCACGCCCGTAAAGTCACCGAATGTACACCGGTTTGTTCGGATACTGTTCCAATAGAAAACAAAGCTTCTGACTGCATACTAGTCTGCCTGATTAGCTTAATCATCAACCCTGTCACACCTTTGTATAAGTTTGGTCACACTATAGAGGAGATGAACTGAATTGTGAAATCCCTCTACTTCTTGTATGGCAGTTCTTCTAGAGTAGGGTGGTTTTATCAGGGTTTAATTGGATCAATTTTTGTTTATACAATAAGCCTAAAGCCCGCTTGAAATGAGCTTTACTCACCTTAAATTCCGCATAAATCTGCTCAGCTGGGGTTTTATCAGTAAAATTCGAGCTACCACCACGCTGTTTTAAATGCGCCAAAATGTGTTGCGCGAGTGCATCCTCTACAACAACACCGGGTTTACGTAACGTTAAATCAATCTTACGATCAGGGCGAATCTGTTGAATATAAGCTTGTAGCTGCTCACCGATGCGCAAGGTCTGAAACACTTCACTTTTATAGAGTAAACCTAAATGAGTTTGATTAATAACCGCTCGATAACCTAAGGCATCCTGAGCATAGATCAATAAATCAACTGCTTGACCTTGTTTAAAATAATAACTCAATTCATTTAAGTGTTGGGCTAAGCGCGTTGTACCGACAATACTTTCGGTACGCTCATCTAAAAAAGCATGCACGACATAAAATTTCCCAACTTCTATCGGGCGTTCTTGTTCGTTATAAGGTACTAATAAATCCTTACTTAAACCCCAATCAAAAAATGCCCCATGCCGTGTATTATCAACCGCCTTTAAATAAGCACACTCACCAACCTGTAGAAACGGCCGCTCAGTCGTTGCAATTAAACGATCCTCTGAATCAAGGTAGATAAAGACCTCTAATTCATCGGCTTGCTCAAGCGCAGCCTCTGTTCGATACTGTTGTGGCAGATAACGACGGGGCAACAGAATATCGCCATAACGACCGCCATCGAGATACACACCCGCATCGGCGAAGTGCGATACACTTAGCCGATTAGTTTGACCGATTTTAAGCATCAGTATCTGGAGCTTCGTCGTCTAATTCAGCTGCAACATCAGCTGGCTCAAGCTCTAAACCTTCAAGATTTTCATCCCAGTTCGGCCCGACTAAGACATCATCCTCATGCATACCCGGTAGCCAATCATTCACAAAATCTTCTAATGGAATGGCTTGAGCATGGAAGACCGCCCATTCACCAACACATTGCGCCTGTGCAGCGGCTTGATTGGACCAAAACGGCATGACATCCGTGTCTTCATAAGCGGAGGAGGCACACACCGCCCAATCATCCTCATCAGTACATAAACCCCAGACTTCTCCGGTTTGTTTAATTTCAGCGATAAAACGATCGTAGTTAGCTTCGTATTCAGCGTCGGGATTACTCATACTTTTCTCACCAGTGGCAGCGGATAACTCCTTCAAGCATAGCACGCCATGCTTAGAGAAGCAGTTTCTTTAGCCAGCTTTTAATTCAGCACCGAGCAACTGCTGCCAAACTGGATGCACCTGTAAAGCTTGCAAAGCCTGTTGTAACAAGGTTTTACCGGGTTCTGTTCGTGGCCAAGTTGATAAGCCCGAAGGATGCGGCAAAGGTAATAAATCCACTGTTTTGCCAGCTAATTGACGCTGATGAATTTGCCCAACGAGGTCTTCTAGCTTTTTCATGGGTAAAAATTGGCTAATGGCTAGCTTACCCACCAAAATCAATAATTGTGGCTGCAGCAACTGCAACTCAGCATCAAGCCAACGCGCACAATGGCTGATTTCTTCCGCTGAAGGGAGGCGATCCCCGCTACCTTTCGGATTTTTCCCCGGAAAACATCGGCAGACTGCAGCCATATACACACGCTCCCGAAAGTGAGCTTCATCTAAACCTAGGCTGCTAAACCATTGAAATAAAGTCTTACCTGCTGTCCAGCCAAAGGGACGCATTACTTTGGCTTCATGAATACCCGGCGCTTGACCGATCAGCATCACCGGTGAAACGACTGGTTGGCCAGTGATCACCGGGCGAATCATATTGGGGCAAAGTGTACAAGCACGGAGCTTGGCTTGATGAATGAGCAGCTCGCTAGAAGGATTAATAAGCGTAAGTTTCGGCATGATCGGCTTCAAAATGAGACACCCTTTAAATTACAGCGAATTTAGAATAATCGCATGTGAGCAGGCTTAGCTTCCAGCCCTTGATGCTTATCTGTTAAAATCACGCTCCCCAATTTGCTGATTAGCCCATGAGCCAAAACTTAAATCATCACACCCCCATGATGCAGCAATACCTGCGTCTGAAAGCCGAATACCCCGAAATTCTGCTGTTTTACCGTATGGGGGATTTTTATGAGATGTTTTATGAGGATGCGAAGCGGGCGGCACAATTATTAGATATTACTCTGACCGCAAGGGGTAATTCAGCAGGTGAACCGATTCCAATGGCGGGCGTGCCTTATCATGCGGTGGAGCAATATTTAGCACGCTTACTAAAAGCCGGTGAATCGGTCGCTATTTGTGAGCAAGTGGGAGACCCAGCCAAATCCAAAGGCCCCGTGGAGCGTAAAATCACCCGCCTATTAACCCCTGGGACACTCACTGATGATTATTTACTAGAAGATCGACGCGATAATTTACTGATTGCACTGTATCAACAACAGGAACAATTTGGCTTAGCGGCCATTGATTTAAGCAGTGGTCGTTTTACTGTACAACAAATCAACGATTTGAACTCGTTGCAAAACGAAATTGAGCGCCTGCAACCTGCCGAAATTCTGCATGATGAAACGTGGCGTGTAGCATGGCTTAGAGGGCGCGTCACTACTGCACGTCCGACTTGGCATTTTGATTTAGAAACTGCTACACGCTTATTGCTCAAACAATTTGGAGTACATGATTTAAGCGGCTTTGGTTGTGAAAACCTACCTCTAGCCATCGCCGCAGCAGGGGCTTTACTGAATTATGTACAAGAAACTCAACGCACTGCCCTCCCCCATTTAAATAACCTGAAAGTTGAGCAAACGGACGATGGTATTATTCTCGATGCCGCCAGCCGACGTAATCTAGAGCTAGAACATAGTCTCAGTGGCGAACATAAAAACACACTCGTATCGGTCTTAGATAAAACCTCCACCAGTATGGGTAGCCGTTTATTACGTCGTTGGTTGAATAAACCACTGCGGGATCGCCATGCCTTGCGCCTCCGTCATCAAGCCGTGGGCACACTGCTAGAAAATTATCACTACGAAGAGATTTTAAGCACGCTCCGGCAAGTCGGCGATATTGAACGTATTGCTTCACGAATTGCTTTAGGAACAGCCCGACCACGTGATTTATCAACTTTGCGCGATTCACTGGCGGTTTTACCACAAATTCATGCAGCGCTTATCCATTTGGACGACCTGCAACTTGTCCAATTACAGCGTGAGCTGGGTACACATCATGAGCTTCATGAGCTACTTCAGCGGGCGATTATTGAAAACCCACCCGTAGTGATTCGGGATGGGGGTGTGATTGCAGCAGGTTATGATGCTGACTTAGATGAGTTGCGCCATTTAAGTGAAAATGCCGATCAATATTTGCTGGATTTAGAAACCCGTGAGAAACAGCGCACGGGCATTGATAAGCTCAAAGTCGCCTACAATCGCGTACATGGCTATTATGTTGAAATTCCTCAAAGCCAATTACATCGGATTCCTGCTGATTATATTCGCCGCCAAACCCTAAAAGGGGTCGAGCGTTTTATTCTGCCTGAACTCAAAAAGTTTGAAGATAAAGTACTCTCAGCACGGGAACGCTCCTTAGGGCGCGAAAAAGCTTTATATGAATTACTCCTGCAGCAACTCGCCGACTATTTAATGCCCTTACGGCAAACTGCGCAAGCTTTAGCCGAATTGGATGTATTGGCAAATTTCGCTGAGCGTGCCAATACCTTAAATTATAACTGCCCAAAGCTTGTCGAGGGTGCTGGCATTGAAATTAAAGCTGGCCGTCATCCGGTGGTAGAGCACACTTTAGATACACCCTTTGTGCCTAATGATTTATACATGGATGCACGGCGGCGGATGTTGATGATTACGGGTCCCAATATGGGAGGTAAATCGACTTATATGCGTCAAGTAGCGCTCATTGTGCTAATGGCACATATTGGCAGCTATGTCCCTGCAGAATCAGCTCGCCTTGGCCATATTGACCGGATTTTTACTCGAATTGGGGCACAGGATGATTTGAGCACTGGCCGCTCCACTTTCATGGTCGAAATGACTGAAGCGGCTAATATTCTCAATAACGCCACCGCACATAGCCTAGTATTAATGGACGAAATCGGACGCGGCACTAGTACTTTCGATGGTTTATCCTTAGCTTGGGCTTGCGCCGACTATCTTGCTCGTGAACGCAAAGCTTTTACTTTATTCGCTACCCATTATTTTGAACTGACCCATCTTGCCGAACAAATCAGTACGATTGCCAATGTACATATTGATGCGGTTGAACACGGTGACAAAATTGTCTTCTTACACGCAGTCAAAGAAGGCCCTGCCAATCAAAGTTATGGTTTACAGGTCGCACAATTAGCGGGAGTACCCAAAACTGTTATTGCTCAAGCCAAGAAAAAACTCATTTCACTGGAAAAGAATTCAGCGCATACGCCCCAAATTGGGCAGAGTTTGCCTTTGCAATTCAATACACCGACCGAGCCAAAAGACGAACTCGCCTTACAACTCAAAGCCGCCGTACAAGCCTTAGAACCTGATGAACTCACACCCAAGCAAGCTTTAGAGACTTTATATCGGCTGAGAAAACTATTGGATTAAACTAAGCTTGGAATCAACTAAGGCGTAGCCGCATAAAACCAGCCTACGCCCGATGCCACAAGTGTTTTGACCAAACGCCTACCCAATCATCCTAATCACCACCTTCCCTTTGGTGCGTCCATTTTCGACGTAGGCCAGTGCTTGATTGGTTTGCTCAAACGCAAACACTTTATCAATGACAGGGCGAATGACACCTGCTTCGATGAGTGAAGTGATGGTTTGTAACTGCTGGCCTTGCGCACGCATAAACAAAAATTGATAGTTGATCTGCTTATGTCGGGCTTGGCTACGGATATGACGGCTCAATAACCACATGATACCTTGCATAAACCACGGCAAATGCGCTTCTTTGGCGTACTGCACATCCGGTGGCCCGGAGATGGAAATCAACTGTCCGCCTGCTTTTAGCGTCGAGAGCGATTGGGATAAGGTTTGTGCGTCTTGACTATTGAGCACGACATCATAATCTTGCAATAGGGTGGTAAAATCTTGGGTTTTGTAGTCAATGACCACATCCGCCCCCAAACTTTTGAGCCACTCGCTGTTAGTAGCACTAGCCGTCGTGGCAACACTTGCGCCTAAATGCTTGGCTAATTGAATAGCAAACGTGCCAACACCACCTGAACCGGCTTGAATAAAGACTTTTTGCCCTTTTTTAAGCTGCGCTTTTTCGACTAAGGCTTGCCATGCCGTTAAACCAACCAATGGAATCGATGCGGCCTCTTCCATCGAAAGATTACTTGGTTTGTGTGCAACATCCTCTTCGTGAATGGCGATGTATTCTGCGAAAGTACCGATGCGAAAATCGGCAGGGCGGGCGTACACCGCATCCCCTATTTTGAAGCGCTGCACCTTCGCTCCAACTTGCGTCACCACACCTGCGACATCATGCCCAAGAGTTAATGGGAACTTGTAGGGCAAGATGAGTTTAAATTCGCCGCTTTTAATTTTTGCATCCAATAAATTCACACTGGCGGCATGTATCTGTACCAACACCTCATTGGGCTGCACCGTGGGAATAGGAAGATCGGTCAACTGGAGTGGATCGGTTTTGCTATAACGATTGATCGTAAATGCTTTCATAGACTGGCCTTGCTGCGTGAATGTTTATACAGGTAACGACTGATTACTTTGGGTCGAATTGACCAAGCGATTGGCTAAACTTGGCAAAAAACGGCTCAGGTAATAAATCACTTTGGTATTGCCGACACGTATCGCATAGTTATCTTGTTTCAAGCCCTTAATCAGTTCATCAACCAATTGTTCGGTTGAAATGATTTTGCTATTGATACCATCCGCCATATCGGTAGCGACAGGGGGAGGAGCGATTTCAAACACTTTGACGCTACTGTTGATAAGCTTGAGATGCTCACGCAGCGAATCCGTATAAAAACGCACAGCAGCCTTACTCGCTGAATAAGTGGGGGCTACATTAATAGGTTGATAGCTCAAGATTGAGGTGGTGTTGATAATGGCAGCCTCAGTGCGTGATTTCAGCATGTCCATAAACAAATTATTGAGGCGTACCACGGCTAAATAATTGATATTCATTTCGTAGGCAGCACCATCAAAATGCTGGCTACTGGGTGTGCCAAAATTGAGCGGTTTGCTAACCACTCCAGCATTGTTGTACAAAATATCAATCCCGCCCAGCGCTTTTACTTGCTCGAATAAAGCCTGTGCATCCGATGGATTTGCCACATCGCTCTTAAGGGCCGTAATGCTTGGATAGCTGTGTTTAGCTGCATCGAGTTTCGCCTGATTACGCCCGGTAATAATAACCCGTGAACCGTTTGCCAAAAATTGTTTCACTGCCTCCAAGCCTATACCTGAAGCGCCACCAGTAATGAGAATGGTTTTTTGATTGAGTTGCATGATGTTTCCTTTCATATTCAAAAGTGCTAAGCTTATATCACTTGCACTTTGCAAGTAACATCATTGTACTAAACAACTTTTATTTTGCAAGTATTTTTTAAAGCACTCTGTTATGCCTAAAACCACACATCGCTCGGACTGCCCTATTAGTTATTCATTGGAAATTTGGGGTGACAAATGGTCGCTGCTCATTATTCGCGATTTGATGTTTGCGCACAAAAACACCTATGGCGAATTTTTGCAATCGGCTGAAAAAATCTCTACCAATATCTTGGCAACGCGGCTGCTTGCACTTGAAGAGGCGGGCATTATCGAAAAGCGCCCCCACCCCGATAGCAAGGCAAAAGTGTGGTATCAACTAACGCCCAAAGGCATTGATTTAATGCCTTTGGTATTGGAGATCAGCTTGTGGGCAGAGAAGTTTTATCATGTACCGACTGAAATTGCAGCAATGCTGGTGCTGGTCAAGCAAGATAAAGAACGGTTTGTGCGTGAAAAATCAGCGGAATTATTGGCCTTATGTAATACAAGCGCAACAAGTTCAGCAGCATCTTAAACCAATGATGAATAAAGATTTTTTAAAAAAGTCAAGTGGCTCAGCTAGCAGTAAGCTAAGTTATGCATAATGGGAACTGTCTCCACTGGGAGATGGCTCAAATAAAAATAACTGAGCATTCAGGAAGCCTGATTACCCGAGAGAACTGATTTCCTCCTCCAATCAAAAACGTACTCTCCTAAGCGTTGATTTTCAGAGGTATCGGGCTTCCATTTTCATTTGACTTGCGACGAAAGTCAAAAACAAGCTAAGCAAACACCACCCTCCACGCACTATTATCGACTCAGCCCTACCACTTATAAGCTTTTGGTTTTGAAGCTTACACACGGCTCTTAAAATCAAATTTAAAACTTAAAAGACATAGGATGACAGCGTTATGAATGGAATTTTTAACTATCAAGTGCCGGGACGTGCACCTACTGTTAACGAAAATACTAATAAAAATAATAATAATATATCTGCGAATAATCGTAGTAAATTCCAAGACGATCATGGTGGCAAGGCTGAGTCATTGGCTAATAATCAATCGCTCATTATGAATCTGTTACAAGCATTATTGCTAAAATTAGGTCTAGCAGATGGCGATAAAACCCCGACTCCACCTAGACTTGATCATAATCCCTCAACTAAGCCACCTAGAGGCGATAATAACCAAGGAGCTAATCCTTGCGGAGTGACAACTCTAGCGGTGGGTGAAGAAGATGGCGGTACTGCCACGACCAAAGCCATTGGTGAAGAAGATGGCGGTAGTGTTACTACTTTAGCTGTTGGTGAAGAGGATGGTGGCATTGCTACGACGTTAGCCATTGGTGAGGATGGTGGTGGCATCGCTACCACTCAAGCAGTAGGTGAAGAAGACGGCGGTACTGCCACGACTAAAGCCATTGGTGAAGAAGACGGTGGTAGCGTTACTACTTTAGCTGTTGGTGAAGAGGATGGTGGCATTGCTACGACGTTAGCCATTGGCGAGGATGGTGGTGGCATCGCTACCACTCAAGCAATAGGTGAAGAAGATGGCGGTACTGCCACGACCAAAGCCATTGGTGAAGAAGATGGTGGTAGCGTTACTACTTTAGCTGTTGGTGAAGAGGATGGTGGTTTAGCTAAGAATTAGCTGCTTTCGGTAATTCCCCAAATAGTTAACCGCACCGAAGAAATCCGTGTCAACACAGAGGAGTAAGCTTACTCCTCTGTTTAATCAGTTCTTAGATAGACAATCATGACAATAAATATCTTAATCATTGGCTACCCGCAACAAATCCAAACTGCTCATCAAATCAAAACTTTACAAGAACTCGGGGCAACAGTTATCAGTCTAGATCCGTATGGACAGCAGGGATGTTATGCCAGTTTAACTTGGCAAGACCAACAGATTACTTGGCAAGGTCAAGACATCAGTCCTGCTAATATCAACGCTGTGTTAGTGTGCGCCCAAGCACCTGATATTCCGACTGAAGCAGCTTTTCGTACTAGTTCACATCAACATTTGAATTGGGATCATTGGTTTCAACACTACGGGCTGCAACGAGATCGAAGTGACACGCTATTAAGCCTATTATTGATGTATGAACAAGCGGGTATCCCCCTATTTAACCCGCCCTCACAGACATTACTTTCGCGGCGTAAGCCTTATCAGCTTCATCAATTACAAACCATTGGTTGCCTCTTACCAGCAAGCTTAGTAACGAATGATCCTGCTCAGGCTAAGCGCTTTATTAATGAACACGGGGCTTGTATTATCAAACCGGCTGCGGGTGGCTCATTGACCTTATCCGCCAATGAATTACTCGCACAAGATCAGTTAGATAAGCTAACGACAGCCCCTGCAATTATTCAACAACGCATTTATGGTGAAGATTTAAGAGTTGTCGTGATAGATAATACGGTGGTGTCTTGTGCAGCTGTGGGTGTCCCTATCGGGACGATTGATTTTCGCGGTGAACAGACTTATCAGCAAGGTAAAATTACCTATAAAGCGATCAGCCTCCCGCCTTTAGTTGAAACACAATGTCGGCGAGCAGCAGCTGTATTAGGTTTACGCTATACGGGTATTGATATTAAATACACCCCACAAGGTGAATATTATCTATTGGAATGTAACTCTAGCCCGATTTATCTGGATGTTGAATATAAACTCAAACACCCGATTACCGAAACACTTTGCAAGGCACTACTCAAGGCTAGCTGAGGGATTTATTAAAACCTGTGCAACTGCTTGTAAATAATCCGCAGTCACCTGTGGTCGCTGAGCGACTAAAGCTAAAGCCTCTAAGCCTAATAAACGATAGATTTCTGCATCGGCGGGGGCTTGAGTAGCTAATGCGGCTAATTGCTTAGCGACTACCGCCGCATCACCTCGCGCAATCGGCCCTGTTAAAGCCTTCGTAGGGCCTAATTTAAAAATAGTTGTGACCGTTTCTTGCACAATGGGCTGTAAAATGTTCAGGGCTAAATGGGCATCAATACCCGCCCTTGCAAAAGTTCGTAGACTAATAGCTTGCAAAGCCACTAAATAATTACACGCAAATACACTTGCAGCATGATATAGCGTTTTTTGCTCAGCGATAATATTGAAAATAATCCCGCCAATATGCGTAAATAATGGCTCTAATACTGCTAAAGCCTCTGCATCGCCTTCTATCCCGCAATAAGTCGGTTGAAACGATAGAATAGCCTGTGAAGGCTGCGCAAAGCCTTTAACCGGATGCACACTCGCAATATAAGCCCCCTGCTCTTTCACGGGTTGTAAAATCGCTGAAGCTATTGCGCCACTACAATGAAAAACAATATCCCCTGTACGGATTAAATGCGCTTGAGCTAACTCAGTACAGCAGGCTTCTAAAGCTTTGTCAGGGCAAGCAAGCAAATATAACTCCGCAGGCTGCATTTCTTGTATTGTGCCAAGGGCTTGTCCTTGCCCAATAAACTCAACTGCTGCTTGACTACTTGGCAAACTGCGATTCATAACCTGTGCAATATTGACGAGGTCTGCTTGCGCCCAAAGATAAGCTAAAGTTTGACCAACATGACCACAACCAATGATATTTAAGCGAGACTTAGCTGTATTTCCCGGCATAGAACAAGCTACTTATTTGCAGTTATTAAAAATAAAATAGTAAGTGCCATCAGAAAGCAGAGAGACACACAGAATTAACTGTGATAGTGAATTAAATCTATGGAGTTAACAATAAAGGTGGTGCCCAGAGCCGGAGTCGAACCGGCACGGATGTTACCATCCGAGGGATTTTAAGTCCCTTGCGTCTACCTATTTCGCCACCTGGGCAGATGACTATGTTTTAATGGAGGCTAGGGTCGGAATCGAACCGGCGTAGACGGATTTGCAATCCGCTGCATGACCACTCTGCCACCCAGCCTTTAAACAATTTGGAGCGGGAAACGAGATTCGAACTCGCGACCCCAACCTTGGCAAGGTTGTGCTCTACCACTGAGCTATTCCCGCTTACTGGCTTGTGACAGCCTGAACTTAATCCAGAATATGCTCCAGAATTCTGGAGCGGGAAACGAGATTCGAACTCGCGACCCCAACCTTGGCAAGGTTGTGCTCTACCACTGAGCTATTCCCGCTGAACAGGCTGCGAATAATAATCGTGCCCCTAATAACTGTCAAGCTTTAAGCAATACGAATTGCAGTAAGAGGGCGATGAACGGATAATTTGCCCCTCTTATACGCTGGCTCATGCTTAAACCTTAGGCAAATAATCCTGCAAAATTGCATAAATTTCGGGGCGATGCGTTTGAATCTCTAATGCACTTAAGCCCTCCAAAGAATGCGGATACTTCAACCACTCTTCGGTTTCATACAAATAAAAATCTGGTTGGCGCTCAATTTGTCGCCGCTTCGGCTTGTAATAAGGTACAGCAACACGAATATCTTCGGGCGTATTTAAGCGAGCTTTGCGTTGCAGCTCATGGATAATCGCCTCAATCGAGCGCCCCGTGTCAAATACATCATCTACAATCAATAAGCGATCATGATGCTGCACATTCTTTACTAGATAATTTAAACCAAACACTTGTACTTGGCGGGCTTGTTGGTCAATCCCTGAATAAGAAGCGGTACGAATCGCAATATTATCGGCTTGAATACCGTGGAAACTTAAATACTCTTGCACGGCGATACCAATAGGCACACCGCCGCGCCAGATCGCAATAATGAAAGTTGGCTCAAACCCACTTTGCAGGATTTGATGACCTAAACGAAACGAATCTTCCAACAAACCTTGTGCACTGAGATAACGCTTCGTACTCATATTGCTTTTACCATTTTGCCGACGACTGCTACCGATTACTTGACCATACCTTTGCATTCTTCAATTAATTCATCGAGTGCTTTCACTGCCGTTTTCGCCTCGGCTTTGATCTCTTGCAAAAACTCTAATTCGCTTTTACTCACCTCACCGTCTTTGAGCACTAAGGTTCTGAGCATATCTACTTCTTTGGTGCTAATATGACCATCGCCTAAAGCAAAACCTTTTGCAACTTTACGCCACTCTGCCATGATGATGAACTCCTGTTATTGATTTCTAACCGATCAAACTGACTGATACTTGCTTCCTAGCCAAGCTTGCTTGATTATCAGCTAATCATTTCATGGATACAATCCTCCACCTTACACGACGGACGAGACCCACTTTATGCAAAAACGCTTTCTTGATGAAGAAACCTTGATTCTAGATTCGTTTCGTTTAGGCGTAAAAATCTATGCCAGTGGCTTTCGACCTAGTTTTATTGTTGGTTTATGGCGGGGCGGAAGTACGGTAGGTATTTATGTACAGGAATGCTTGCAAACTTTAGGTGTACACACTAACCATATTGCTTTGCGCACCTCTTATCGCGGGCAGCCTCATTATCAGCAAATGGTGGCGGATCAAGGTGCAGGCATTCGGGTACATGGCACGCAATACTTGTTAGAAACGCTCAACCGCGAAGATAGTTTACTTATCGTAGATGATGTATTTAGCTCCGGCCACTCGATTGAAGCGGTATTAAAGCGCTTACAAACTCATTTGAAGCGCAATCTGCCTGAGCAAGTAAAAATAGCCACGCTATGGCAACGCCCCTCCTTTAATGCGACACCGTTGCAACCTGATTTCGTCCTGCATCATACAGAGGATTGGCTGGTATTCCCCTACGAGCTTAGCGGCTTAACTTCGGCTGAAATCGCGAAGCATAAACCTTGGCTTTTGCCTTTATTAGGCGAGTACTCAGTCAAAACCAAGCTAGCCAACTAAAAACTCGCTAACTAAAAATCTTGGCCGGATTCATTAAGTTAAGTGGATCGAGGGCTTGCTTAATTTTACGCATCCAATCCACCGCTCCCCCTAACTCCTCTAGCAGATAGCTTTGTTTGCCTTGCCCAATCCCATGCTCACCAGTACAAGTCCCTTCCATAGCAATGGCTCGTTGACTAATCCGCGAGACAATACCCTCAGCTTTTGCTACTTCAACAGGATCGTTTAAATCAACTAATAAAATAATATGGAAGTTACCATCGCCCACATGCCCTAAAATCGTCGCGATCATGCCCGATTCTTCCAAATCTTGACGGGTGGCCTCTACACATTCGGCCAAACGCGAAATAGGGACACAAGCATCGCTCGAATAAGCCCGCGCTCCGGGACGCAAAGCCTGGGCGGCAAAGAAAGCATTATGGCGAGCTTTCCATAATTGGGCTAAATCTTGTTGATCACTGCTCCATTTAAACTCAGGGGC
The DNA here is from genome assembly GCA_046051185.1 of Pseudomonadota bacterium. Classification (GTDB taxonomy): domain Bacteria; phylum Pseudomonadota; class Gammaproteobacteria; order Thiotrichales; family Thiotrichaceae; genus Thiolinea. The sequence continues at coordinate 36,569 of JBJOOT010000004.1, read as the reverse complement.
AGCAAATTCAGCCGCAATACTCGCAAACATTTCAGCTTGCTCGGCCACACTGGCCTCACTGCCATGAAACTCAACAAATAGCGTGGGTTGTTCAGCCATCGTAAGTTTGGAGTAGCGATTGCAGGCTTGAATTTGTAAGGCATCTAATAATTCAAGCCGTGAAACAGGAATGCCCGCTTGGATCGTCATAATCACCGCATTACAGGCATCTAGTACGGTTGGAAACGCACAAACGCCACCCGCAACCACTTCGGGTCGACCAAATACTTTTAGGCTTAGCTCTGTAATAATCCCTAAAGTACCCTCTGATCCGACCAATAATCGGGTTAAATCATAACCTGCTGCCGTTTTTTTCGCCCGACTAGCAGTACGAATCAATTCACCTTGGGGCGTAACAAACTCTAAGCTTAATACTACATCCTTCATCGTGCCATAGCGCACCGCGTTCGTCCCTGAAGCGCGGGTAGCCGCCATGCCACCTAGACTTGCATTCGCCCCCGGATCTATCGGAAAAAACAAACCAGTATGCCGCAAGGCTTGATTTAAGGCCTCCCGCGTAACCCCGGGTTGCACGACAGCGGTTAGATCCTCTGTATAAATCTGCAATACTTTATCGATCCGTGATAGATCAATACAGATCCCGCCTTGAGGTGCATTAATATGCCCCTCCAGTGAAGTCCCTGTCCCAAAAGGAATAATCGGGCAATGGTATTCGGCGCATAATTTAACAGCCTCTACAACCATATACTTATCGGTGGCAAATAAAACCCCTTCAGCCGGTTGGTTAGGTAACCAAGTCTGAGTATGAGCATGTTGCTGGCGTAAGCTTGCATTGACAGTGAATAACTCCCCAAAGCGGGCTTGGAAAGCAGCAACCGCTGCGGGATGTTCAATAGCCGACATGATTAGACTCCTACTCCTAAGTAGCCACTAGTGTAGATTCAATCCTAGGCTTTAATAAAGCTTATATTTAATCAAGCTTATAAAGGTATTTTTGCTCCCTCACCCGCTACTTCCCGCACTAATTGCGGCACCATATAACCCGAAACTTGTAAGCGTAAGGCTGCAATCAAAGCTTTGGCTTCCGCTTCTGGCACTTCAAAATGCGCCGCCCCCTGCACTCGATCTAAAATATGCAGATAATACGGCATGACATTTGCGGCCACTAAAGCCTCACTTAAAGCGGCCAAAGCAGCCACGCTATCATTTACCCCGCGTAATAATACTGTTTGATTCAGTAATAAGACTCCGGCTGCACATAAAGCTTTTAAGCCCGCTTGTACTTCAGCATCTTGAAACTCATTCGCATGGTTAGCATGAATGACCATAATAATTTGTTTGTTTAACTGTCTAAGCGCGGTTAATAAACCCTCATCAATCCGCTCAGGTAAAACAATCGGTAAGCGCGTATGCAAGCGGATGCGTTGTACATGCTCAATGGCGGCAAGGCGCTCACATAAATGGCTTAAGCGCTCATCCGATAAAGTTAAAGGGTCGCCTCCACTTAATAAAACCTCGGTGATCTCAGAGTTGTTTTGAATATAATTCAGCGCCTCTTGCCAATGATCACGCGCTGGATTGGCTTCGCCATATGGAAAATGACGGCGAAAACAATAACGGCAATGTATCGCACAAGCACCGGTCGTCACTAATAACACTCGCCCCTGATATTTATGCAATACGCCATCGGCAACACTGGCGGCCGTATCACCGACTGGATCACTTAAAAATCCCGCCGCAAGCTGCATTTCTGCGGATAATGGCAAAACTTGACGTAACAAAGGATCGTTCCAATCCCCCTTAGTCATCCGGCGCAGATAACTATGCGGTACTAATAAACGAAATTGGCGAGCGGCCTCTAAACTCACTTCCGCCCCTTGTCCTTCTAATTCTAATAACCGAATAAGCTCAAAAGGATCGCGGACTGCCGAGGCTAAAGCACGTTGCCACCCTGAACTTGTTAATGAACTTGAATTTTTAGTCTGATTTTTTGCAGCGATTCCGGTTATCATACGCACCTTGTATAAATTGAGTGATTTTTGGAGAGCAACAAGGCTATGCCAAGCTACAGCACCAACGAGTTCCGTTCTGGACTCAAACTAATGATTGACGGCGACCCTTATACCATCGTTGAGAACGAATTTGTAAAACCGGGTAAAGGTCAAGCATTTAATCGTGTTCGCGTAAAGAATTTAAAAACCGGTCGTACCGTTGAAAAAACCTGGAAATCCGGTGATTCGGTTGAGGCAGCAGATGTCGTCGACCGTGAAATGGAATATCTGTATAAAGAGGGTGATGATTATTATTTCATGGCCACCGATGGCTCTTTTGAGCAAGTGGCCGCACCCGCCACCTCGATGGAAGATGCCGTCAAATGGTTACGCGGCAATGAAGTTTGTGTCGTGACTTTATGGAACGAAGTCCCTTTAACCGTCACGCCTCCCAATTTCGTTGAATTGAAAATCGTTGAAACTGACCCTGGCCTCAAAGGTGACACAGCAAGCGGTGGTACTAAACCGGCGATCTTAGAAACGGGTGCCGTGGTAAAAGTGCCTTTATATATGAATCAGGATGAAGTCCTGCGCATTGATACCCGCACTGGTGAATATATTTCCCGCGTCAAATAAATACTGAACGCATGAGTGCTGCAAAAATGAATGAGGTGATCTGGCAACCCACGGCCTCGATTCAAGCTCTCAAAGCGCGTGCTTGCCTTTATCAGCAGCTACGCGCTTTTTTCCATGCGCGTGGTGTCATGGAGGTTGAAACTCCGGCGCTCTCTCAAGCGGGCAATACCGATCCCCATATCGCAAGTTTCAGCGTTAATACTCCACACGGTTTACGCTATTTGCATACGTCCCCCGAATACCCCATGAAACGCTTATTAGCCGCAGGCAGTGGGGATATTTATCAGATCTGTAAAGTCTGGCGGCAAGATGAATCGGGGCGAAAACATAATCCAGAATTCAGTATGCTGGAATATTATCGGGTCGGCTTTAGCTATCAACAACTCATGCAGGAAGTGGCCGAGTTATTACAACTTGCGATTCCGCATCTAAAGGCTGAACCGCGTATCCTCAGTTATCGCCAAGCCTTCCTTGAAATTTTAGGGCTGGATCCCCATCAAGCGACTATTGAGCAATTGCAAGCCTGTGCTCAACAGCAGCAACTAGATGTTCAAGGAGAGTTGAGCCTGCAAGCTTGGTTGGACTTGCTGTTTACCCATTGTATTGAGGCGAGCTTTCCAAGCGACCGTTTGAGCTTTATCTGTCATTATCCTGCCACTCAAGCAGCTTTAGCACGAGTGCGCTTAGAGGACGGTCAATGGGTGGCAGAACGCTTTGAAGTGTATTTAGGTGCTTTAGAGCTGGGTAATGGTTATCAAGAGCAGATAGATGCCGTGCAATTAGAACGTGTTTTAGTCGCCGATGCGAAGCAACAAATCCAAGCTATTCCATTGGATACTCGGTTTATCGCAGCGGTGCAAGCAGGTATGCCATTTTCGGCAGGTATCGCTTTAGGTTTAGATCGAATTTTATTATGTCGCCTGCAAGCTAAACAATTGCCTAGGGTGTTGAGTTTTGCGTGGGAACTAGCGTAAGTGCTGAAGGGACGGCACAATTCGCGCTTCTGTTTTGAATTTTAAGGAGAATTGAGATGAGTTTTTTTATTTCTGATGCAATGGCACAAGCAGCTCCGGCCGGTCCTGCGGGAGGTGGTTTAATTGAAATGGTCTTGATGATGGGCGTATTTTTCGCCATCATGTATTTTATGATCATTCGTCCTCAGCAAAAGCGCGCTAAAGATCATAAAACTATGTTAGAAGCGCTCAGCAAAGGCGATGAAGTCGTCACTGGCGGCGGGATCTTAGGTAAAGTTGCGCAGATTGGCGATAATTTTATCCAAATCGAAATCGCTGACAATGTACAAATCAAAGTACAAAAGCAAGCCATTGCTTCTGTGCTACCCAAAGGATCTTTGAAAAACGCTTGATTTTTCTCCTTTTAGACCCGCTCACCTAGGCTGTGCTGTTGAGCTTCCCAGCCTAGGGGCTTGTTTTGGAATATAACAATGAACCGCTATCCAGTCTGGAAGTATGTAATGATTGCGATCATTCTTTTGATCGGCATTATCTACTCAATTCCTAACTTTTTCCCTTCTGAGCCTGCTGTTCAAATCAGCGCTAAAACTGAGCAAACCATTGATCCAGCTGAAATGCAGCGCTTTGAGCAAATCTTAAAAGATCAAGGTTTAAGCTTCCGAGCCAGTGAAAACAATGGCTCACAGGTCTTATTCCGCTTCGCGGATACCGATATACAATTGAAAGCCTCAGAAGCTTTAAAAACAAGCGTGGGTGATAAATATATCGTTGCACTCAATTTGGCTCAATCCACGCCCCAGTTTCTACGCGCTCTGCATGCTAATCCCATGTATTTAGGCTTAGATTTACGTGGGGGGGTACACTTCTTAATGGAAGTGGATATGAATGCAGCCAAGGATAAGGCCTATGAGCGTTATGAAGACGAATTTCGTGATACTTTACGTGAAGCCAAATTAAGCTATTTAGGCATTGCGCGTGAAGGCGATCAGCTAATTACTAAATTCAAAACTGAGCAAGAACGGGAGGCAGCAGCTCCGGTATTAAGTAAACCGTATATCAATAATGAGTTGCTTTGGGATAGAAAAGAACAGGATGGCAGTTATATTCTTGCCGCCACCATGTCTCCACAAAACCTCTTGAATATCGAAAAATTTGCGATCCAACAAAATATTACGACCTTGCGTAAACGGGTCAATGAGTTGGGTGTGGCTGAGCCTGTGATTCAACAACAAGGCAAAGGTCGGATTGTCGTGCAATTGCCTGGGGTACAAGACACGGTACGCGCTAAGGAAATTTTGGGTGCGACGGCTACCCTTGAATTTCGCTTAGTCGATGATGCTGGCAATGATCCTCAGCAAGCTCAAGCTTCAGGACGCGCCCCGATTGGTTTGCAATTGTATAAAGAGCGCGATGGCACACCGATTCTCTTAAAGCGTAAAGTGATGCTGACGGGTGAATATATTACCGATGCTAGCTCTGGCTTTGATCAAAATAACCAACCCTCCGTTAATATTACTTTAGATGGCAATGGGGCTAGCCGTTTTAGTAAAGCGACCGGTGAGAATGTCCAAAAGCTCATGGCGGTGGTTTATATTGAAACTAAATTCCAAGAAGTCGAAGTAGATGGACAAAAAGTCCGTAAGCCAGTTAAAACCGAAGAGGTTATTAATGTGGCGCGGATTCAAGAGCAATTGAGCAAGCGCTTTCAAATTACAGGGCTAGATTCAACGAAAGAAGCCCGTGATTTAGCCTTACTACTGCGAGCAGGTGCCTTAGCCGCACCTTTATATATTGTCGAGGAACGTACCATCGGCCCCAGTATGGGTAAAGAGAATATCGAGAAAGGCTTTAAATCTAATATTTGGGGCTTTATCGCGGTCGTTACGTTTATGATTATTTACTACCGTGTCTTTGGCTTAATTTCGAGTATTTCTTTAGGGGTGAATGGCTTCTTATTATTTGCCATTCTTTCAATGATTCAAGCCACACTAACCTTACCGGGGATGGCAGCGATTGCTTTAACCCTAGGGATGGCGATTGATGCCAACGTTTTGATCAATGAGCGGATTCGTGAAGAGCTGCGTAATGGAGCGTCCCCACAAGTAGCCATTAATGCGGGCTATGAACGAGCTTGGGGCACGATCCTAGACTCTAACCTCACTAACTTAATTGCGGGTGTTGCCTTATTTATGTTGGGTTCTGGCCCAGTGCGGGGGTTCGCGGTGGTACTTTGCTTAGGTATTTTGACCTCGATGTTTAGTGCCGTTACGGTTTCTCGTGCCTTGACCAATTTGGTTTATGGCTATCGCAAACGTTTAACTCATATTTCTATCTAAGGGATCGATCATGCTTGAATTTTTCCATTTCAAAAAAGACATCCCCTTTATGAAATATGGGAAGGTAACGACCCTTATTTCATTAGGTACGTTTATCTTTGCTGTCTTTTTCTTGGTATACCGTGGCCTCAATTTAGGGGTTGATTTCACTGGTGGCACTATGATTGAGGTGCGTTATGCGCAAGCCGCCCCCATTGAACAGATTCGCGAAACCTTAAAAACTCAAGGCTTTCACGAGGTATTCGTACAAAACTACGGCTCGACGCAGGATGTCTTGATTCGTTTACCTGTTGAAGAAGGTAAGTCCGGTGCACAAGTTAGCGAACAAGTGATGAAAATCCTTAAAGCTGATGCGCCCGATGTACAACTCAACCGCGTTGAATTTGTCGGCCCCCAAGTTGGGCAGGAACTATACGAAAATGGTGGCTTAGCTCTCCTGTTGGTGGCAGCGGGTATTATTATTTATCTGTCTTTCCGCTTTGAATGGCGATTTGCAGTGGCAGCCACCATTGCCAATATGCACGACGTGGTGATTATTCTTGGGGTATTTGCCTTCTTCCAATGGCAGTTTGATTTAACGGTCTTAGCAGGGGTATTAGCCATTCTTGGTTACTCGGTCAATGAGTCCGTGGTGGTATTTGACCGTGTACGTGAAAATATTCGCAAAATGCGCGATACGAGTATCCCCGATATTATTGATAACGCCATTACAGCGACAATGTCGCGTACTATTATTACGCATACCTCGACCCAGATTATGGTCTTAGCGATGTTTTTCTTCGGTGGTGAAGCTTTACACAATTTCTCCTTGGCTTTGACGATTGGTATTATGTTCGGCATCTATTCTTCAGTTTTAGTTGCCTCCCCGTTAGTCATGCTATTTGGATTAAAACGTGAGCATTTGATTCCGAAAGAGAATGTCATTGAAGGGGCTAATCCTGATGGCTCGGTAGTTTAACCCCGTGTACTAAAGCATAAAGAGCCTACCTTTGAGTAGGCTTCTTTTATCTAGCGACTTGTTTTAAAACCCCAATAAATTTTTTTTGCCAAGAACTTTTTTTCATTAGGTAATAGTGATATTGTTTTCAAGACAAAACCCTAATATCTAATTAATAAAAATGATAAAAAATAACCAAGTGGCAGATCCCAGTCTGCAACATCTATTATATATGGCTCAAATTGTTGAGGCTCGCGATCCTTACACAGCAGGTCATCTCTGGCGCGTTGCGCAATTTTCCAAACTCCTCGGTCAACGTTTAGGCATGAATGCCACTGACTTATTCCAACTAACCTTAGGTGCTTATTTGCATGATCTTGGGAAAATTATTGTACCGGATCAAGTATTGAATAAAAAAGGACGCTTGGAATCTGGCGAACTATTACAAATGCAAGCCCATAGTCTTGCAGGTTATCGGATGCTAGCCCGCTATGAACTCTCGCAAAATATTGCCATCCTAGCCCGTGATCATCACGAACAATGGGACGGCTACGGTTATCCACATCGGCTAGACACTACAAGCATTGTGTTAGGTGCAAGGATCATTGGACTATGCGATACCTTAGATGCTATGACCTCAAACCGCCCTTATCGTGACGGTATGCCTCTGAAGGATGCCCGAGAATTAATCTGGGCGGTACGTAATATCCAATTTGATCCAGCTATCGTGGATGAGTTTTTGCTGATTAAACAAGAAGAACTGCTGCACATTATCGGGCATAGTGACCTGAATCGACCTTTATTATCCTGCCCCTATTGTGGCCCTGTCGTTGAGATGCCAGCTGATGATCAGCCTGCTACTTTCTGCCGAGTATGTACTGGCAAATTTCATATCCGGCGCGATAAAACAGGGCAAATTTGGCTGGAAGACTTCGATACCGTACATGGTGGCCCTGTGGAAATGATTGCTGAACCCTCTATGGAGCATCTATCTACCTTATTTACGACTTTCGACCCCATACTCAATCTCGATCTCACGAACCACTCTACTGAGGATGACAGCACATAAGGCATACAACGAATTAATAAAAACTCATCACCGAAATTAGCTGGCTTTACCCACATACATCTCTAAGGCTTGTACTAAAGCCTTACCGTCGAAACCTTGCTCGCTAATTTTCTTAGGTAATACATAAAACACATCCGGTTTAGGATAAACTAAGAGGAAATCCTTATTCTGTTTCCAGTCCTTAATATCTTTCCATAGCAACTGATTACTGCCATACGAGGAACTGATTTCAAGCCCCGTTGGAAGTAGCTCTACCGTGAAATCACCGTGTAAAGCTTTAAAGCCCCGATAAAACTTTTTAGCTTTATACGGTGAACCTACAAAGTATAAAAACAAATAGCTACAAATTAAGCCAATCAAAGCACCCAAAGCTAATTGGCCAAAACCATAATAGTCGCTTAAATAAACCGCTAAAAGACCGATTAAAATAGCGGCAAATAGCATTAATAACCGAAGGGGTGGCGTTTCGTTTAAACGGCTAGCGGCTAAGAAATCACGCTCTGATAAGGTATAACGGGCTTTAATAGATTCGACTGACATTCCTACTCCCAAGTCACGCTGGTAAAATGGGAATTATACGGCGAAATGTGCTGAGTAATAGACTGAATCTTGCTACTCAGCAACGTAGTTAAACATATTAAAATGCTTAATCCGCAAGCTCTTCATAGGGTAAGCCGACATATTGCTCAGCAATGACTCTACGCCCTAAATCTGAACTTAAATAATAATCCAGCTCTGAATCCATAAAGCGGCTAAACGTGCCGGATTTCATGTCGCTCAAGTCCATATCGCGATAATTATGCAGCATATTACTCATCCACCATGAGAAGCGCTCCGCATGCCAAACACGACGCAAGGCAATCGGTGAGTATTGATGAATACAATCTTTGTCATCTTGCTGATAAACACGCTGCATGATTTTATACAGAGTAGCTACATCGGAAGCGGCCGAATTCAAGCCCTTCGCACCTGTAGGAGGGACAATATGTGCCGCATCACCGACTAAGAATAAGCGCCCATATTGCATCGGTTCACAAACAAATGAACGTAAAGGCGCAATGCTTTTTTCGATACTAGGCCCTGTCACCAAACGCTCTGCCGCTTCGGGTGGTAAACGCAGCTTCAACTCCTCCCAAAAGGCTTCATCCGACCAAGCTTCAATTTTATCGGTCAGTGGAACTTGCAAATAATAGCGTGAGCGGGTCGCTGACCGCCGACTCGCCAAAGCAAAACCTCGATCATGCTTACAATAAATCAATTCTTCACTAACCGGCGGGGTTTCACTTAACAGGCCTAACCAACCAAATGGATAAACCCGCTCGTATTCGGTACGCAACTCTGCCGGAATCGTCTGCCGTGAAATACCATGAAAACCATCACAACCGGCGATATAGTCGCATTGCAATTCGTATGGCTCACCTTGATATTCAAAGCGAATCGAAGGCTGCTCAGAAGTCACATTTAAAGGCTGAACCTTACTAGCTTCATAATAAGTGCTTAAACCAGCAGCAGCTCGTGCATCCATTAAATCTTTAGTGATTTCAACCTGCCCATAGCAAACGACCACTTTGCCATCGGTAAGACCCTTTAAATCAATATGTGTGATTTGACCATTCACCGCTATTTCAAATCCCTCATGGACTTCACCTTCTAAATCCATGCGCTCGCCAACCCCAGCCTCACGTACCAAATCCACAAAGCCTTGCTCTAAAATACCCGCACGAATGCGCCCTAATACATAATCGCCAGTGACGCGCTCTAAAATAATATTGTCAATCCCCTGCTTAGCCAGCAATTGCCCCAGTAATAAGCCGGAAGGGCCTGCACCAATAATTGCCACTTGGGTTTTTAAAGTTTTCATCGCCTACTCCTCCTAAAAATTAATGAACTCATCATCGGCCAAAGCCTACGCTTGCAGAATGACTAGGCACAGCAAAAACTTGTACTTTTAGGTCAATCTTCTAAACTAGTGTTTCTAAAGGCGATGAGAAACTATCATGAGTCGTATGCAATCCCAGCTTATTCCGCAGTTTGCGCTGTATGGTGAAAGTAGCCTCAGTCAACAACCGAGCCTCGTGCATATTGAAGATATTGCCGATCGCAGCCGCGATAATAATTGGGTAATTAAACCGCATCGACATACCCGCCTGTTCCAAATTTTGTTATTAATCAATGGGTGCTTGCAGGTTAAACTAGAGGATCAACAGCATCAACTCCAAGGTAATTGGGCAGTTAGCATCCCACCAAGTTGCATACATGGTTTTGAATTTCCTGCGGATACTCAAGGCATCGTCTTATCTGTTGAAGCTTCTTTATTGAACTCGCCAACCCAGCCCTTTCAAGGCCTAGCTCGCTTATTAGACCAACCCCATACCATTAGTTTTACTGATCAGGATGTACTTTTTATTCAATTCAAAACTTATCTAGAATTAATTCGTCAAGAATTAAAACATCTCTATCTAGGTCAAGAAGCCATGTTGAGTTGGCTCATGGGTAGTTTACTCATGACCTTGTGGCGACAACTGCAATACAGTCATGCTCAAGTTCAGAATAATCCCAAAAGCAGCCAAACCTTTCAGCAATTCCGCCATTTATTGGAAACGCATTATCGAGAACAATGGGATGTACAAACTTATGCTAAGGCTCTACATACCTCTATTTCGAGCTTAAATCGCTTATGCCAAGAAAAGGCGGGTAATAGTGCTAAAGGTTTAATTCAAGAACGAGTGTTACTCGAGGCCAAACGTCGCCTAATTTATACCCAAGAATCCTTAGAGCGGGTCGCAGAATCCTTAGGCTTTAAAGACCCTGCTTACTTTTCACGTTTTTTTAAGAATTTAGCGGGTGTCCCGCCAAGTGATTATCGCAAAGCGAAATACTTAGAAATGGGCACGAGCTAGAACGCGGGTGGGCATTCAAATTGTAAAGCAGCTTGTGTCACAGGATGTTGAAATCCCAATTGCCATGCATGTAACAATAGCCGATCTGCTTGAGCTTTTAGCTCAGGGGGTGCATACAATTCATCACCCACGATCGGATGCCCTAAACTCATTAAATGCACTCGTAATTGATGTGAACGCCCCGTAAATGGCTCTAACTCAACACGACTCAGCTTCGTATTCGCATCATAAGCTAATAAGCGATAACGGGTCAGGGAAGGTTTTCCTGCTTCAAAATCGACTTTATGTTTAGGACGATTTGGCCAATCTAAGAGCAGCGGCAAATTAATCTCGCCCTCTTCCCGCTTTAATTGCCCCCCGACCACTGCCAGATAACGCTTATGCACGTTACGCTGTTGAAACAAAATACTTAAAGCACTTTGCATAGCCTTACCACGCGCCATCAGTAATAAGCCCGAAGTATCCATATCTAAACGATGCACAATAAACGCATCTGGGTATTCGGGCAGCACTCGACTGAGCATACAGTCTTGTTTATCTTCACCCCGCCCAGGCACCGACAATAAACCGGCGGGCTTATTGATCACTAATAAGTGCTCATCAACATAATAAAGATCTAAACCCGTATCGACGGGTGGTGTATAAATCATCTTGGTCTTCTATTACAAAATCACGCTATCTTAATCTTTGTACCAGCATCTAAACGAGAACAACACCCATGTGGCCGACACGCACACAATTGTATACCTGCTTAGAGCAAGCAGATAGTAGCCCTACCGCACGGTGGATTGATTATAGTTTGACTTGCTTAATCATTTTGAATGTCTGTGCTGTCGTACTGGCCTCTGAACCAGCCATCTATCAACGCTTTGCACGAGCTTTTCATTATTTTGAATTATTTTCTGTCAGCGTTTTTACACTCGAATATCTCCTGAGGGTTTGGGTAAGCCCACAAGCCCCCCAAAAAAAGCAGCAATCCGCTCTGCGTAGTCGCTTAAGCTATATGGTCACGCCGATGGCGATAATTGATCTATTATCTATTTTACCCTTTTATTTAGCTGCTCTACTTGGCATTAACGATCTACGTATTCTACGAAGCTTGCGCTTAGTGCGTGTCTTCAAACTTACTCGCCATTCACAATCAATCGCTTTATTAATCAAAGTGGTACAACAAGAAGCTGAAAACTTAATCTCAGCAATTTTAGTGCTCTGCGTTTTGATTTTGCTCGCCGCTGCGGGTATGTATTTTGCCGAGAATGCCCATCAACCGGAAAAATTTGGGAGCATCCTACAAGCGCTATGGTGGTCAACGGTGACCTTAGCCACCGTTGGTTATGGGGATGTAGTTCCCATCACTCCCTTAGGTAAGTTTTTAGCGAGTTTTATTATTATTACTGGTGTTGCAATTGCTGCCTTACCGACTGCGATTTTAGCCTCCGGCTTTATGAATGAAATCATGCACCGTCGCAATGTTTTTCGCATGGAAGTCATGCAAGCTTTAGAACAAGATCATTTAAAATTTGCGGATTTACGTCATTTAGAGTATTTACGGCTGAAAACTGGCATTAGCCATGCCGATGCACGCTTAATTTTTGAAGAAGTCAAACAAACCGTTTGGCTACAAACCCATCTAAATTGCCCACATTGCCATCAAGCCTTAATGATCCGCCATCCGGCTGGGCAAATTCAACTCAGCGCCCAGCCACCATCAACAAAGCCTAAACAATCCTAGATCTAGATAATGCTCATCCACCAATCACATTCGGCTCTGGCTCTAGTCTTAGGCCAAATTTGGCTTGCACGGAGTCAATAATTGCTTGCGCGAACTGCCAAACTTCACTACCGCTTGCTTGTCCGTGGTTGACGAGAACTAAAGCATGTCGTTCATAAGTGCCCGCATCCCCCACACGCTGCCCCTTCCAGCCACATTGATCAATTAACCATCCTGCGGATAATTTAAACACCTCACCTTGTGGCCAAGCAGGGCAATGAGGAAAGCTCGCTTTGATAGTCGCAAATGCCTCAGCAGTTACCAGCGGATTTTTAAAGAAACTACCCGCATTACCTAGCACGCGGGGATCAGGTAATTTACTTTGGCGCAAAGCAATAATCGCATCACTAATCGTCTGTGCATTAAGCGTTTGACCTGCCAAATACTCACTCACTCCCGCATAATCCGTTTTCCAAACGGCTTGTTTGGGTAAGCGGAAAGTCACTGCAACAATCAGCCAACGCCCCGGTTCGACTGATTTGAAATGACTATCGCGATAAGCAAATGCACAATCCTCTAAACTGAACTTGCGCAATTCTGCAGTACGCCAATCCAAAGCATCCAGTTCATAGAAATGATCTTTCAACTCCACGCCATAAGCACCAATATTTTGCATAGGCGCAGCACCGACCGTCCCTGGAATCAGCGATAAATTTTCTAAGCCCGCATAGCCTTGTTCAATCGTCCAGCGCACAAACGCATGCCAGTTCTCCCCTGCTCCAGCTCGTAGATACACATAATGCTGATCCTCCGCAATCACCGTCCGCTCTTCCAAACGCACCTGTACGACCAGCCCCGGAAAGTCTGCAATAAACAGTAAATTACTGCCACCGCCTAAGAACAACACCGGTAACTCAAGATGTTCACGCCGCCACAGCATGACCGATTTAAGCCCGCTCAGTGTCCGCAAACTACAAAAATAACGCGCCTGCACGGCAATCCCGAAGGTATTGAGTGCTTTTAAAGAATAATGTTCATAGATTTTCATGCCGCGCATTGTGGCGCGCACGCTTAGAGGCTGCAACTGGATTTGCAACTGAAATGCTCTTATCGCACAGGTAATAAAACCTCAAAGACAGTCCCGCCTCCAGCGCGTGAAGAGCAAGTGACTGTACCTGCATGGCGAGTGGCGATTTGCTTAACTAAGCTTAAGCCCAAGCCCCATCCCCCTTGGCCTTCACCATGCCCTGCTGGCCGATAAAAAGGCTCGAAAATATGTGTTTGGGCATCAAGAGGAATACCGCCCCCTCGATCCAATACCTGCAAACTGATGTGCTCAAACGTCTTACGGCTTAAACGAGCCTCGACTTGCCCTCCGCCATGACGCACTGCATTTTCCAAAAGATTCCGAATCAAACGACGCAATAAACGCTCTTCAGCAATGATTTCTACCGCTTCAGCTTCACAATCCAATTCTAAACGGGCGCATTCCTCCGCCAATAAAGCAGAGACATCAACCGTTTTTTGCTCTAACGGGATTTCCAAGGTATCTAGACGACTGGCTAGCAAAATCTCTTCCACTAATTGATTCAGCTCTTGCATATCTTGGCGCAAGGTTTGTACTTGCACGGTCTGCTCTAAGTCTTGTTGTTCTGCTAGCATCGCTAAACTCATCTGCATGCGCGCTAAGGGCGAGCGTAATTCATGAGAGGCATTCGCCAATAATTGACGTTGACTCGCCAGCAATGCTTGAATCCGTTCAGCCGATTGATTAAAGCTGGTGGCCAGAATCGCCACCTCATCACAACCATCGACTGGAATACGAGTAGCTAATTGCCCAGCGCCTAAGGCTTCAACCCCTCGTTTCAAATTTTCCAAGCGATAGGTTAAACGCTTAGCAATCGGATAAGCCCCTAAAGAAACGATCAAAGCGGTAGCTAATAAGAGTGGAAAAAGGGGTAGATGCCCACTTTGCTCACGCACATGGAAAGCGACACCCGCCAAGAGGGAAACTAAACCCACACTGCTAATTACTACCAGATAAATTTGCCAAAATAAGCGCCGTTTTAAACGCCCAAAACGCAGACGCTTCTCTTTATCGGGTTGGGATTGATGCTTAACACAGTGTAGATGCTTACGCTTCATCAAGGCTCTTCACCATCTTGGCTACGTGCAAAAACATAACCAGCCCCTCTTAAAGTGATAATTCGTTTGGGTTGCTTGGGATTATCTTCAATCGCTGCCCGAATCCGCGAGATATGCACATCAATCGAGCGATCAAAGGCTTCGAGGGTTTCGCCTTTTACCATATCCATCAATTGCTCACGACTTAAGACCCGCCCCGCCCGCTCTGCCATTGCGACTAATAAATCAAATTGGTAACTAGTCAGCTCACACCCATATCCATCTACACGCACTTCGCGGGCTTCACGGTCGATTTCTAAGCGGCCAAAACGTAAAACCTGCTGATTCGTACTTTCACGTAGACCTCGGCGCAAAATCGCTTTAATCCGCGCCCGTAATTCGCGAGGCTCAAAGGGTTTAGGCAAATAATCATCGGCACCCATTTCAAGGCCAATAATCCGATCGGTGGCATCACCTCGCGCAGTTAACATTAAAATAGGTATAGTGGTCGTCGCTCCCGTCCGTAAATAGCGACACAGATCTAAACCATCCGCATCGGGGAGCATTAAATCTAAGATAATTAAAGCCCAAGCGCCTTGTTGTGCTAGGCGCAACCCTTCTTGTCCCGTATAGGCACAGGTCACTTTATAGCCAGCTTCACCTAAATACTGCACAAGCATTTGACTCAAACGAACATCATCATCAATTAATAAGAGTGGCTCTAGCATCAAGATTTCATCCATTGAAAAAGCAGAACTAGTGGCCTAGTTCTGCGGCTGATTATACTCAGTATTGGATCAATAGGAGCTAGCTGAGTTTAACGCATCAGCTCCACGGCTTTAGCGCGTTGGGCGGGAGTTGCTTCAATCCCATCCAAAATCATGCTCATAGGTAAACGCTGGCTGGCAGTTTCATAAGTTTGCATTGGTTGGTGATAGCCGTAATGTCCTGCATGATGATGGCTGCTCGCTTTACCTAGCATAAATCCAAATAAGGCAATCAACCCCGCCGCTGCCAATACTTTCCAACGGCGCTTACCCTGCGGCCAAGAACCAGCACACTGAGATCGCCCACCACAACCACTCCCCTTAGTCTGAGTATTCGATGAGCTTGTTTGGGTATCAGCTTCCGTATTGAGCTTAACATTCACGCCTTCCGTTACCAGTTCAGGATTAGTGTCATTAGTGTTTTTTACATCGGTCATAATAGTTACTCCAAATTATTGATTAAATCAGCTTGACTGGCTGAGCCAGTTGTCTTGCTGGCATGGAGCTATCATGCAGAACTTGTATTGCTGGATTACGGCGGGTTTGTAAAGTTTTGTGAAGTTGAGATGGCTTGAAAATAGGGATGGAGTTCAGAGCTTTAGTTTGGCAAGATGTAGCTATACTAGCTATTTCGCCAAACAGTCTTAATTGCTATTAGTCTTAATTGCTATTAATGCACCACACCACTCGTAAATACTGAAGAAATTCTATTTATTCTTGGAGTTGCTGCATGCCAATACAAATACCCTGCGCAGAAAATCATACGATTACCCTTAATGGAACCCCCATTTACCAAGGCTATTCTTTTGAAACATCAGTTGCCGTATCTAAAGCAGATATTTCAAAGTTTGCGACCTTATTGCAAACGGTGTAGTTGAATCCTCACGAGGCGTAACCATCAAAGGAACAGGTGAAATACTGCTATTTCCTAGTGACAGCACAACAAGAATCTGAGAGCTTGCAAAATCAAAGTTAACCGACAGTTTCCCCAAACTCCAAGTACCTTAATCCCGCTGATTTACCAACTCAAAATCTACATCTTCATACAGCTCTTGCATAGTCAGTTTGAAATTCAAGCTGGTAAACTCTACTTGGCTCTCTTGCGTAGTAAAGGCAAACAACTCCCAACGATCATGATCATTACGTCGAAAGACATCCACTCGATAACTACGGGGGTCAATCAACACATACTCTTGAAGGCTGGCAAGCTCCCGATATAGCGCGAACTTCATACCACGATCATAACCCTCGGTACTAGCTGATAAAACCTCAATCACTAAACGCGGCGAATGCTTCGTATAATTACGCTTTAAATCGGCTGGATCACCAGTCACCATCACATCAGGATAAAAGAAAGCTTCATCCTCTTTTACCCGAACCTTCATATCCGCCATATAGACACTGCAACCTGAGCCGCGTAACTGCGCTTTCAACAAAGCAAATACATTACCACTAATGCGTACATGCCCATCCCCTGCGCCAGCCATCGCATAAACTTCACCACGAATGTATTCATAACGCTGCGCAGTTTCACGCTCACCTTGCAGATAAGCATCCGGCGTTAGGCGGGAAGATAATGCTAATGCAACCATAGAAAAACCACTCATCACCCGTAATTCCACAACTATAGCACTAATTCCCCCTTGCCCCGAAAACTCGTTATAATTCGCGGTTCGATGCAAACCTAAGTATAAATTTAAAGGTAAAGTCCCCCTTATGAGTACGAGTTACGATGCCTCCGCAATTGAAGTTTTAACGGGTCTTGACCCGGTACGGAAACGGCCGGGGATGTATACCGATACCACCCGCCCGAATCATTTAGCCCAAGAAGTTATCGACAATAGTGTAGAGACGAGTCAGACAAACCTGTTTAACACAGTAGATCTGTTTTCAGGGGCTGGTGGTTTTACAGAAGGCTTTAAAAAAGCCAGTAACTTTAGATGTTTACTAGCAGTAGATATTGACCTTCAAGCAGTTGCTACCTTTCGCCATAATCACCCCGATATAAATGCTGTCTGTGCAGATATATCAAACCTTACCGAAGATCATCTTATTCACTTAACGAATGGAAAAAAAATTGACGTAGTAGTCGGTGGCCCCCCTTGTCAAGGCTTTAGCCTAGCAGGGCGGAGATTGCCCGATGACCCTAAGAACCAATTATTCAAAGAGTATGTCAGAGTCGTTAATATCCTAAAACCTGAAGTTATTATTTTTGAAAATGTTGTTGGTTTGGTTTCCATGCAAGGTGGTTTGGTACTAGAGGCTATTTGCGAAGAATTTTCAGCGATGGGTTACACAGTCGCTTACGATACACTCAATGCAGCCAACTATGGTGTTCCCCAAGCTAGACCTCGATTTATTCTTATTGGAAGACGCAATAGTGGAACGGTCAATATGCCGTTGGCAACACATACAGCACAGCTCAAAGATCAGAAAACACTGGACTTGTTCACTTCGAGATTATTACCACAGGTGTCGGTCAAAGAAGCTCTATCCGACTTGCCAGAAATTAAACAAGGCGAAGGCGACGAGGAAACTATTTTCATAACCCCACCAACTAATGCTTATCAAGCAGCCATACGTGGACAAAGAACAGCACGTAAACTCTATAATCACCGTGCCACACGCCACAGTTATGAAATTATTGAGCGTTATACCCATATGCCTCAAGGTGGCGATATACGCTCCTTACCAGAAAGACTCCGTACCAAAAAAAATAATGTATTTCGCCTCCATGAAGATTTACCTGCAAGAACCATCACCTGCAATTTTCGTACAGACCTCATCCATCCTTGGTTACCACGTGGCTTAACCGTCAGAGAAGCAGCACGTTTACAAAGTTTTGACGATGACTATCAATTTTTCGGTAACCTAACCAGAAAAGCAAAATACGTCACTCAAGATGATCAAGTAGGTAATGCCGTCCCGCCCTTATTGGCAAAAGCCCTAGCCAATCACATCAAAGGGTATTTATGAACTTAACCCAAAATGCATCTAGCGGTCACAAACTAGGTCAACTGGTCGGTGATTGGTTTGAAGAACATATCGCCTTAAAATTATTAGACCAAATAGCCACTCATCTTGGCCTCTATCTGGATCATCGCTTTAGAAGTCGTACCTGCCGTGGTGATAAAATTATCTGGATGGATCAAGATGGGAATGCTGTAGATTATGATTTTGTATTAGAGTTATATGGTACAGACGAAAAAAAAGGTATACCTATCGCTTTTTTTGAAACATTTTGGCGCAGAGGTACACGGCATTCCAAAGATAAAGCTCGTGATGACTCTGGCAAATTAATACCCATGCGGGCAAGTTATCCCACCACGCGCTTACTTGGCATTTTATCAGCAGGTGACTTCACCAAGCCCGCACAAGAATTGGTGAAAACACGTAATATTGATTTATTCTACATACCCAAAGAGCAAATCTGTCAAACATGGCGGAAGCACAATATAGAAATTGACTATCCTGATAATGCTAACGAACAACTAAAACAACAGATGGCTCAAAAAGCTAATTTATTGTTGCAACAAACAGGAATAAAACAAAGTATTGCTGCTCAACTCATTAAAGACTTAGGCGAAGCGGTATTTACCTCATATACACGGCGAATTATTGCCAGTATTTCTGCCATTCCCATTTCCTACAGAGTGACTAATATCTACCGAAGTGCTTCTGTAAGCTTTACGCAATACACAGAAGTAACAAACTATATGACAACGCATGCTATCCAGCAGGAAAACTACGCTGCTATGAAACACCAAATTAGCTACGAAGCTATTTATAGTGATGGGGAAATTTTTGAGCGCGATCAACTCAGCAAACAAGAAGCTCTTGAACTTCATATGACAGTCGGACAAGTTGCTGACTACTTCACCCACTACCACAAAAAAAATAAAGCTCATGGATAATACCTACGATGCCTCCGCAATTGAAGTTTTAACGGGTCTTGACCCGGTACGGAAACGGCCGGGGATGTATACCGATACCACCCGCCCGAATCATTTAGCCCAAGAAGTTATCGACAATAGTGTGGATGAAGCCCTTGCTGGTTATGCCAATCGGATTGACGTGATTTTGCATACAGATGGCTCAGTCACCGTCACTGATAATGGGCGCGGTATGCCAGTGGATATTCACCCCGAACAAGGTAAACCCGGTGTAGAGGTCATTCTGTGCACACTACATGCGGGTGGCAAATTTTCCGATCAGAACTATCAATTTTCAGGTGGTTTACACGGTGTAGGGGTTTCGGTTGTGAATGCGCTTTCGCAACGCTTAGAAGTTAAGATTAAACGTGGCGGGCAATTATGGTCGATGAATTTTGCAGATGGCAATAAAGCGAGTGAGCTCGAAGCGCTTGGCAAAGTTGCTAAAAAGGACACGGGTACTTCTGTGCACTTCTGGCCTGACCCTAAGTATTTTGACTCCCCCAAATTCTCGCTACCCCGTCTCAAGCATAATTTACGTGCTAAGGCTGTTTTATGCCCCGGTTTACACATTCGCTTTACCGATGAAGAAAGCAAAGAAACCATTGAATGGCATTATCAAGCGGGCTTACAGGATTATTTAATCGAGGCGGTAAAAGGTTTCGAGCTATTACCCGAGCCACCGTTTACAGGTAGTTTAAAAGCAACCCGTGAGGCAGTAGATTGGTCTTTAGTTTGGCTACCTGCAGGCGGCGAACTCACGCAAGAAAGCTATGTCAATCTGATTCCTACCCTTCAAGGGGGGACGCATGTCAATGGTTTGCGGACGGGTGTGACCGATGCTTTACGCGAATTTTGTGAATTTCGAAATTTACTCCCGCGTGGTTTGAAGCTCACTCCCGATGATGTTTGGGAAAACATTAGCTATGTTTTGTCCTTCAAAATGCAAGAACCGCAATTTGCAGGGCAAACCAAAGAACGCTTATCCTCACGCGAAGCTGCCAGTTTTGTTGCAGGCTCACTGAAAGATGCATTTAGCCTCTATTTAAACCAAAACACCAATATTGGCGAGCAACTTGCGGAGATGGCGATTAATAATGCCCATCGTCGCCAACGTGCTAGTAAAAAGGTAGTGCGCAAGAAAGTAGCCAGTGGCCCTGCCTTGCCCGGAAAACTCGCGGATTGCAGCTCACAGGATATTACGCGCACTGAATTATTTTTGGTGGAAGGTGATTCAGCGGGTGGTTCGGCCAAACAAGCACGCGATCGTGAATTTCAAGCCATCATGCCCCTACGCGGTAAAATTCTAAATACTTGGGAAGTGGATTCCGATCAGGTTTTAGCTTCACAAGAAGTGCATGATATTTCAGTTGCAATCGGTGTTGAGCCGGGACAAGACGATTTAAGCCAATTACGTTATGGTAAAATCTGTATCCTTGCGGATGCTGATTCAGATGGAGCACATATTGCCACCCTACTCTGTGCTTTATTTGTGCGCCATTTCCACTCCTTAGTGGAAGCAGGTCATGTCTTTGTTGCTATGCCACCTTTATATCGGATTGATATTGGTAAAGAAGTCTACTACGCCTTAGACGATGCTGAGCGCCAAGCACGCTTAGATTTACTCTCCGCCGAGAAAAAACGGGGCACTATTAGCGTCACTCGTTTTAAAGGTTTAGGTGAGATGAATCCACTGCAATTACGGGAAACTACTATTTCACCGGATACTCGCCGCTTAGTGCAGCTGACGCTCGAAGATCGAGCAACCGCCGAAGCCGTCATGGACATGCTACTTGCAAAAAAACGGGCGGCTGATCGCAAAGCATGGTTAGAAGATAAAGGAAACTTAGCCAGTGTTTAAGTACTTACCTCCCGCCGATGTGAGTGCACCTTGCATTTGTTTGATTCGTCATGGGCAAACGGATTGGAATGCAGCGGGGCGTATTCAAGGTCATGAAGATACTGAGCTAAATGCACTTGGCCGTAGCCAAGCAGCGCAAACCGGCGCTTATCTACAACAATGGACTTGGGATCGCATCATTAGCAGCCCCTTAAAACGTGCGCTCGAAACCGCTGAAATTATTGCTCAGCCACTCAAGCTCGAGCCTGTAGAAATCATGGATGCCTTCATGGAGCGGGACTACGGCGAATGCTCTGGTATGACTGCAGCTCAACGCCAGCATTCCTTCCCTGATGGAGTGATTCCCAAACAAGAAACTCTCGAAACTTTACAAAAACGTGCTTTAGCGGGTTTAAAAGTATTAACCGACGAACCCCAAGCGCGTATTTTGATTGTCACTCACGGAGGGTTAATTAACAGTTTATTGGCTCGGTTTAGTGGAGGTGAAATTGGCAGTGGCAAAACGGTACTGCATAATGCCAGTCTCGCATTACTTCAATACCGCCAAACGGATTGGCAGATTCTGGCTTATAATCTCACTCTGCATTTGCACAAATAAACACTAATCACACAGCTTTGTTTGATAGGATTTAGACTCGCCTTTGCCCGGTTGACAACGCCAAGCACGTTGGATGTTTGCCGCATACCAACCGGTCTGTGTGGCTTTAAAGGTAATTTTCTGCAATACCCCTGCCACCGAGTGATTCGGAATATTTTCCTCACGGAGAGTACAGATTTGTTGCCCTGCCTTTATTTTGCCACACCAATGATAAGCTTTAATGCTGCCATCTAGCTCTATCGTTAAGCGCTTTAGTAAAGCCAAAGGCTCCGCTTTTCCACGAGGATGTTGCATGGCAATTGCTTTTAAGTGCTCATTAAAAACCTTTAAGTCTTTTGATGGTGCGGCTTGAAAAGCCCGAATCGGAAAGCGCCCATCATTGCCTTGTGCCAATGAATAGCTCAAAAGCACAGATAGTAGTGATACTATTATTAACCGCTGATAAAACCTCACAACTTACTCCTAGGTTTAGTCTAACGACGGCCTAACTAATGCTAATTAATCGTGATAGTCAATAGACTAGAACTTGTTAGCTTCACCTATGTTTAACAAACGATAACTCAAGTCTAATTCCGACAAACCGCCAAACTAAGGCGATCAATTGAATCTTTACCTTCTAGCATAAACAGCTAATTGAGTTTCCGACTATTCAAGCCGAATGCAAAATGTTAAGTTTAACCCATGAAAACAGGATACGAACTGGATATTAAGCGCCGCTTTGGTGGGATTGCACGTACTTATGGAGACCGTGGGCTACAAAGCTTTCAGGCTGCACATGTCTGTGTTGTGGGGGTTGGTGGTGTTGGTTCATGGGCGGTAGAGGCCTTGGCTCGCAGTGCGATTGGCAGGCTAACACTGATTGATTTAGATAATGTGGCGGAATCCAATATCAATCGTCAATTGCCTGCTTTATCCAGTACGATTGGTGCAGCAAAAATTGAAGTATTAAAAACACGTATTCTTGATATTAACCCTAGCTGCCAAGTCCATTTAATTGAAGATTTTATCGAGCTAGCTACAATTCCGCAGTTTATTCATAAAGAAATGGATTATGTGATAGATTGTATTGATAATTTTCGAGTTAAAGCCGCTTTAATTGCCTATTGTAAACGCCATAAAATTCGCATCATTAGTTTAGGAGGGGCTGGTGGGCAACGTGACCCAAGTCAAATCCGTATCGGTGATTTAGCCCGTAGTCAGCATGATCCTTTATTAGCTCGAGTGCGTAAGCAATTACGCCAAGATTATCACTTCAGCCGTAACCCCAAACGGCGATTTGAAGTCGCTTGCGTGTGGTCCGATGAACCCATGCGCTTCCCAAATGCTATAGGTGAGATGAGCACTGAGCGACCTCATGATACTGCCGCAACGGGGTTGAGTTGTGCAGGTGGTTTAGGCTCAGTTATGACTGTGACCGCAAGCTTTGCCTTATTTGCAGTCAGCCATGTTTTAGAAAAACTTGCGCAGCAAAAACCTGCTCAAGCAGACACAGAGAACTCTATTTCATAGCCCGCAAATTTACGCATATTAATCACGCCAGTATCAAAAATCAGATACTGCCCCTTGATTCCCTCCAAAATACCGGCCACTTGCTGATCCTTATCAAAGCTTAAGGATTTCACTTTGCTTGGATAATGCAAGACAGGATACTGAATCATCGTTACATTGGCCTCAGGCAGCAAGGCTACCGCTGTCTCACCAAAGCGATGGCCTAAATCCCGAAGAGCATCCTGTACTTGAGGCAGGAGTCGATCACGTGCTGCTATTAAATCAATAAACGCCGCTTCCGCCTTAAGCATTTGCTGCCAATGAGTTTTATCGGCGACATGCGCCTTAAAAGCGACTTCCATTAAACCGGATAAATAGCGTGATTGCACTTTGAGAATCGGCAAAGCAGCCACAGCCCCCTGATCAATCCAGCGGGTGGGAATTTGTCCTTGACGAGTGATACCGACTTTTAAACTTGAAGAGTTCGCCAAATAAACGAAATGCGCTTGCATACAATGCTGCTCACCCCATTGTGGTTCACGGCAAGTACCCGCCGCATAATGACATAATTCGGGTTTAATAATGCAGCTATCGCACTGTGCTAATTTCATAAAACAAGGATAACAATACCCTTGATTAAAACTTTTTTTGCTAAGCCGTCCACAATGAATGCAATAAATCTTACCTGTGTAATGAAGAGCTAACGGCTTACCTAAGTAAGGGGCTAAGGGAATTTTGGTATCATTGAGTACTAACTGATACTCAACAGGCACCGCCAATTGAGCCTGCATTTTACGCAAAATACCGCTTTGAGAACTCATACACGCTCCATGTGTGGCTTTTCTTTTAGAATGACAGCGACTAAATAACACATCGCGGCATCATACGCAGTTCCTAAAGCCGGTAGCAATAGGACTAATTTACCCATTGAGCAGAGCTTATTCTAAAGCAATTGCCGTACTGCTTGCTGAAGCCATCAACATACTAACGCCTTAACTCAAGACCTGATAAGCAATATCTACCCCAATCACTGCATTTGCGCCTAATTCTTGAGCACGATCTTGCAGCTCTTTCAGAGCAATTTCCCGTGCACGTAAGTTCCTGAACGCCCACCGACCAAATCACGAATCTCTGCAATCAAATCCTTAAACATATTCGCACCAATAATTGCCTCTCCGGCAACTACACCACAGCATTTAATAACCTGCCTGCCTTCAACATTGGGAGTAGTCGTAACGATCATGTGGTTTCCTTATCTTTATTCATAAATTCTTTATTTTAATAGCAACAAGCTTACCTACAAAAATCTACATCAACGCTCGGCAGGAGCACCTCTAGATGAGTTGGCTGATATGAGCTAAGCAGAGATTAATTACATGAGGTGTGAAGGAATTCAAGCTGACTGCAAGATTAAGGCATATTAGCCACTAGCTATATTAAAATTTATTGAAATGGTAAAAAACATTAAATCATATTACGTAATATTTATTAAGTGACATAGCTAAATACTGATTAGATAAATAAAATCTTTGGTTAAAATTTATTTTTCCTAAGCCTAAGTGTGATAAAGTCTTGTCCTTGAATGAGGAGAGAGCAATGCATAGAAGCCCCGATAGTCGTGATGGCACAACCCAAGACTTGTTACACTTATGTTCTGCCCTCGAGCGATTCTTTTTATATAATCCACATGATGGTGCACCTTCTATCTATTTGGTGAATTACCTTGAGTTATTGCTCCAATCAGCCCGAACACGTATTTGTGTTTTAACAGCACCTGAGCAAAACAAAAACTATAATAGCGACTCTATCCAAAAAATAATTTTTTTATCAACATTTAAAACATGTGAATATTATCTGATCTTTTTGAACCAACTTGCTGATAAAGTTAATAAAGATCAAGAGAAACTTTTGCATGAAGAATGTATAGTTTTATCTGGTAAAGCTGGAAAACTTTATATACTACTTGCTCGTATTTCAATGCAAACCGATGAAATTTCACTGGGTAGGCAACATAATCATGAAGCCTACTATCGGTTAACTTCATTTTTTAGGAGATTGAATGAGGATTCTAGCCAGTGGGGATTAAATATTAGCCATGCCATGTATAATTGCTTGACTGATTTACGAAAGTACAACGGTTGGCTACTGCCATTCTCTCCCTGCCAAAACAAGACCCTAGCTCCAACAATTCAACGATACATATCAAACCAACATGATATGAATGAGAAAGTGTTACACTTCCTTAAGGTACTTAACCATTGGATAGCTCAGGTTTATGATTTATTGCAAGGGATGACACTAGCTGAAGTTATTGACCCTGCTAATAATGGGCAATTAATGGGATTTGGTAATGTTTTCTTTTTTATTCGCGTCAATAAAGTAGAAGAAAATCATGACTGCACCACTCAAACTAATTCGTTTGATATAAAGCTAGTTTTCCCAGCAAACCAAAAAGCACAAATAAGTGAATATTACCATAAAAATAAATATACAAATTGCCAATGGTATCAGGAGGGAGGAGAATGTGCGGTTAGTGGTATGGGAAATTGCATCGTAAAACCTTACTGGGATAGTGATAAGTTCCAACACGATGCAGTTAGACAACATTATGAACCGCTTTGGGAAAAAGCTGAAGGGGTGACACCTTCTAACCTTTCCCGGGCAGTAGCTCCATTCTTAAGTTCCAGTATTGTTTTTTCACGCCGCCATGAACAGGTATATGCAGGTAGCGCAAAAGGTAAAGTCAATGGACTGGATGAGCGCGATAAAGTGACTGCGTGTCTTACCCACCGAATGTTACCACAGCAGGCAAGATATGCTGAGAACCCAGAAGACAGGACTCCGCAGGTGATGTTCGTACCAGTTTATGCTGGAAGTGGCGCTGTCTTAGTCGTTTCTACGGTCGTTAATACCCAATTACCGCAAAATACGTCTACCTATTTGTCTGAGTGGCGACGGTCTTTCCGCTTTGCAGACTATGTACTAGGACGCTTGTCAGATCGCTTACAGGAGAGTTTGCGTCGCCTTTACGTCAATGAAGCGGTCGACATTATGCAAGAGCGGTTTATTAAGTCCGAAATGTTTAAACAAGAGTGCCCCAGTAACACAGCTTTTGAAAAGCATTATGAAGATGAATTGATCAAAACAATCCAGCAAGAGTTCGACGCCCTTGCACAAGCACTACCGTATAGGAAACTTTTACTTGCCAAATGCCCCCATTCCGTCATAAAAAGGCAAGGACAAGGAGAATGCTTTTCAACACCATGGCGCGGTATCTGGCGTGTTAGGTTGGTTGAGAACCCCCATTGGCAAATAGCGGGTAAGAAAGACTGGTTTGAGCTTGACTATGTAGTCAAAAAGTTCCAGTCATGTATGCAACGTGTTACTGCCCGCCGAGAGGAAGATCGGCAGGATTTAGTTAATTTTCTTATGCAGTATTACAAAAAACATGGTGGGTATCCACCACCAAGTGTGCTAGCAAAAGATTGGCGTACTTACGCACATCAACAAGGCTGGTCAGTTAACACGGATGACCTCGGCTCATCAACATTTGATGATGTGGAATAAAAGGTTGTGGTTATGGAGATGCCCTTAACCATGGTATAAGGAGTTTTCTTTGAAAACAGTACTACAGGCCAACGATACTTAACTAAAGTTTTTTGATATGCCTTATACAAGGTCGTATTGGCAATACTTAGTACTCTGAGGTTTTTATGACAGTTTCAAAAATAAAAGAAATTTCTATCTATCCAATAGAACAAGTAGAAAATATTGCTAATTTTGTAATTAATTTAGTAAAATCCGAAAAAGGCTTTGAGCAGTTTTCAATTAGCGATAATAGTTTAATACAATTAAAAGATTTCATTTCCCAACAGTTAAGTGCAAAGCTATTGCTTGGCGATAATATAGAGCAAATATCTACCTCTGAATTTTCTAAGCAAGCAATCATTACTTTTAAATATCTAACGAGAATGCTAGAGTATCGTGAATATAAAAAGAAAATTGATGATGAGAAAATATCAGAATTCCTATTAAAAAACCACATGCCTAGAGAAAATGTATTACCTTTTGATAGACTCGGTAAACTAGAACCTAGTGATTGTGCGGCATTGCAGGACTGGCCGGATAAGCGCCTCCCTTCTAATGGAGTTTCAGGAAAATTAGAAAATGCAGGTGAGTTTATAAGGCGAATATATGCCTCAGGTCTATATAATGAAGAAAAATATGGGCGCTTACAGTTAGCAAATCTTAGAAAGATAAATCCAAAGCTTTATCAAGCAATCATCCAATGGTTAAAGCGTAACCCAAATGAACATTTAGAGATGCTAGGTAGCAAGGCAGAAGAGGTTGAGTCTAGGCTGGAATCTTACGACCAAGGCGAGCCATTAGGTTTTGTTGCGCTCTCTCGTATTCACAGTATCAAAGCAAGACGTAAACGCAGTAATAAGCTTCTAGCCCATCTTGTCATCGAATAGAAAATACGTCATTGACTTTTTATGACACCTATTGACAAAATAGGCAGCATAGGCTAATTTTAAATAATGTCACTGCCTTTATAGGTACATTATAGAGAGGTTAGCAATGATCAAGTCTATTTTCTCCCTTGCTTGGCTAGCACAGTTAGCTATTGGCTTTGTGCTGTTCACTCTTTCCTGCTGGATTGAAATTCAAGTTTTACAACACTTTATAGATAACAACCTGCTTGCAATAACGCTGGCAATCGCTTTGGAGTTTGGAAAAGCGCTTGCAATCTTTTGGAATCGTTTTCTGCTATTGGAGGGTTCGCCATGAATAGGAATATCCGTTACCCATTTACCACTCGGTTAGTTTCAAAAATATTTTTAGGTGGGTTGTTAGCTTTGTCGTTGCTCAGCTCAGCGTTATTACTGACAGATAATTTGAACAACATACAACTGAAGCATCAGTTGCAAGACCAGAAGTTAACAGCACTTGAGAATTTCACCAAAGAAAAAATAGCAGCCTTGCAAGAACGGCAAAAACAGGAACGTCAACAGTTTAATACCCAGCAAATACAAAGTATGGAAAGCCTTAATCAAGATATTGCTGCTTTAGAACGGTCGAGGCAGTTAGAAATGAATAATGTTGTGAATGGGACATTCAAAGGCGAACGCTATGCGGAGTATCAAGCTCAATATGCAGCACGTTTGCAAGAAAAAGAGACCTTACGTACCCGTCAACTAAATGAGTTGCGAATCCATGAGGCCGATTTAGCGCATGCCTACCAACAGGAAGAAGCCTTGCTTCTCCAACAGGAGGCACAAAAAAAGCAAAACGTGTTGGAGATGTTTAACCCGAATGACCCTCGTACCAACGACCCGATGGTGGTCTCATTTCTAATGGCACTAGAATCTATGAACCTTCCATGGATGCCAACCCCATCACAGTTCATTTTTTTGTTTGCATTCATGTTGTCCCTGTTGATGGAGCTAGGAATTGTCTTAGCCTTTGAGAATGTGGTGCTAGCATTATCCCCCATCTTGAAACTCCGGCTTCAGGGAGAAATAGAGCAAGAACTCCTTAAAACCCAATTAGATAACGAACAAGAAAAAGACAGTATCCAGCATGAGGCAGACCTTGACGCTATCCGTCGCCAAGCAGGACAGCAGTTTAAAAAGGCAAAAGTTTGGGTTGAGGAAGGGATTTTACCTACTTGAGTTATTAATCCAGACGCAGGAGTTATGCAATGAACGATCCTATTAAACATAGCAGTTTGCCCCAGAGCTTACCACTGGACACCAACCCAGTGGGGAGAAACCATGAGCAACTGACAATCAGAGCAATTGAGCAGCATGGTGATACACCATCATTTCTAATGAGTCGCCAGCGCCGCAAGTTGGTACAAGAGAGTGTATTGGTAGAGTTAAAACAAGGTTTCGAGTACCGACAACAAACACTGAGGATGACACTGGAGACTCGCCTGCAAGCAATGGAAGAACATTGCAACCATGTGCTAGTAACAGGCAAAGCACAATATCGACGCGAGCGTAATAGCTTTTTTGCCAATCAGTTGGTGGAGCTACAACAGCAAATGGATGAATTGGCGGATAAATTCAACCATGCCGTAGATGAACGCCTAAACCGTTTGGAAAGTTACCAAAATGAGCATTTAAAACGCCGTGAGCAGGAACGCTTGGAAAAATCCATTGATGACTTTATGGATACGATTGACGCCTTAATGGAAAACTTCAAGTCAATTTTCAATAATCAGGTAAGTCGCTAGGAGTTTAATATGGCTAAGGTATTTGTTTACTCGGTACTAGCGCTTGGTACATTATGGACTGGTAATTCCGTAATGGCGGATTGGTGCAGTGGTACATGGATGCCATTTGTAGACATGAAATTGTCAGATCGGGTTGGCAGGGCGTCAACAGCTCTGCACCAGATACAACAAGAGCTACAGGAGTCAGCCACCCGCATGAAGCTGGATGTAGAGGAAAATCGCAGCCGATTGATGCAACAAATTCAGCTAGAAAAGCAACGGCTTTATGAGGACACCCGTAATTTATGCATCAACAGCCAAGATGCTGTTTTTCCATTGCAGTATGGCGTGGTTAGTTTGCAGAATGTTGATCAGCTCCATGCCCAATTACGCTTGAATCTTGGTTTGTACTATGCTCAGGATAAGGTTGGTCAGAAGTTACAACAACAAATAAGTAGCCAACAGTCATTAACAACGGCAATATCCGCCAAATATAATGAACTGGTGGTATTAGAACAACAAGCACATTTCTTACAAGGACTGAATGGATCTGTACCTGATGCGGAACGCTTCGTGCAAACAGCTTGCCTTGCCGTTCAGACAGGTGCTGATCTTTTGGATACGATGCCAAAAACATCATTGGAAGCAATGCTGAGCGAGGTACTGCGCCAAGAACAACAGCCTGTAAAGATGAGTGAAGTGGAAAAATTGTTGGCAGATTGCTCAGTGTTGCCTGAACCTATTTCATCAGTAGATCAAGTAGACCAATCTAGTTGGTTTAACCGCCTATTTTAGGTGAAGGAAAAGGATAAATAGGGAAGGACATCTGATGCTAAGTATATCTCTGTGTAACTATAATTTGCTCATCTATCAAACAAATATAGATGAATGTCTTCAAACAAAGTCATATAAATCTTAAATGCCGCCTCCAACATCGGATCGGCATTATTTATTTCTATAAAAGCTATTCGATCATTAGAAATTAGCACTTTGGTAGTATACTAAACGACGACTTGCTTAAACCGCCGATAATAAGCCCAAGGTGGCTCTGCAAATGTTCCCTGCTCGCAAACACTCACCTGTTTAAAGTATTGATCTGCAAATGGTGCAATCACTCCATACAATTGCGCCGTGATCCAGCGTGCTTGTTGGCTGGCTGAATCGGCGGCTACCAATTCTTTGGGTAATTCGGGTTCGCGTAATAAAATCCGGCGGTATTTATGAATCAACAGAATTTTAATCAAAAAGCATAATTCAGGATCAACTTGTTTGGTGCTTAAAGCAGCCGCTAATACGGGGGAAAATTGCTGATTAAACTCGGTATATTCTTCATCTAAAGCATCGGTATTAAAGCATTGGCGAATTAAGCGATTAGCAATCGGTACATTCTCTGGCTCTGGGGTCGATGCTTGTAAGATCGCGACATGCTCTTCAATTTGTAGCTCTTTAATGAGTGCACTGACTTCGGCTAAATCAGCGGTTGGATGAGCAAAAATGCCCGTAGTGATATGCGTGAAACCAAGCCAAAATAACTCTTTGCGGAGTTGCTCGCGCTGTTCAGGGACTAGCTCACCTAAAAGCGTAATCACTAAACGCCATTGCCCATCCCAACGGGCTAAATCGGGTGCATAAATCCGACTCGCTGCGCTAGAAAATTGGCGCAAACCTTTTTCGGTTAAAGAATAAAAACTACGCCGCCCGATTTGCTGCGATCTGAGCAAGTTTTTTTCAGAAAGACGGAACACACAAGTACGCACCAAACGTTCATTCACGCCTAAGGGTTTAACCAACTTGATCAAACTCCCTAGCCAAATCGAGCCACCATGTGGGCAAACGGTGTCACCATACACCGTGACAATCAACGAATTCGCATGAATCGGCGAAGTTTGCACAAACTGATCAATCAGGGCTTGTGCTGCCTGATTAAACACATTCTCTGTACCTATTTGAGATTGTCGAGCCAGATTAGTCACGTTTCAACTGGATTCCTGTTGTTTGATTTGATAGAGGGGTGCAAGGCCATCCACATCAATACGGGGGCGATCAGCTTCGATTTCGGTTAAAGGCGTGGTTTCGACCAAAGTTTGCATACTACGCACCGCAAGTTGTTGATACGAACGTGTACCCTCTTCTTTCCAGCCAATTTCGGTAGCACTTAAATCACGTATCACCCGCGCGGGAGTACCGGCGACTAAACTACGGGCGGGCACTTGCATATTCGCTTTTACAAA
The DNA here is from genome assembly GCA_046051185.1 of Pseudomonadota bacterium. GTDB lineage: Bacteria > Pseudomonadota > Gammaproteobacteria > Thiotrichales > Thiotrichaceae > Thiolinea. The sequence continues at coordinate 4,794 of JBJOOT010000004.1, read as the reverse complement.
ACTCATCGCTGCCACAATCGCTGAATGCCCAATCACTGCCCCATCCATAATCACACTATTCATACCTACCAAGGCATTTTCACCCACTTCGCAACCATGTAACACCGCTCCATGCCCAATATGCCCATTTTTACGCACAAGGGTATCTGTACCGGGGAAACCATGCATCACGCAAGTATCCTGTAAATTAGCTCCTTCTTCTAATACTAAACGCCCAAAATCACCGCGTAACACTGCATTTGGCCCCACATAGCAGCCTGCAGCGACAATGACATCACCAATTAAGACCGCCGTGGGGTGTATATAGCTTTCAGGATGCACCACTGGGCGAATTCCATTGATAGCATAGTAAGGCATGAATAAGTCCTCCATTATTAGGTTTAAGCTTAGTTGGTTTAAGTATTTTTCGTCTACTCCTCAGCTTGTAGTAAAGCACAAAGTGATACAACAAAAAAAGTTTTGACTATGATTGTGTATCATATTACTATCCGCAGCATCTGATAACCAAGTGGAGAGGTTAGGTATGAAGCTGCAAAGTTATGCTCAAGGGGAATGGTATACATCCTCAACAGCAGGTGCTCTTATCAAACACGCTATTACTGGCAATGACTTCGCAGAAATCAGCAGTGAAGGCCTCGATTTCCAAGCAATGCTTGAGTATGCACGGCAAGTCGGTGGCCCCAACTTACGCAAATCTACCTTTCATCAACGCGCTTTGATGCTTAAAGCGCTCGGCAAGTATTTAATTGAGCGTAAAGAACAACTCTATACCTGTTCAAAAGCCACAGGCGCGACACGCACCGATTCTTGGATAGATATTGAAGGTGGCATTAGTACGATGTTGGTGTTCGCCAGTAAAGGTCGCCGCGAACTACCCAATAGCAATATCTATTTAGATGGGGTACAAGAGCAAATCTCGCGCAATGGGAGTTTCACTGCGCAACATATCTATACCCCCATCATGGGTGTAGCCGTGCAAATCAATGCTTTCAATTTCCCTTGCTGGGGTATGTTGGAAAAACTAGCCCCAACCATTTTAGCGGGTGTACCCAGCATCGTTAAGCCTGCCAGCCAAACTGCTTATGTGACTGAGCTGGTAGTGAAAATGATCATTGAATCCAAGATTTTACCCGAAGGCGCATTGCAATTGGTTTGTGGCAGCACGGGTAATCTCTTAGAGCATTTAACTTGCCAAGATGCTGTAAGCTTCACAGGTTCTGCGTGGACGGGGCAAAAGCTTAAACAGCATCCGAATGTGATTGCAAATTCTGTGCGCTTTTATATGGAAGCAGACTCCTTAAACTGCTCGATTCTAGGCAGTGATGTGCAGCCCGGCACACCAACCTTTGACTTATATATCAAAGAAGTGGTGCGCGAAATGACTGTGAAAGCGGGGCAAAAATGCACTGCGATTCGTCGCTCGATTGTGCCTGCGGATCGTTTAGAAGCCGTCGCAGCTGCTTTAAAAGCGCGTTTAAGCAAGATTCAAGTCGGTGACCCTGATCAAGAAGGTGTCAAAATGGGCGCTTTGGCTGGTTTAGATCAACGCTCTGATGTGCGTGAGCGCATTGCTGAATTAGCCAAGCAAAACGAGATTCTGTTCGGTGATATGAATCATGTAGAAGTGCTCGGTGCTAACAATGATACGGGTGCTTTCCTCTCACCAATGGTATTGGCGTGTAAAGATGCCCGTACTACCAATGCTCATGATGTCGAGGCTTTTGGCCCAGTCACCACCTTGATTCCTTATGAGAGTGATGAAGAAGCGATTGAATTAGCAGCTTTAGGCAAAGGTAGCTTAGTCGCTTCAGTTGCAACAGCAAATAAGGATGTAGCCCGTAAGATCGTGGTAGGCATCGCGCCTTATCATGGTCGGGTCTTAGTATTGGATGAGCAATGCGCAAAAGAATCGACTGGACACGGCTCACCACTAGCCCATTTGATTCATGGCGGCCCTGGTCGTGCGGGGGGTAGTGAAGAGATGGGCGGGGTACGGGGTGTGAAGCATTATATGCAACGCACAGCCGTACAAGGCTCACCGGATATGCTCACGGCCGTTACAGGGGTTTGGATGCAAGGCGCTGAACGCAAGGTCGATGGTATTCACCCCTTCCGTAAAACCTTTACTGAATTAGAGGTCGGTGATGCGGTGATCACCAAGAAGCGCACAGTCACACTTGCAGATATTGAGGCCTTCGCAGACTTGAGTGGCGATAAATTCTATGCACACATGGATCAAGCCGCTGCTCAGCGTAATCCCTTCTTTAAAGATCGGGTCGCTCATGGTTATTTCTTGGTGTCTTTAGCGGCGGGTTTATTCGTTGAACCCAATGAAGGCCCCGTATTGGCTAATTATGGTTTAGATGATTTGCGCTTCTCTGCCCCGGTATATGCCGGTGACACCTTGCAAGTGCAATTTACCTGTAAGCAAAAAACCAATCGTGAAACTGAGAGTTACGGCGAAGTACGCTGGGATACTGCTATCGTAAATCAAGAGGGCGCATTGGTCGCTCATTATGATGTATTGACTTTGGTCGCCAAGTAACAAGGAGGCGAAACAAAATGATGATTCTCGAACAAAATTTTATGCGCAAAATCGAGGCCGAAGACAAAATCGAGCCCAAAGATTGGATGCCAGAAGCCTATCGCCAAAACCTGATTCGGCAAATTTCCCAGCATGCTCATTCTGAAGTCATCGGCATGCAACCGGAAGGCAATTGGATTACACGCGCCCCCTCATTGCGCCGTAAAGCGGTTCTTTTATCTAAAGTGCAAGATGAAGGTGGCCACGGTTTATATCTATACAGTGCGACTGAAACCTTAGGTGTCAAGCGGGCTGATCTGATTGCAGCGCTGCAAGCGGGTGAAGCGAAATATGCCTCCATTTTCAATTACCCGACCCAAACTTGGGCGGATATTGGTGCGATTGGTTGGCTAGTCGATGGTGCGGCGATTGTGAACCAAGTCTCCTTACAGCGTACCTCTTATGGCCCTTATTCTCGTGCCATGATTCGGATTTGTAAGGAAGAAAGCTTTCATCAGCGCCAAGGTTATGAATTGATGATTGCCCTCGCTCATGGTAGCCCTGAGCAAAAAGCGATGGCACAAGATGCCTTGAATCGTTTTTATTGGCCAGCGCTCATGATGTTTGGCCCACATGATGCTGAATCTGCACACTCTGCAAAATCAATGACTTGGAAAATTAAACGCGAAACCAATGATGATTTGCGTCAAAAGTTTATTGATCAAACCGTCCCTCAAATTGAATTCCTAGGCTTAGAGCATCCTGATAAAGATCTGAAATGGAATGCCGAGCGTGGTCATTATGACTCTGGCGAAATTGACTGGAAGGAATTCTACAACGTGATTAATGGCAATGGTCACTGCAATCGTCAACGGATTGAACATCATATTCGCGCCCATGAAGAAGGCGCTTGGGTACGCGAGGCCATGACCGCTTATAACGCCAAGCAATCAGCCAAAACCACTGAACAACGCCAAGCCGCTTAAGGAGAGATCACTATGGCTACTGACAATCTTGAATTATACGAAGTCTTTGTGCGGGCGCGACGGGGCTTAGATCATAAGCATGTTGGCAGCTTACATGCCCAAGATGCTGAGCAAGCCTTGGAATATGCGCGCGATGTCTATACTCGTCGTAGTGAAGGTGTAAGTATTTGGGTGGTGCGCTCGCGGGATATTTGCGCCTCTCAAGAAGATGATAGTGAAAGTTTCTATGATCCTTCTGATGATAAACCTTATCGGCATGCAACTTACTATCAGCTTCCTGAAGCTGTGAACAATATGTGAGGTCATGATGAGCGAGTTTGATCTCAAAGCTGCCACCCAAGAATACGCTACCCGCTTAGGCGATGATTCAGTCGTCTTAGGTCATCGCATTTCTGAGTGGACGAGTAATGGCCCTTTCTTAGAAGAAGACATTGCCCTTAGTAATGTCGCGCTCGACTATCTTGGCCGTGCACGGATGTACTATACCTATGCCGCAGAATTAGCAGGGCAAGGTAAAACAGAAGACGATCTAGCCTATACCCGCGATATGCGTGAATACCGTAATCTGTTAATCCATGAACTGCCACGCGGCGATTTTGCCTATACGATGGTACGCCAACTATTTGTGGATGTATTCAATACCCATTATTTGCCTGAACTTGCGAAATCGACTGATAGCACACTTGCAGGCATTGCTCAGAAAGCGATTAAAGAAACCCGCTATCACTTACGCCGTAGCCACGAATGGGCTTTACGTTTAGGCGATGGTACGGCTGAAAGTCACCAGCGCATGCAACGGGCGATTGAATCACTGTGGGGTTATACCCATGAGTTATTCGATGCGGATCCACTTGAGGTGCAATTGGCCGATGCGGGGGTTGGGGTGCATAACGCGGCCTTGCGCCCAGCTTGGTTAGCACAAGTTTCGGCGATTTTGAGCGAAGCAACGCTTACTATACCGAAAGATGATTGGGCAGTGCGAGGGGGACGGGTGGGTTATCACACTGAAAACCTTGGGCATCTGCTCAATGATATGCAGTTTTTACATCGCGCCTATCCGGGTTGCCGGTGGTAACGATGGTGGCTAAATCAATCCCTGTGATTCCGTTTGCTTGGTATGAACGCGCTCAACGACGCAAGCAATCGGCCTTAACGCCCATCTGGGAGGTACTGGATCAAGTTAAAGATCCCGAAATTCCGGTGTTAAGTATTTGGGATCTGGGTGTGCTTTGTGATTTGCAAGCGGTTGAGGATAAGTATGTGGTGAGTATTACCCCGACTTAT
>JBJOOT010000003.1:0-59709 GCA_046051185.1 Pseudomonadota bacterium | reverse complement strand
ACGCCTGCTTTTTGTTTTATAGGGTCCTATTTGTAGCAGGGGATACTAATGTCAAAGCGGGATTATTACGAAGTCCTCGGTGTACAAAAAAATGCGAGTGAGGATGATTTAAAAAAGGCATTTCGCCGTTTAGCGATGAAATATCATCCCGATCGCAATCCAAATAATGCTGAGGCTGAGGTTCAATTCAAGGAAGCCAAAGAGGCCTATGAAGTGCTGGCCGATCAAAATAAACGCTCGGCTTATGATCAATTTGGTCATGCAGGGGTTGACCAAGTTGGTATGAATAGTGGCCGTAGTGCAGGCTTCGGTGATATTTTTGAAGATATTTTTGGCAATATCTTTGGTGAGAATGGTGGCCGCCGTGGTGGTGGTACTCGTGCTTATCGCGGCAGTGATTTGCAATACAATTTAGAATTGACCCTCGAAGAAGCAGTGACTGGCAAAGAAGTCGATATTCGCATTCCAGCGATGAAAACTTGTGAAACCTGTTCGGGGACTGGCGCGAAAAAGGGGACTTATCCACAAACCTGTTCGACTTGTCACGGTCAAGGCCAAGTACGTATTCAACAGGGGTTTTTCTCTATCCAACAGACCTGCCCACAATGTCATGGCAATGGCAAAGTGATTACAGATCCTTGCCAAACTTGTCATGGGCAAGGCCGTGTCGAAGAGCATAAAACCTTATCGGTTAAGATTCCTGCTGGAGTGGATACCGGTGACCGTATTCGTTTATCCGGCGAGGGTGAGGCGGGTTTGAATGGTGGCCCTGCTGGTGATTTGTATGTGCAAATCTTTGTAAAAGAACATGAGTTATTTACTCGTGATGGGGATAATTTGTTCTGTAATGTGCCGATTCGCTTTACCACAGCAGCTTTAGGTGGCGAGATGGAAGTGCCTACTTTGGACGGTAAGGTGACTTTAAAAATCCCTGCTGAAACCCAAACAGGCAAAAAATTCCGCCTACGCAATAAAGGCGTGAAATCAGTACGTAGTGCTTCGGTAGGGGATTTGGTCTGTACCGTGGTTGTGGAAACACCGGTTAATCTGAGTATTCGCCAGCGAGAGCTATTGACCGAGTTAGATAAAACGATGAGTGAGGGCGGAAATCGTCATAGTCCGAGGGAACATAGTTGGCTAGACAAGGCAAAAGGTTTCATTGATGATGTGAAGCATGATCTATTTGGTGACAAAAACGATTAAAGCTTAAGCATAGTGATGAACCGAGGGATGTTGAAATGACCGATTTGACACGGATAGCGATTGTAGGGGCCGCAGGGCGCATGGGTAGAACACTGTTAGAGGCCTGTAATGCCGCTGAGGGTGTTATCGTGACCGTCGCAACAGAACATCCGCATAGCCCGTTAGTGGATACGGATATTGGTGCAGTGGCCGGTATAGGTGCAAATGGCGTGTTGATTGCACCTTCCTTAGCGGCGGCAGCGAATGATTTTGATGTACTCATCGACTTTACTCGTCCAGAGCCGAGTTTGGAGCATTTAGCTTGGTGTGTGGCGCATCATAAAAAGATGGTGATTGGCACAACCGGTTTTGATGAGGCGGGTAAGGCCGCGATTCGGGCAGCCTCTGAGTCAATTGGTATCTTATTTGCACCTAATATGAGCATCGGTGTCAATCTCTGCTTTAAATTGCTGGAAATGGCTGCTCAGGTTCTGGGCGATACCGTTGATATTGAAATCATTGAAGCCCATCACCGTCATAAAGTGGATGCCCCCTCGGGTACGGCCTTACGTATGGGAGAGGTGGTAGCTGCTGCTTTAGGGCGAGATCTAAAAGAATGTGCAGTTTATGGCCGTCAAGGTATGACGGGTGAGCGGGATCGCAAAACCATAGGCTTTGAAACGATTCGTGCGGGCGATATTGTGGGTGATCATACGGTGATGTTTGCTGATGTGGGGGAACGTATTGAAATCACTCATAAAGCTTCCAGTCGTATGACCTTTGCAAAAGGCGCAGTACGTGCCGCTCAATGGTTACAAACTCAAAAGCCGGGTTTATATGACATGCAAGATGTATTGGGGTTTAAATGAATAGTATGCCCACCACATCGGTCAAAATCTGGGATTTACCCACTCGTCTTTTCCATTGGACGCTCGTATTAGGCATGGGCTTTATGTGGCTTTCTGCTGAACTAGGGGGGCTATGGATGGATTGGCATCTGAGTGTGGGTATTTTTATGCTGGCACTCATTATTTTTCGGATTATTTGGGGCTTTGTCGGTAGTGATACTGATCGCTTTACCTTATTTGTGCACGCTCCAGCGAAGGCTATCCAACATATAAAAGAGCTAAAAGCGGGTGGTACGGCATATTATGCAGGCCATAATCCCTTAGGCGCTTGGATGGTGGTGTTTTTATTAGTAGGGGTTTTGCTACAAGCGCTTTCCGGTTTATTCGTTAGCGATGATATTTTAGTCGAAGGGCCGCTATATGGTCTAGTGTCTGAGTCCACGGCGGGAGCGATGACCAGCTTCCATCACTTGTGGTTTAATATTCTCTTACTCGCAGCACTGGTACATATTCTTACCATTGGTTTTTATAAAATTCGTAAACAGACTAATTTAATTAAAGCAATGGTAAGCGGTAGTGCTGATTGGCCACTTGCACAACAACCTATTCCAGATCATTTAAGCTTTAAAAGTCCTTGGCTGGCCTTGAGTATTTTTATCGTTGTGTATGGCGTAGTGTATTTTGGACTTAATTTCCTTAAAGCACTCTAGTTTTTTAGCCTTCGCCTTCTATATATCTAGCACTGTGCTTTGTATTCAGCCCTCTCTTTGAAAAAGTATGAGAGGGCTAAAAGCTTAAAATTTTAAAATTAATACATAGCTTAGATTCGGGCATATTCTGGATATTCTTGCTTAAAGCGTTCTGCCCATTCTTTATTCAGTTGATTGCTAATTTTGACTAAAGGAATCGCAGGTAGTGTAGTAGGCAGTTTAACTTCAATTTGTTTGGCTAGTTCGTTTAAATAATCTTTGTTATCAACGACCTCCTCATAATAAAGCTCAAGTGGATTGATTTTATATTTTTTGAAAAAACGCTCCCACTGTGCTTCTTCACCAATAATTTTTTGAATGCGAGTTAGCAGCCGTTTAGCATCAAATTGAGCCTTGCTGTTATAATCGCTCGCATTTTCGATAGAAATTGAACCTCTTTTACCAATGCCTTGTAGTTTGGTTTCGTCATCCGTATTTATAACATGGCAAACTCTAGTTTGACTGGCCATATCTTGTGATATAGCTTGATATAAATGCTCTTTGCGCCTTAAAAAAACCCAAATAGCGCCTTTATAAAATTCGTAGAAATTATTGAGTTCTAAGCTAGAATCTGTTTGATTTATTTTAATAAAATCAAATTTATGTAATAAGGTTTGTATAAAAGAAGGTGCTGGATTTAAGTAGCTATGCACTTGATCAACTTTACTCCATTGATCTTGCATAATTTTAACTGCAAATACCCCATTTTCTGATTGGCCTTGCGCCATAATGCGATTAACAAAACTTTGCGCCTCAGACGCATTTTGTACCCTTGGATTGATATAAACTTCTTTAGGTCGCCCCAATACGCCAGTCGCTTCTAGTTCTTTACACAACATGGTAGAACCTGAGCGTTGTGTTGCACAGATAACAATTTTTTTCATAAAGATAGTTAAGGTCTAGATAAAACAGCCCGCTTAGTTTAGATGAATTAAGCAGGCTGAGTCGATTTAGAATTAATCTTTTTCCCGATACATATCGTGGCAAGCTTTACATGATTCTGCAACTTTGCCAAATTGTGGTTTTAATGCAGCAATATCACTAGCCCCATCCGCTGCTTTTGCTAAATTAGCTGCTTCCACTTTGAAAGTTTCCATTTTTGCTCTGAAATCTTCCATTTTAGCAGCAATTTCTGGCTTGGCTGCTGTATCACCTTCGTAGCTGCCATCAATAAAGCCATTAATAGGGAATTGGCTTAAGGTTGCAACGGCTTCTGCATTTTTCTTAAAAACGGCTGCATCGAAAGGTATATCACCTTTGACCATACCTGCCATTGGGCCAAAATGATTGCGAATCATTGTGAAGGCTGATTGGCGATATTCAATAGCCGCTTCTTGTGGGGATTGTTTAGCAGCCCAAGCGCTACCCATGACGATAGCTGTCGATAAGACTGCAGCAGTGATCATGGCCATTTTCCCAAATTTCATTGTGCTTGCTCCTTGATGATTTAAAAAATTTACTATTTTAAGAGGTACCGACAGTACAAAAGGGCAGTATAAATTAACTACAACTTGAGGCAAATTACTATGGAAATTAGTTGCGATAGCTTGTTGGTATATTGATAGGGTGCAAGGAGGGGGAGGTTTATCAAGCAGAATTATTTAGATTTTGAAGGGATGTATTGAAGAAATGAAGCATCAGCACTGTGCATACTCTAGGCGATTGAATAGGACAGTGCTGATGCTTCAAGCTCATTATTTAGCGATGCCAGCCGCCATGTAATGCACAATAGCCACGGCTACGGTGTACGACTCGATGATGAGGGCGATAAGGGCGGTGGTTATAACGAGGTTGATATACCGGACGCCAGTGATGACGTGGTTGTACATAGACTTGTGGTGAACCAACATGTAAACCATAGCTAACATGCCCATGCGGCCCAAAGCCGATATAGAATGAGGCATTATTACTATGATGGCGGCTATGCCCACCATGATGTCTATCGTAACCGTCACCACCAGCCAAGGCGGTGGTGCTCATGATTAAGGCGAGGCTAGCGAGCGCGGTTAGGCTTATTTTTTTCATTGCAGTATTCTCCTACTCTAGGGGTGGCAGCATGGCTTGGCAAGAAGGGCTTCTTGATGGATGCTGTTAAGCTAAAGTCTAGGTCGTGATTGTGCATCAAACCGTGCTGAAATGTGCAAACACTATGGAAGTTTTACAACCGTATTATTGATCACGTCATCTGCTTGAGTTCGATTATTGGGCGAGTTAAAGGCTTTCTGTTGAGCTTTAAGCATTTCGGTTTGTAAAACGGGTAAAACCTCAGCCATATAAGAGTCCATTTTAGCTAAGGCGCTTTTTGCTTCAGGGTTGCTGTAAAAATTAGCTAAAACCTCTAATTCATCAGCTGTGAAATGCTTCACTAAGCTGTTATGCATCGCTTGGTGAATCATTTTTACATCCAAATATTTAGTTAACATATCTAGATAGGGCTTACGTTCAGCCTCGGGTAGCATCGTAACTGTTTGATCAGCTAAAGCTTGTGCCATTGCTTTAGGCGGATTGGCCTCTAAATAGCGCTCCGCTTGGGTTTGACGATGCTTTAGGTTGTCCTCCAAGGCAAATGCAAGCGTGGTCAATGCAAAAATACTCAAGAAAAACAACAGTTTCATTATATATCCTAAAAAAGATAAGCGTAGTTATAGAGTGTAGAATGGTTTGAATAGGATTTGAGCAGTTTATTCAACAAATTACTTTAAAGCGCAATAGGGTAAAATAACAGCAAATCCTTAAAAAATAATTGCTATGAAATTTTTTTATTAGGGGAGGATTTAAAAAAAGGGCGGAAATAAGCTTCCGCCGCGTCGCTGAGAGGAAACAGAGTCAGCCACTAAGGCAGATTTTGGCTTGCAAGCCCACAGATAGGCACGGGTGCGTAGTCTGATCCTTAGATCCTAAACTAGAATAAGATCGAGATTGAATGGATCAGCAGGGCAGCAAGGAATAATACATTTAGAGTACCAAGCACATTGAGAGGCGTGTATGCTCAAACTACTCATTATCTTGGTCTATTGTTTGGGTCTACCGTCTAGTCTAGATCGATTGTCTAGCCACAAATACTTGGATCAAAAGTCCATACGCTGATTTCTGGTTCGATGAGGTAGCTTGCATCATTTTCAGCCTGAGCAACCACTTCAAGTACACTGTTATCTTCAACTTGAGTTTCTAACTGGGTGGCTAAAGCGCTCATTTTTTAACATCCTTGGGTGGTTATTGCTGGTATTTGATGGTTTTGATGTTACGAAAAATCTTTAATCCATAAAAGCGATATAATAAGATAAAAATATCTATCTTTTAGATTAAAAGGGTTGGCCATGAAATTAATTCAGCTACGGTTGTTAAAAACCTTATTGAGTAATGGCATGAATGTCTCACGAGCGGCTGGGCAACATTATGTCGTGCAATCAGCCGTGAGTCGGCAATTGGGCTTATTAGAAGAAGAATTAGGTATGCCATTGTTTGAGCGCAAGGGGAAGCGTTTGGTTGAGCCAACCCCCGTTTGCCGTGCCTTAGTGAAGCAAATTGATACCATTGAACAGGCACTTGAAAATATTCGAGCAGTGGCTGATGAGTATCGTATGGAAACCAGTGGTGAAATACGTATTGCCACTACCCATACCCAAGCCAAATATTTTCTACCAGAAGTATTAATCGAGTTTCGGCAGCGCTATCCTGCTGTTTCGATTCACCTTTTGCAAGGTGCGCCCTCACAATTAGTGGGGATGTTGCATGAGGGTAAGGCGGATATTGCAATTTGTACCGAGGAAATCGGTAAAGCCCCGGGGCTTACCAGTGAGCGCTGTTATGACTGGAGTCATGGTTTGGTTCTACCTGATGGGCATCCATTAGCAACAGGGGAGCTGACTTTGGAGCGCATCGCTCATTATCCAATACTAACTTATGTTTTTGGCTTTGCGGGGCGCTCAAAAGTGCAGTCAACTTTTGAACAGGCTGGCTTGCAATTAGATGTGTCTTTTGCGGCGACTGATACCGATGTGATTTTAAGTTATGTGCGCTTAGGGTTCGGGGCGGGCATTATCGCCAAAATGGCTTATTCCCATATTCATGATGATGATCTAGTCCTGCGTGATTTATCTCATTTATTACCAACCTCAACGACTCGAGTGGCTTGGGCAAAAAATAAATACCTCAAGCAATATGTGACGGATTTAGTGCAGCTCTTGCTAGAGCACGGTGAAAGTGAAGACTGGTATGCGTGAGCTACTAGCCTGAGGTATGATGCGCATCTTTGCATTGTATAGGTTAAAGCAATGAAGCGTTGGCTAGCGGGGCTGGTGGCTATGCTATTATTGAGCGCTTGCGGTAAGTCTGATCCGCAAGTAGTGGCGGATTTACCTTGGGACGTCGCCTCGACTGCACAAGGAACGACACGTGTTTTTCAACTGGAGCTAGGCAAAACAACCTTGCGGCAAGCCATTGAGCTTTGGCATAGTTTTCCTGAGCTGGCGGTGATGCAAGCTCGCACTAATGAACTCAGTTTAGAAGCTTATTTTGGTAAACAGCGTTTGGGTTTATTTGAAGCGAAATTAGTAGCTGAGTTGGTGGCTGATCCGGCTACTTTAGAGAAGTTTAGTAAAGAACAAATCAAGCGAGAACCTCAAGCTAGTGGTGCGTGGCGGCTTACCGTGTCTGAGTCAAATCTGAAGTTAGCGAATGATTTCTTGATTAAATATTTGATTTATATTCCGGTAGTCAATTATGAGCCTGAATTGATTCGCGCTCGTTTTGGTGAGGGGGCTGAAATTGTTCGCTTAACCGCCACGGTGGATGCTTGGTTTTATCCCGAGCGTAATTTAGCCATGCTGATTGATGCTAACGGTGGGGATATGTTTTATTACAGCTCACCCCAAGATTTTCCACAGTTAAAAGCTAAAATCTTAAAATTACCGACTGAGCAAATTCATGAATAAACCTAAACAAGCCTCTGAAAACCAACCGTGGTGGCAGCAAAAAGAGCTAAACGAATTCACCACTGATGAGTGGGAAAGCCTCTGTGATCATTGTGCTAAATGTTGTTTGACTAAGCTCGAAGATGAAGATGATGGTACTGTTTATTATACCGATATTGCTTGTAATTTATTAGACGGTAAAACTTGTCAATGTAGTAATTATACTGAGCGGCAAGTGTTGATGCCTGATTGCGTGCGCTTAACGCCGCAGAATTTAGAGCAGCTGTATTGGATGCCGCCTAGTTGTGCCTATCGCTTAGTTTATGAGGGTAAAGATTTACCGTCATGGCATCATTTAGTATCCGGTAATAAGGCAATGATTCATCAACAAGGTGAGTCTATTATTGGAAAATTTGTGTTTAGCAAAGATATTGATGAGGACGAATGGGAAGATCGAGTCGTGGATTGGCCACTGGATTGGCAACCGTAAGCAGTTTACGTTTAGATAAATGGCTGTGGGCAGCACGGTTTTTTAAAACTCGCCCCCTAGCGGTTGAGGCGATCAATGGCGGCCATGTGCATGTGAATGAGGAACGTGCTAAACCCTCGCGAGCTGTGCATATTGGCGATGTGCTCAGAATTCGCAAAGATCAAAATACTTGGAAAGTGACGGTACTCGGTTTGAATGAGCAGCGCCGCCCTGCTAAAGAAGCGATGCTATTGTATCAAGAAGATGAGCATCAACGTGAAGAGCGTGAGCAGCAAATTGAAATGCGCCGCTTGCATGGCGTGAATCTGCCTGTGCGTAAACCCAATAAACAAGAGCGCCGCGAGATTGAGGCTTTTAAGCAGACTTGGGAGTAAGTTCTCTCATTGGCTCATGGGATGCAAAGCGCCCGTTAAAATAATTTTACCTTGGGGCTGAGTGGTAGAGGAGGCATGTGCCGGTTCTAAACTAATGGCAAATTCGCTGGCACTCGCTAAACCTTTCCACATCTTTGCATTTAAAGTAATTTCTTGCTTGGTGGGTTCTAAAGTACCCATCCGCATGGGTGGTTCGTTTTTATTTTTAGAAATACACCAGAGTGTTGCTACCATACCTTGTTGCTTTTCTAAATGTGGATCAAGCATTTCAAAAGAAATTTTCATTTCATCTTGCTTAGCCATGGCTAGCACTAACTGATTATGATGCTGCGGGGATTTTAAAGCAGCCACATAGGCTTGAGGTGGTTTCGGCTGATTTAAGACGAAAGCGGTGAGTACCGCTGCAAAAATAGCCGCTAAACTCGGTAAAGCCCAGTAAAACTGAGTTTGAAAGCGCTGCCAGAAGCTCCATTTAGCGGGCTTGAGATGCAGTTGCTGTTCTAGGTTTTGCCAAACTCGGGTTGGTACTGCTTGGGGAGGCACTAATTCGACTAGACTATTAAATTTTTGCTGATAAGCCTGTGTAGTGGCACGTAAATATAAATGCTGTTGCATTAACTGCTCAAAGCGTCGCCGTGCTTTGCCATGTAGCGTACCCAAAGCATAAGCCATCGCCAGTGGCTCAAAAATATCAGGATTTTTATAACGCTTCATGCTAGGCAATTCCTCAGTTGTTCTAAGCCACGCCGAATCCATGCTTTGACCGTACCTAAAGGGCGTGCCATGTTTTTTGCCAGCTCCTCATGCGTGCAGCCATAATAAAAAGCTTGCAAAATACATTCACGTTGTTCGGGCTTTAAAGCTTCCATACATTCCAGTAGTTGTTGGGTATCACTGCTGAGTTGGGTTAATAAATCGGGCGTAATGGCTTGTGAGGCAAACTCTAAAGACTCATATTCTAAATCAGGATGAATCTCAGGACGGCTTTTGGCCATACGTAGACGATCAAGCGCCTGATTGCGCACAATGGTTGCCATCCACGTCAAAGCATGGCCTTTATCGGTACTATAAGTCGCTGCACTATGCCAAATTTTAATAAAGCCTTCTTGCAAAACATCTTCTGCAAGGGCTTCATCGCGCACTAAGCGATAACATAAGGCGTAGAGTTTGGGTGAGCTGTGCTGATAAAGTTGCTTAAACGCTAGTTCATCTTGTCGGCCACAGCGTAGTAGTAGTTCATTTAAAGAGTCCATGCCATCTGTTCCTGAAGCTGAATACGCTTGGCAACTATTTTTAGATGCATCGAGCGACTACCATTAGTCGTCTCTTGAATCGGATCAACTCGAGCGAATTAATTGGCCAGTGAGTGCATCGCGAATTTCACTCGGATTAGTTTGCTGGCCTAACGGTAAGTTAAGGATTAAATCAATTTGATCGGCCTGACCGGCAAAATAATGCTTTAAGCTCGCGAGATCACGCGCAGGCGCTTGATTTGCAGGATTAGCACTGGTCGAGACCAAAGGATGCGCAAACTGTTGACAGAGTGCTTGGCAAGTCGGATGAGCACTTAGGCGTACTGCGAGACTTGTATGCTTTCCACGCAATAGCGGCGATACTTGCTCGTGTGCGGGTAATAGCCAAGTATAAGGCCCTGGCCAAGTAGGTAAAATACGCTCTAGCACTTCACTACTTAACGGGAGGATATAATCGGTTAATTGCTCAAGTTGAGCCGCAATCAAAATTAAACCTTTGTGAATGGAGCGCTGCTTGAGTTGTAAGAGGCGTTTTAAAGCCGCTGCATTGCGTGGATCACAACCTAAACCAAATACGGCTTCAGTCGGATAAGCGACCAAGCCACCTGCCTTGAGGACAGCAACGGCCTCTTCAAGTTGGGTACTGATGCGCATGGCATCAAGTCCCTGTTTTCTTACGCGGAGTTTTAGCCGTCGTACCACTGGTTTTGCTAGTAGTGGGGCTGGCAGCTGATTTTTTGGCTGGCGCTTTAGTTTTAGCAGTTTCACTTGCACTGGTTTTTTTAGGCGCTGCTTTTTTCTTAGCAGCTGCAGTGGCTGGTTGAGCTTCAGTTTCTGCACTGGTATCCGCGTTAGCTTCAGTTGTTTTTTTGCTGGCTTTTTTGGTTTCTTTTTTGGCGGGTGTTGCTTCCGCAATTAAAGCCTGTGCTTCTTCCAAACTTAAAGTTTCAGGTGTTTTATCTTTGGGTATTTTGGCTTTAATTTTGCCACTCGCTAAAAATGGCCCCCAACGACCTTTGAGAATCTGAATGCCATCTCCAAAATCTTTAATAATTTTGGCTAAGTCACTGGCTTTCTTTTCCTCAATCAAGGCTAGCGCCCGTTCTAAAGTGACGGTGTAAGGATCATCCTCTTTTTTCAAAGAGACAAAGTTGCTGCCATAGCGCAAATATGGACCAAAGCGTCCAATGCTAGCACTAATGGTTTGGCCTTCAGCTGTTTCACCCAAAGCACGCGGCAATTTGAATAACTCTAAGGCTTCTTCTAAAGTCACGGAGTCCATTTTCATGCCAGCCCGTAAGCTTGCAAAAATTGGCTTATCCTCATCCTCACGCGAGCCGATTTGCACGAAGGGGCCAAACTTACCCATCCGCACAGAAATAGGTTTGCCCGTTTTCGGATCAAGCCCTAATTCACGCGCTTGTAGGACATCGCTACGCTGGACATTATCCATTTTTTCATCAACGAGCTTACTAAATGGCTGCCAAAATTCATCCAGTACAGGCGTCCAATTTTTTTCGCCACGGGAAATTTCATCAAGCTGATCTTCAAGATTAGCAGTGAAATCATAATCAACGTAGCGAGTAAAATGCTCTGTTAAAAACTTATTAACGATACGGCCAATATCGGTGGGTGTGAAACGCAGTCGATCCAGTTCCACATATTCACGGGCTTGCAAAGTGGAAATAATACTCGCATAAGTCGAAGGGCGGCCTATTCCATACTCTTCCAACATCTTGACTAAACTGGCCTCCGAATAGCGCGGGGGTGGCTCGGTAAAATGTTGGGTAGCTTCAATATCTTTAAGCTTAATAGCCTCGCCTTCAGTCAAGGGAGGCAGTGGATTTTCTTTCTCCACTTTTTGATCATCAAGGCCTTCTTCATAAACAGCCAAAAAGCCGGGATCACGAATAGTCGAACCCGTCGCACGGAAGAAACTGCTCGGTTCAGCTGTTAAATCCACCGAAATAGTATCAATGAGTGCATGAATCATTTGGCAAGCCACCGTGCGTTGCCAAATCAATTGATATAAACGGAATTGCTCTTCACTGAGATAACTACGAATTTCCTCTGGTACACGCCAGCAGGAAGTGGGGCGAATCGCTTCATGGGCTTCTTGCGCATTTTTAGATTTGGTTTTGTACTGCCGGGGGGACTCCGGTATTTTATCTTTGCCATAGCGCTGTTGGATAAATTCACGTAATTCAGCAATCGCCTCCCCCGCCAACGCTACCGAGTCAGTACGCATATACGTAATCAAGCCGATAGGGCCATTACCTAGATCAATCCCCTCATACAATTGCTGGGCTGTCCGCATGGCTTTTTGTGAGGAAAAGCGTAATTTGCGCACAGCTTCTTGTTGAAGGGTCGAGGTGGTAAAAGGCGCAGAAGGGTGACGCTTGCGTTCTTTGCGCTCAATCTTAGTAACGATTAATTGGCCTTGGGCAGCCTGTAACAAGCGCTCACGTACCTGATGAGCCGTTTCGCTGGTATTAATATCAAACTGTTCTAAACGCTTGCCCTCTAAAGTATGTAAGCGGGCAGTGAATTCAAAATTTTGTTTATCCAGTAGGGCGGTGAGATTCCAATATTCTTGAGGAATAAAACTCTCAATGGCTTCTTCGCGCTCTACAATCATGCGTAGAGCGGGGCTTTGTACTCGCCCTGCAGAAAGCCCCCGTTTAATCTTACGCCACAGGAGGGGGGATAAGTTGAAGCCAACTAAATAATCAAGTGCTCGCCGTGCTTGTTGAGCATCAATCAATTCATAAGCTAGTTCACGAGGATGGGCAATTGCATCTTGCACGGCATGTTTAGTAATCTCATAAAAGACCACGCGATGTACTTTTTTGCCTTCAAGTACTCCCCGTTCTTTTAAAACTTCGTATAAATGCCAAGAAATCGCCTCCCCCTCACGGTCAGGGTCCGTCGCTAGATAAAGCGTATCTGCTTTTTTAACGGCACGAGCGATGGCATCAACATGACGTTGATTACGGTCAATGATCTCATACTTCATGGCATAGCCTTGTTCAGGGTCAACTGCGCCCTCTTTAGGGATCAGATCGCGCACATGACCATAAGATGCAAGCACTTCAAAGCCCTTGCCCAAGTATTTCTGAATAGTTTTGCCCTTTGCCGGTGATTCGACAATGACCAGATTTTCGCTCATTTAGCTGCTTTTCAAGTTAAATTTTAAAGATTAGCCTTGATGACAAAGCCAATGGCCTGCATTTTAAACCTGAAAAGCTAGCAAAAGTAAAGAGTCCTTGTAGGATTAGTGATAGACTGGGGTGGAGCCATCGAGGGTTAAACCCTCCGTCCATAAGAAACTATTATCTTCATCAGGACGATTCACCAGCACCATTAGAATGACCCATTTTAAGCGATCTAGTGTGAAATCAGGGTCTTCTAAGGCTAGAACTCGATCAATAACTTGTTCACGCGCTTCGTAATTAAGAACACCGGCTTTTTCTAAAAATAAAAGATAATTTTGACAGTCGGTATTCAGCCAGCGTTGCTCTTGCCATGCGAAACTACGCAAAGAGTGGGGTGAATAAGGTTCTAAAACACCTTGATGTTCATCCCCTAGGCTTTCGAGCCAATTAAAAGCGCGATTGATCTCACCGGGCATAAAACCCGCCCCCTGCAAATAAGCATTCATGGATTCGCGGTCATCACTTGGGGTGGCTTCGTCATCCATTTCGGGATAATTGTCGAATAAATAGAATAGTACTTCCAGTGTGCTTTCTTTCATCAAGTTCAGTCTCTTGGTTACAATCGCTGGTAGCGACCACCGCCACATGCAGCGATGTAGCCTTGTAGCTCTAGCATCAGCAGCATGGATGAAACAACATCAGGGGTCAACCCTGTTTGGAGGACTATCTGGTCAATCGGTACAGGCTCTAGACCTATGGTAGCAAGAATCTGTTGCTCTTCTGGATCGAGCTGGGTTTCTAACCGTTCTTCAGTATTTTCTTGAGTTGTAAGGTTTTTTAAGAAAGATAAAGGCTTGCCGGATTTAATCGTTTGACTCGGTTGTGTACTGACTAGCGTAGTTTGAGTAGCTTGCCTACCTAAGGGAGCAGTGCCTAAATAACTGTGTAATTGTGGTGCAAGTTCTTCCAAAATATCAGCAGCAGTTTCAACTAATTTAGCACCTTGTCGGATTAGGCGATGGCAACCATGCGCCAAAGGGCTATGAATTGAACCGGGGATCGCAAAGACTTCACGTCCTTGTTCAAGGGCATGCTGAGCCGTTACCAAAGAGCCACTTTGTAAGGCAGCTTCAACTACTAAACACCCTAACGATAAACCGCTAATCACTCGATTGCGCCTTGGGAAATTTTGGGCTTGTGGTTTAACCCCAATCGGAAACTCGCTGACAATCGCGCCCTGTTCAACAATGCGCTCGGCTAAGCTACGATTTTTGGCCGGATAGATAATATCTAAGCCGGTAGCAATCACCGCAATAGTAGCCCCACCTGCGTCTAAAGCCCCTTGATGGCTGATAGCATCAATCCCTAAGGCTAGGCCACTGGTGACAGTGATACCTTGCTTAGCTAAATACTGTGCAAAAGCTTGGGCATTCTCTTTTCCATAATGAGTCGGGGTTCGACTACCCACCATCGCCAGTTGTGGTTCATTCAATACTTCCGGCTGCCCTGCAACAAATAGAACAGGCGGCGCTGCTTTCAAAGCACGGAGTAGTTTGGGATAACGTGGATCTTCTGGAACTAAAATATGTCGATGCGCGGCTCGATGCAGCCATTCTAAATCAGCTAAAGCTGCTTCAATCGGTACTGAGCGTAGGTTTTGAAGGATGGCGGGTTTTAAACCTGCTTTAATTATTTCAGCATCACTGCCGTCTAAGGCAGCGACGGCAGAACCAAAGTGATTGAGGAGGCGATTAAGAGAGGCAGGGCCGATACCTACCGCCCGCCAGATTTGCAGGCGTGCACGTAATTCATCTTCAGTAATATTCACGTAGACAGTAATCTCTATTGGGCAAGCGCTTAAGGATTACCTATTTTATCTCCATTTTTGATTTCGCGCCCAGATTCAGTGATTAAGGCATAACTTAAGTGCTCGTGCACACTATAAACAATGGCCTCACCCACTTTAGCTGGTGGTAATTTCACGGTTGGTGTGTTGCGAGCCTGACCACGGAAGCTCGCATACTGGTCTTCAACCACATGACCCTCGGTATACACGCCCACCGCATAACCGGGCTTGATGCCGTGCTTTTTGCCGCGATTAATAGCGATGATCATGCAGTTTGCCCCCATATATTCGGCATCATACAGCGCGGCAATCTGCCCCCGAATTTTAGTTCGGGGTAGTTGAATAGGGGCGCGTAGCTCACTGTGACGGCGATCAACGGGTAAAATACGATCACCCACTCGAATCGCTTCATCCATGTCTAAAATGGTTGCGGTGGAAATGCTATCGACTCGATCAACCCGTGCATAGCCACTGTACACCACCTGATGCCCTAATAAAGCTTGGGTTTCAGGGTCATAAATGGGCTTATCAGGATGATAGACCGCATAACGAGAACCCACCCGTGGCTGCTGCAGATTTTTTAAATAAACCGTAGCACCGGGCGGAATCAGGCTTTCATTATCCTTGGAGGCTAATAAATAAGGAGCATTTTTAATGGCCTCATCACTCATAATACGTGGCCACTCTAAAAAGGGGGCGAGTGTCACTAACGATTCACCTGCTAAGCCCTTAGGTTCGACCCGAATCCGTGGCACGAGTTTAGAGCCATCACTGCCTGCTTCTTTGCTATAGCTAAAATATAAAACATCGCCGGGGTAAATTTGATGTGGATTCTTGACTTGTTGGTTCTTGTCCCAAATTTCTGGCCAATAAGAGGGCGTATTGAGGAATTTGCGTGCGATCCCCCATAAGGTATCCCCTTTCTGTACCACATAAGTCGAAGGTGCAGAGGGATTGATTTGCATACCACTGCCATCAGCACGATCAGCAAAGCTCAAGCTAGCAGAGGGCTGTGGGCTACCATAATAAGCATCATAATTGGGTTGATGAGCAGAATGAGACATAGCAGGCTTATGAGCAGGTGAGTTGGTCATACACCCTGCTAGCGTGACCGTCGTGCTAGCAACACAAGCAGCCCATAGCAGATGGGAAAAGCGAAGCATGTTGTTATCCTTGTAATTCGAGCTTGTAGTTATTATTGGCTAAGAGGACTTTGCGTTATAATAGCCAGATGGTTGAATTACGCGCATCACTTTCTGATTTTCGGTAATTATTAATATGGCAATTTTAGAAATTTTACATCACCCCGACCCCCGCTTACGTAAGAAGGCAGCTCCTGTTGCTGTGGTCGATGAGAAGACGCGCGAGCTACTGGACAATATGTTAGAAACCATGTATGCCGCTAAAGGTATTGGTTTGGCTGCCACACAGGTCAATGTGCAGCAAGCGGTTGTTGTCATTGATTTATCTGAGGAAAAAAACCAGCCTTTGTATTTGATCAATGCTGAAATCTTGCATAAAGAAGGGCAGATTGAGCATGAAGAGGGTTGCTTATCAGTACCAGAGTATTATGAAAAAGTAACTCGTGCAGAGCGGGTGAAAGTTCGGGCTTTAGGCCGAGACGGCCAACTCTTTGAATTAGAAGCGGATGGTTTATTAGCCGTCTGTATTCAGCACGAACTTGACCATTTAGAAGGGAAATTATTTGTCGATTACCTTTCTCAGCTCAAGCAGCAGCGAGTACGGAAGAAAATGGAAAAATTAGCCCGCCAACCTCCTGCAAACTCAGCAGCATCCCAGCAGGCTCGGGCAGGATGAGTCGATCTTTACGAGTGGTGTATGCGGGTACACCCGAATTTGCAGTCCCTGCTTTGCAAGCCTTGTTAGCCTCAGAGCATGAAGTGCTAGCGGTTTATACTCAACCGGATCGACCAGCAGGACGTGGGCGTAAATTGCAATTTAGCCCTGTGAAAGAATTAGCTGTCGCGGCGGGTCTGCCGATTGAGCAACCCATTAATTTTAAAACTGCACCAGTGCAAGCTCATTTAAGCGCTTATGCGGCTGATCTCATGGTAGTTGCTGCGTATGGTTTGATTTTACCCCCTGCAGTATTAACGACCCCGCGTTATGGCTGCTTGAATATTCATGGTTCTTTATTGCCGCGCTGGCGTGGAGCTGCCCCGATTCAGCGAGCGATTCAAGCCGGTGATACGGTAACGGGGGTTACAATTATGCAAATGGCAGCGGGCTTAGATACAGGGGATATGTTATTAAAAACTAGTTGCCCGATTACCGCTGAAGACGGTGGGCAAAGTCTGCATGATAAACTAGCTCAACAAGGGGCAGAGGCTTTATTGCAGGTGTTAGAACAGTTAGTAGACGGTCAGCTAAGACCAGAGCCACAGAATGAACAACAGGCCTGCTATGCACATAAACTCAGTAAAGCCGAAGCAGAGCTGGATTGGCGGCAGCCTGCGATGGTGCTTGATCGACAAATTCGGGCTTTTGATGCTTGGCCGACTGCTTATAGTTTGTACCAAGGGCAAGCCTTACGATTTTTTGCATCGCAAGCTTTAGCACAGACCAGTACAGCTCCTGCTGGTACGGTGGTTGCCGAAACTCGATTAGGCATTGATATTGTTGCAGGCGATGGCCATTTAGTCCGTATCCTGCAATTGCAAATGGCAGGAGGTAAGCGTTTAACGGCGGCAGATTTTCTGAATGCTCGATCGTTACTGGGCGAGCAATTTTCTAAGGCTGATTTGTGAATACCCGTGCCATTACTGCCCGAGCGCTGCAGCGCGTGACTTATCAGGGTGAATCGCTTACGGATGTTTTCCAGCATTCTAGTATTCAAAACCTTACAGGGCGTGATCAAGCTTGGGTTCGGCATGTATGCTTTGGCGCGGTTCGTTGGCATGGACGCTTAGGGGCGATTTTACGTGAGCTATTGGACAAACCCATTAAAGCGGCTGATAAGGATATTGAGTGTTTATTGCGCTTAGGTCTGTATCAAATCATCTATCAACGCACGCCTGATCATGCGGCCGTAAGTGAAACCGTACAAGCGACCCGTGCATTGAAAAAAGCTTGGGCGGGAAGCCTTGTGAATGGGGTATTACGCCGCTTTTTACGGGAGCAGACGGCTATTCTTGCTCAAGTCGATCAAATTGAATCAGCGCAATATTCCTTCCCCACTTGGTTGGCAGATCGTATCAAGCAAGCTTGGCCGCAAGATTGGCCAGCGATTATGCAAGCGAGTAATGAGCATCCGCCCTTCAGTTTACGTGTCAATGGCTTATTAACGACACGTGAGCAGTATTTAGAGCGTTTAAAACAGCAGCAAATTCAAGCAGAGCCTATTGCTGCCACAGAGCATGGGATTCATTTACCTGAGGCATTAGCAGTCAGCGAACTGCCTGATTTTGCAAAAGGTGCTGTCTCTGTACAAGATGCAGCCGCTCAGCAAGCGGCAGTGTTATTAGCGCCCCAAGCTCAAATGCGAGTTTTAGATGCTTGTGCTGCTCCGGGGGGGAAAACTTGCCATCTTTTAGAACGTTATCCTCAGATTAACTTAGTAGCCCTTGATAATAGCGAAAAGCGTATTCAACAAGTTTACGAAAATTTAACGAGATTAAACCTATCAGCTGCGGTAAAACTAGCAGATGCCGTGAATCTTGCAGCTTGGTGGGATGGCCAACGGTTTGAACGTATTTTGTTAGATGCACCCTGTTCAGCTACCGGTGTTATTCGACGCCATCCTGATATTAAGCTGCTGCGGAAAAAAACAGATATTGCTACACTGCAACAGCAGCAGGCAGCTTTATTGCAGGCTTTATGGCAAGTTTTAAAGCCGGGTGGTTTATTGTTATATGCCACTTGTTCAATTTTACCAGAAGAAAATAATTTACAACTTGAACAGTTTTTAAAAACTCAGCCAGATGCTCGAGTCAAAGCAATCAAGGCCACTTGGGGGCGAGAGTTGTCAATTGGACGACAAATCTTGCCCGGCGAGCAGGGCATGGATGGTTTCTATTATGCGCTGTTAGAAAAAGCAGCGTGAGTAAAGAGCATATAATGAAAAACTCATGGTGGATGCACTCTCTGTGTATTATTTTTTTAGGGTGTTTAATAACAACAACGAGTTTTGCAGCGGCAGAAAAAATCACCGTTAGGGATTTTACATTGTATAATCAAGGGCAAAATAAGCCGTTAACGGCTACTTTGCATTTAGATTATCAACTCACAGACTATTTGCGTGATAGTTTACTGAATGGTGGTACTTTAAAGCATGAGGTTCGCTTTAGTTTAGTATGGCACAGTGATTGGTGGTTTAATAAAAGTGAGAAATTTGCCAGCATTGTTTCTGAATTAAAATATCATTCGCTGAGTCGTCATTATCAGGTCATGCGTAAAGATACGGGTGAGCATTGGAATTTTGCAAATTTAGCTTCTGCACTAAGTCATTTGGGGGCTTTAGAAAATTATAAACTGCCACCATTGCCTGCCAATGCCTATAAAAATGATACCTCTTTATATATGGAGGCCACGCTAGCACCTAAAGAGCCGGATAGTTTACCCTTGGGTTTATCTAGCCTGTTTTCTGAGGATCATACATTAGTCAGTCAAGGCGTATTGTGGGCACTAACACCCTAAAAGCCAGTTTATTACGTTGGTTACCCACAGCCATTGTGGCTGTGCTCTTGATTATCTCTTTAAGTTTATTACATCTAGCCACCCGCGATGCTGAGTTTTTTCGTACTTATGGCAAAGCGCTTGTTTATCTAAATGGTTTTATTTTATTAGTGCTAGGGATGGCGATCCTGACGAATTTGGTACGAGCTATTTATCAATGGCATACCCGTCAAGCAGGTTCGCGCTTTACTTTACGCTTGATGGTAGGTTTTTTGATTCTCACGATGTTGCCCGTCGTGGTGGTGGTTTATTTCTCGATGAATTTTATTGGTAAGAATGTCGGGCAGCAATTAGATGTGCGGATTGCGCGGGCTTTAGATGATGCGGTGGAGTTATCGCATTTATCCTTGTCGATTCGAAGTAGCGCTCATTTACAAGATTTATCACGGTTAGCGTCTCAAATCAGAGGTAAAGGCCGGTTAGAAGTTTCAGCCTTAATGGATAATTGGCGTGCCTTACACGGTGCACAAGAAGCGATTTTAATCAGCGATGATCAGCGGATTTTAGTCACTAGCGTAGATGAAGTTGCGAAATTAATCCCTTTATTTCCAATTGGTGATTTAATTCGTACCATGAACCGCCGTGATAGTTATTCGCATTTAGAACCAACGGGGGAAGAGGGCACTTTATTTATTCGAGTTGCGATCAAAGTACGTTATGGGTCGGATAATCGAAAGGGTATTTTAACTGCGATGTTTCCGTTTTCTGCGCGTGAAACGAGTTTAGCCTCTAGTGTTTCTTCTGCTCAAGAAGAGTATCGGACGATTAGTTTTAATCAAGAAGGTTTAAAGAATACTTTTCGCTTAGCATTATTAGTTATTTCAGTTTTGACGATTTTATTTTCTTTGTGGGCAGCCTTTATTTTTTCTCGACGTTTGACTAAACCAGTACGTGATTTGGTTGAGGGTACTTTGGCAGTTGCCTCTGGGGATTTACAAAAGAAATTACCTGTTTCAGATCGAGATGATTTTAGTTTACTCGCTCGTTCTTTTAATACCATGACCAAGCGCTTATCCAGTGTTCAACAAGAGCGGGAGCAAGCACGACGGCAATTACAACAAGAGCATGATTATTTATTTGTGGTCTTAGAGCATTTATCGTCTGGGGTCGTTACTTTAGATGATGAGCAGGTGATTCGGCGGGTAAATAGTGCGGCGAGTTTGATTTTAGGTCATCCCTTACATCATTATATCGGTCAACATCTCAGTGAAACTTTCTCGCAAGAGGGTTTGCAACCTTTTCTACAAGCACTAAAACCTTGGTTAGATCAACCACAAGCCGATTGGCAAGCAGAAATTAATCTACCGTCTGAGCGTGGGCGGCGGGTCTTGGTCTGTCGAGGGGCAGGTTTGCCGTATGATTCAATGCAGCAAAAAGGTTATGTGCTGGTATTTGAGGATGTGACGGATGTTGTACAGGCTGAGCATGATGCCGCTTGGGGTGAGGTCGCACGGCGATTAGCACATGAAATTAAAAATCCACTCACACCGATTCAATTATCCGCTGAGCGTTTGTCGCGTAAATTAGGGAAATCCTTGGATGCAGAAGCCGCAGATTTCTTAAATCGGATGACACGCACGATTATCCAGCAAGTCGATACCTTAAAGGCAATGGTGAATGCTTTTAGTGAATATGCTAAAGCGCCTGCTGTGGTGACGCAAGCGACTCATTTGAATCAGATTGTGCGTGAAGTGACTGAGTTATATATAGATAATCCACAGAAAGTGCGCGTTATCTTAGAGGAGCAACCCTTACCTTTATTAGAGCTAGATCCCCATCGGATTCGGCAATTACTGGTCAATTTAGTCAAAAATGCCTTAGAAGCGATTGGGGATGGACGTGAGGATGGGCAAATTTTAATTCGTACTTGGGTGGATGAACAGCCAGAGACTCAGCAAGTAGTGTTATGTTTGCAGGATAATGGCCCTGGGATTCCGAATGAAATTTTGCCGCATTTATTTGAGCCTTATGTGACAACTAAACATAAAGGAACGGGTTTGGGGTTGGCCATTGTAAAAAAAATCGTGGAAGAGCATAACGGTAGCTTAGCAGCACGCAACGCTGAGCCAAATGGCGCTATTATTACAATAACCTTTCCGCTAAGTAGTGAGCAGGATGCTCGAGATTCAACGGAAACAAGTCATTAAAGGAGGGTCAGCAATGACTGCACAACTGATTTTAGTCGTGGATGATGAACCGGATATTCGCCAACTGATTAGTGAGATTCTCGAAGATGAAGGCTATCGTGTTGAAGTGGCCGAGAATGCAGAACGCGCTCGGGAAATCTATCGGCAACGCAAGCCTAATCTAGTGCTCTTGGATATTTGGATGCCGGGGCTAGATGGTATTTCTTTACTCAAAGAATGGCGCTCCACGAATAGTCTATCGGGGCCTGTGATTATGATGTCGGGTCATGGCACGATAGAAACGGCGGTGGAGGCTACTAAATTAGGGGCTTATGATTTTATTGAAAAGCCTTTATCCCTAGCAAAGCTGCTACTTACAATTGAAAATGCCTTAAGGGCTAGCCAGTTAGAACAAGAGAACCAAGGTTTGCGGCGGCAAATGGTGTTTTCCCATGAAATAGTCGGTACAAGCAAGGCCATGCAACAGCTGCGTGAACAAGCAGGGAAAATGGCACAGCATGATTCTACGGTCTTGATTTATGGAGAGCATGGTGTCGGCAAAGAGGCCGTAGCGCGTTATATTCATGCGCATAGTGTGCGGCGGGAGCGTCCTTTTGTAAAAGTCGTGCTACCCATGCTTGAATTGGGGACGGTTGAACAAAAGCTATTTGGTTCAGAATTGGATGGGAAGATTACTTATGGTTTTATAGATGATGCCATGAGTGGTTGTTTGTATTTAGCAGAAATCTCTGAATTAGATACTGAAAGTCAAAAGCGCCTATTAGCGGCTTTGCAAACTAAAAGCTTCACTCGCCTCGGCGGCACTGACCCGATTGATTTTGATGTACAGCTGATTGTATCAGCCACGCATGATCTACAGGATGATATTCAAGCCGGTGATTTTAATGAAGAGTTGTACTACCTACTGAATGTTTTACCTTTGCAAGTCCCTCCCTTACGTGAGCATGCCGAAGATGTGCCGGAGTTACTGAATTACTATGTCAATCAACTGACAGCACAAGATGGTTTGCCGTATCGGCATTTTACTTTACCTGCCCAGAATTTTTTACGTAATCATCGTTGGGCAGGGAATATTCTGGAATTACGGAATCTTGTCCATCGTTTACTGATTTTAGGCACGGAAGTTGACATAAGCTTAGATGAAGCAGAAGAGGCCGTGGGTGCGACTGTGCCGGTGTTTAGTAGTGAACTTGGGCAAATGCCTGAAAGTTTATATGATCTGCCTTTGCGTCAAGCCCGTGAGCAATTTGAGCATGACTATTTAATCTATCAACTGAAACAAGTGGATGGAAATGTGAGCAAATTAGCGGATCAGGTAAAAATGGAGCGGACTCATTTATACCGCAAAATGCGTTCTTTAGGGGTTGACCCAAAAAAATATGGGCGTTGATCGTTAATTAACATCTATAATCCTCGCCATGAAAATCATGATTCTTGGCGCAGGACAAGTGGGGCGCTCAGTAGCGGAAGCACTAGCGCATGAAGACAATGATATTACGATCGTTGACACGGATGCTTCGGCATTGCGTAATCTACGTGAAAAGCTGGATGTCCGTGTTGAAATCGGTCAAGCTTCTTATCCTCGAGTTTTAGAACGAGCCGGCATTGAAGATGCCGATATGGTAATTGCTGTCACGAATAGCGATGAAATTAATATGATCGCTTGTTATGTGGCGTTTACCCTGTATCGAACACCTACTAAAATTGCCCGTATTCGCTCTTCACATTATCTAGATCATCCCCGCCTATTTTCTTCCGAAGCCTTACCGATTGATGTCTTGATCAGTCCTGAGCAGTTAGTGACTGAATATATTTTCCGTTTAATTTCTCATCCTGGTGCTTCACAGGTTCTCAATTTTGCCGGTGGCAAAGTACAATTGGTGGGGGTGAGTGCAGTCGCTGGTGGGGCTTTGATCGGGCATCGTTTGAATGAAATGTATGATCATATGCCCGGTGTGAAGGCGCGGGTAGTGGCACTGTTTCGGCATGATAAGCCAGTACCGATCAATCATGAAACGGTCGTTGAGGTGGATGATGAGGTTTTCTTCATTGCTCACCCTAAGCATATTCGCGCTTTAATCAGCGAAGTACGCCGTCTGGATAAACCTTATAAGCGCATTATGATCGCGGGGGGGGGGAATATTGGCAATCGTTTGGCGAGGCAGTTAGAAGATGCCCGCTATCAAGTTAAAATCATTGAAAGAAATCCCGAGCGTGCTTCTAAACTCGCCGAGCGCTTGGATAAAACGTTGGTTTTAGAAGGAGATGCGGCCGACGAAAATCTCTTGATTGAAGAGAGCATCGAAAATATTGATGTTTTTATTGCTGTCACGAATGATGATGAGGCTAATATTCTATCTTCCATGTTAGCCAAACGCTTAGGCGCTCGCCGAGTGATGAGTTTAATTAATCGCATGAGCTATACGGCTTTAGTCGAAAGTAGTATCGACCTTGCGATTTCTCCGCATCAGATTACGATTGGTGCCTTGCTGACGCATATCCGACGGGGTGATATTGTCGCGGTGCATTCGCTACGGCGGGGAGCAGCAGAGGCGATTGAGGTGATTGCTCATGGTGATAAGAAAACTTCACGAGTCGTCGGGCGGCGAGTGAGCGAAGTCAAATTGCCACCTTCAACGATTATTGGCGCTTTAGTGCGCGATGAGGAAGTCATCATAATGAATGAGGGTGATGATGTGCTGATTGAGCCGGATGATCATGTCATTATGTTTTTAACTGATAAACGTTATATTCCAGCCGTGGAAAAACTTTTCCAGGTTGGTATTCATTTCTTTTAATTATGCAGTATGGCGTTATTTTCCGAATTCTCGGAATTTTTTTGATGCTGTTTAGTTTAACGATGCTGCCACCTATTGCTATTGGTAAGCTGATGGGTGATCCTGAGTTGGCTAATTTCTGGTGGGGCTTCGGCATTGTTTTAGTAGTTGGTTTTTTATTATGGCTGCCCTTTAAAAATTGTAAAAATGAATTACGTCTAAGAGATGGTTATTTAATCGCTGTCTTATTTTGGGTTGGCTTAAGTGTTGCTGCTACAATTCCTTTATCTTTATCAACTAGCTTTGAAATTAATTTAGCCAGTGCCTTTTTTGAAACAGTATCTGGTTTCACTACGACAGGGGCTAGTGTGATCACTGGGATTGACTCCTTGCCACGCTCAATCAATTTCTATCGTTTAGAGTTACATTGGTTGGGGGGGATGGGAATAATCGTTTTGGCGGTCGCTATTTTACCAATGTTAGGCATTGGCGGAATGCAATTATATAAAGCTGAAGCGCCAGGGCCTGTCAAGGATTCTAAGCTAACTCCACGTATTACTGAAACGGCTCGGTTATTATGGTATGTCTACTTAATTTTTACCTTGCTAGGTATCGCTCTATTTTTAGCAGGCGGTATGACTTGGTTTGATGCAATTTGCCATTCATTTTCAGCTATTTCTACAGGTGGCTTTTCAACTCACGACTCTAGCTTTAGTTATTTTAATAGTCCATTTTTGGAATATTCGGCTACTTTTTTAATGATCATGGGTGGAGTGAATTTTATTTTGCATTTTACTGTTATGAATAATAAATCCTTAAAATTTTATTGGAGTGATTCCGAGTTTAAGGTTTATATATTTATTATGTTAGCAGTATTTTTAATCTGTGTGCTTGTTTTAATTAAAAATGAATATTATCCTGATTTATTAACCACGGTTCGCTATGCAAGCTTTCAAGTTGCATCCGTTATGACCTCGACTGGCTTACTGACGACGGATTTTTCGGTGTGGCCAACCTTATTACCCGTTTTATTAATGTTTGTTAGCTTTGTCGGTGGTTGTGCCGGTTCAACGGGTGGCGGTCTAAAAGTCATTCGTTTCTTATTATTAATGAAACAAGGTTGGCGCGAAGTTAATATTCTAACCCATCCCCGCGCCCATACGCATATTAAAGTGAATGGTGAGCCAGTGCCAGAAGGTGTGACTCGTGCAGTTTGGGGGTTTTTTGCTATGTATGTGGCCGTATTCACTATTTTTATGTTGGGCATGATGGCAGCGGGTCATGATCAGGTGACGGCATTTTCTGCAGTGGCAGCCACTCTAAACAATATGGGAGTGGGTTTGGGGACAGTTTCAAGTAATTTTGCGGGTTTAGATGATTTTACTAAATGGTGGCTATCCTTCGCTATGCTCATGGGGCGTTTGGAGTTGTTTACGATTTTAGTGTTATTCTCACCGGCTTTTTGGCGCAAATAAATGCTACAAACTCAAGGCAGTTTAGCCCTCAAACTAAGCTTTACTACTTGTAACTCTCCTCTTTACTAGCTGTGAAGTATCTGTTTGTGGAAATATGCTAAGATGAAAGCATGTTCTGCAGCCTAATTAGAGGATAAACCATGCTAGCACGGCAAGAGGATTATCTTAGCGTTCAAGATTATCTCGCGGGTGAGCGGGTGAGTACTCAAAGATATGAGTATGTGGCTGGGCAAGTCTATGCGATGGCCGGAGCCAAGATTAATCACAATATTATTACTACTAACTTATCTGCTCTACTTTGGGTGAGTTTACGAGGCCAACCTTGTTTTCCTGTTGCTAGTGACCTGCTCATCAAAACCTCCCATGATCGTTTCCGTTATCCCGATGTCGTGGTTGTTTGCAATGATGATCCTTCGCAAGATGATTATGTACGGGAGCGCCCAATTTTAGTGGTGGAAGTGATTTCCGAAAGTACGCGCCGTACGGATAAAACCGACAAGCGCTTGGAGTATATCGCCCTACCGAGCTTGTTGGAGTATGTGCTCGTCGAGCAGGAGATTGCAGAGGTTACTGTATATCGCCGCAGTACGGGCTGGCAGCCTTCTTATTATTATTTGGGGGAAACGATCACGCTTGAATCAATCGCTACTACCCTTCAAGTCGAGGACATTTACGAGCGGGTGGACAATGGTGAATTGGCTAAGTGGCGTTTGGAAAAATTGGAGAGTGAAGTTCAAGCCCAATCAAGTCCAAGCTTTTAGTTTCCTTCCTCTACAGCAGGAAACTGATGTAAGTAGTTGATCAGAATAGGGTATAGTTTACGTGCTATCATCCTGCAAATCATACAGTATAATCCGTAATTTACATGGTTTTTATTTAGACAAACGCACTTAACTACCCAAATTCGGTCTATGCTTTCAAGACCAGTCCATTAATTTACCCACATTCAAGGATGAACTCATGAAACTTTCCCGTGTTCATTTTTCTATTTTCTACTTAGTTTGGCTGTTAATGCTTAGTAGTTTGAATCTGGCTCAGGCTGCTTTTCGCTCCGGTTCAGTGATTGCGAATCTATCCACCCAAGGTTCTGCAAATACAGTCGCCGTCACTCCTGATCAGCGTTATCTTTTAGTGGGGGTCGCCCAACAAGGTTTATTGATCATGGATTTGCGTTCAGCCGAGCAGCCCGTCTTGATCAGTAAACTCAGTGCGTTGCAGCAAGTAGAGTCGATTATTGTCCGAGGTAAACTAGCGTTTATTGCCAATGGGGCAGGGGGCTTAGCGATTGTTGATCTGAGCCAAGCGAGCGCATTAAAGCTACTTGGAAAATTAGATACCTCGTCTTATGCCTTTGATCTTGCGCTGACGCCTGATGGACGCACGGCTTTTGTCGCCGATAATACCAATGGAGTGGTGGTAGTGGATGTGAGTCAGCCGACTAAACCACGCCAACTAGCCGTCATTCCCAGTTCTGCCGCGAGTGCAGGCGTAGCGCTGAATGGCAACGGGCAAACTTTATATATCGCTGATCAAGCGGATGGGATTCAGATTGTCGATGTCAGCCAGCCGCAAGCCCCTGTGCATCAAGGTCATTTTAATCCTGCCGGACATCCACAGCGCTTGGTGGTATCCAAAGATGGGCGCTGGCTATTTTCTGCAAATAATGAAGGCGGCTTGAGTGTGCATGCTTTGCAAAACTCAGCTCCTGTTCAATCGACCCAATTACCGATGCGCAATGCCTTTGCAGTGGTTTTAAGCCAAGATGGAAAAACGGCTTTGGTCACTGATTTATTCAATGGTTTAGTCGTCGTGGACTTGAGCCGTCCGTTAGAGCCGCATATTCAGCAAACTATTCAAACTCGCCCTGCCGTACAAGGCGTCGCTGTTAGTGCGGATCAGAAAACAGCCTATCTAGCCCATACTCAACAAGGCTTGACCCTGATTCGCTTCCGTTAGTCGGAACTGCGCAAAATCTAGCGTTATCCTAACTATATTCAAATGAGAGCGCCGATTTGAGAGCGCTTATTGAGTGTGCTTTGCGCTTTTAATGTAATTTAATGTAATTGCCTCAACCCCCCTTTTGGATACGCTCATGCCACAGGATTTGGTATTTATTCTTATAGGTCAGTCCAATATGGTGGGTTGGACAGAGAGTTTATTTAGTGAGCTACCCGATTGGCTGAAAATAAAACCAGTACAAGTTGAATTTCACCAGCATGGCCGCAAAATGGAGTTCAATCAGCAAACCGGTGGGCGGATTGGCCCTGAGGTGTCTTTTGCTAAATATCTAGCTGCTTGGTATGCAGGGCGGAAAATTCGTATTCTGAAATTAGCAGTCGGCGGCACCTCAATTTATGATTGGGCGCGGCTCTGGAATCCACGTTTATCGTTTCGGATGACCGAAAGTACGATCCAATCAAGTCTATATGCCTTGCTCAAACAGCAAATCACGGTGAGCCAAGTCTTAACTCAGGGCAATACCGTCAATGCCTTTATTTGGATGCAAGGTGAGCGCGATGCGCGTTATCCGCTAGCCGCCGATGCTTATCTGGGTAATCTAAAAGCATTGATTACCGATTTGCGCCGCGAATATGCTAGCCCCAATGCTGCTTTTATTTTAGGGCGGATTAATCCGCCTAAACCACAGCATCCAGCTGTGGAGGTACTACGGAAAGCGCAAGAGGTCGTGACTACCCAAATGCCACGCACCGTTTGGGTTAATACCGATGCTTTATCCAAAGCTGCCGACCAAATTCATTATGATACGCTCGGCAGCATCGGTTTAGGTCGGAGCTTTGCGTATGCGGTGCGGCGGTTTTATCCACTGCCTTAAACGGATTAAGCCAGTGGCATCTCTTCTTTCACCAATGCACCATCACGAATACTCATTTTCCGCCAGCCGCCATTATCATTCATGGTAATCCAGCGCCGCTCTTCTTCACGATAGAACCAATCTTTATCAATTTCATAAAAGACCATCCGCCCGGTTGATTCCCAAATATTCACGATTTCATTGGTATGCGAGCGAATTTCATCGAAGTCAGTGGTGCATTTACGTCCCATATCGCTATAGAGTTGATGCAGCTCTAATAATAGATTCAGTACCTTATTATCCATATCGATAATATTTAAACCCACCCGCCGTGCTTCTTTTTTCAAGATAGGATAAGAATGGCTGGGGTAAGCGGAGTTTAAAGCACTGGCGATTTGCTTAATTTGACTTTCATTTTTGCAGTGATAACTCAGAATTTGCTCGCAGAGCATCATAGATAAAGATTCTGCTCGATCCACCGCTCCAATCACTAAAGGATGTACATATTCGAATAAGGATTTATAAGGGTTGGACGATTCATTATCTTTCTGCGCTTGCCATAAGTGAATCACACGCTTTAATTCGTCTAAGCTCACGCTCACCCGATCATTATCCCGATCAATCGGTGATAAATCATGGGTCAACGAGGTATCCACTGAAGTTAAATAAGCCATTGGCCCCATGTGAATTTCATCCGCACCGAGCGCAAGCATGGTGGCCGCACTGGCACATTCAAGGGGGACTAAGGCGACAACTTGCTCATAATATTCACGTAATAAGCTGACCATTCGCAACGAGGCTTGACCATTGCCTCCATCTGATTTAATGAAAATATTCACCCGCTTGCCGCCGCCATGTGCACTGAGTAAATGATACAAAGCAATCACATCACTATGGCAAACCGTACCACGGGGATTATTCCAATAGGTAATCAGATCACCTTCTAAATGCTCACCGAGCGCTTGCAGAATGGTTTGAGTCTCATTAAAGCGCAAGGGTGGGCGTTTAATCGGGAGTTCTGAGGGTGTGCTGGTTTCTTCTTGGGTGGACATGCTCAATCCTCATGTTAAGGTAGTTTGTCAGTTGTTCAGCACCGCTTGGCTTGGTTAAGCTAGCCAGCTTTCCGCTGATCGGTCGTTGTTTTTTGGGTCTTGCGTGTTAAGCTATTAGTAATTTTTATAAAAACAATCTTTATAAGAGCCACAACCCATGATCCCATTAGCTTATTTCGTCGTTGGGCTGAGCCTGAGTGCACTCACTGCTTGTCAGAGTGAAGATACAAAGGTAGCACAAAAGCCTGATCTTAGCCCTCCTATACCGATCGTTGAGCTAGCGACGCATACCTCGATGGACAGCTCTACTAATCCTAGTGGAAATGCTGCTCCCGCAATGCCTGATTTTCAGGCGATACAAACTGAATTGGCGAGCCTCCAACAACGCTTACAAGCGACAGAAGCCAGTTTAGTGCAATCTCAAGCTGAGTTGAGTCGCAAAACTGAGCAGCTTCAGGCTTTAAATAAAGAGCAACAGCATTATGCTCAGCAGCAAATCAGCCTTGATGGGGTGAATGAGCAAATTCAACAGCTCGAACAACAACTTAGCCAGAAAGACCAACAGTTGAGTCAGCTAGAAAGTAATTTGTTACAAGCAGAGTCTGAGTGTCAGCAGGCCGCGCGAGTGAACTTAGAGACTAAGCAAATAGCTGAATTAGAGCCAACTAAGATCGAGCGCTAAGCTCTCTTAAGTTTGAGCGCATTACAAGGATTAATAACAAGAGCCAGCGCCATGTCAAACCCCCATTGCCTGTTATCACGTTGCTTAAGTCAATTTTTCTTATGGCTAGGCTGTTTACTGTTGTACTTCTTGCCCTTAGCTAGCCAAGCGGTGCTGAGTCTAAGCCCTAATGTACAGGTGACGGTGGTCGATGGCACTGCTAAGGATCAGCCATTAGCCAACACCAGCTTGCAGGTTCGTGAATTGATGGCTGATGGTTCGTCCCTATGGCGAACTGCGGTAAAAACGGATGCAAATGGTCAGGTGAGTTTAGCCTTAGACGGCTTAGGCGCAGGGCGGAACTATCAGCTTTATGCGCTCAGCCCATTTGATAATCGCTATCGTATGAGTACGACCTTAAGCACGACAGCTAGCTTCTTATTCCGCGTGGGTTCTCCTTTATTGAAGCTTACGGTCAAGGATGCTTTAACAGGTACTAGCCTCGCTAATCTGGCGGTGACAGCTCATTATCAGCAGGATGGGAAACTAGTCTGGGCTGCCCAAAAAACCACGGATGCGAATGGCAAGCTTGCGTTTGATATTCCGCAGTTGTCGCAAGGTTTGCCAGTGCAGCTTTCGGCGACGGCTTTGAATAATACGCGTGCTATCAGTGAATGGATTACAACAGCCGGTGAGACAGAATTCGCGCTGGGTGAAACTCGTATTCAATTGCTCGATGCCACTCAAGCCAATTTGCCCGCTTTAGCCTCGACCACGATTCAAATCAGAGAATTACTCGCTGATGGTCGTTCAGTTTGGTTCAATCGCGGAATGACGGATGCTCAAGGGGTACTGCGTTTAAATTTATTAGCAGGTAAGCAGTATATTTTACTGGCACAAGATAAAGTTTTTAATAAATATCGCAGCAGTGCTCCCCTCCAAAAGGGTGAGTCCTTCACCTTTAAATTAGGTTCACTACCCCTGCGGGTTAAACTCAGTGATGCCTTCACTCAGGCGAGTCTGACGGGTATCAATGTAACGGCCTATCAGCTATTAACAACGGGTGCTTATCAATGGCGAACGAGTGCTACAACAGATAGTCGTGGAGAAATCACCCTAGACCTACCCGAACTGAGTGCAGGGGGTAAAATTGAATTGCGTGCTAGTGCTTATAATCAGTTTACCGCCCGCTCTAGGTTGATTACGCAAGCAGGTAATGAGAGTTGGAGCTTAGGTAGCAGTCGTATCAAAGTGGTTGATGGCAGTTTAGTGAATCAACCAGTCTTAGCCAATCACACGGTTTATGTACGGGAAAAGCTGGCGAATGGCACGGATCAATGGGTGGCAACGACAAAGACGGATAGTAATGGCTTATTACGCCTAGACTTACCCGCACTAGAACAAGGGCGGCAATTTTATTTACAAGCTTTAAGCCCGCTCACCAAGACCTATAAAACGAGTCCGATCCTGAAAGCGACCGGAGATTCAGTATTTGTGGTGGGGTCTAAACCTTTGGTGGCGACCTTAAAGGATGCTTATTCGCAACAAGTATTCGCGGGTGTAGAGGTAGTGGCTTGGCGAATGCTGGCTGATGGTACACGGCAATGGCGAGGGCAGCAAAAGACGGATGCAAATGGCAAGGTGAGTTTCGATTTAGCTGAGCTGAATACTGAGGCCGCGACTATTCGCTTACAGGCCAGTGTGTATAACCAATTTACGGCTACCAGCCCTGCTTATACTCAAAGTGGTGCAGTTGACTTTTTACTCGGTTCGGTCGTTGTGAATGTGCGCGATGGTACGGTGGCTAGTCAGGCGGTGCTACCTAATTTAGAGGTGCATATTCGAGAGCAACTTGCGGATGGTCGTTCAATTTGGGTGGGCAAAGCGACTACGGATAGCAAAGGGCTATTACAGATTGATCTGCCTAATTTAGAGCAAGGTAAGCAATATCGGCTGAATGCCATCAGCCCAGTCACGGGGCGCTCTCGTGAGAGCCAAACCTTTCAGGCTAAAGGATCCTATACCTTCTTAGTTGGGACACGCTTATTAGAGGTGCAGATGCTCAATGCGCTTAGCGGGGTTGCTGTTCCTAATGTGAGTATCACGGCGTATAAGTTAGATGCAGATGGGATTAACCGTTGGAAAGGTTGGACAACGAGTGCAAATACCAATACACAAGGGCTGGCAAAACTAGATTCGGAGGCTTTCTCGGTTGCAGGTAATCGATTTTTATTAGTGGCCACCCCGTATAACGGCGGGCGGGTGGAGAGTGCGAGTTTTGCGGCGGGTGAGTTTGCGCTGAAATTTCCCGTTGGCAGTATTCCAGTAAGCTTGAGCAATCGTGCCACGGGTACACCGTTGGCCGCGATTACTTTAAATGCGTATCGTCTGGATGCGAGTCATCGTCTGTGGTGGGTCAAATCAGGGAAAACTGATACCGCAGGGCAAGTGCAATTTGATTTAGAGTCCTTAGCTTCTGGTGAGCGCCATGTCTTTGTTGCCCAAGACCCATTCAAACAAGGCCGCAATTATTATAGTCGCCTCGTAACCAGCACGGGGGCGGTCGATTTTGGGATTCGTCTCGATGCAGAAGGCAGTCGCTTAGATTTAGAATTACCGCGTGTGGAGATCCTGACACCGAAGCAAACTGAGGTTGGTATCACGGGCTTTACACTCACTGGAACTGCTTTAGATAACTGGGCTGTGCGTGAGATCGCTGCGAATATCAGCGTGGATACTACAACGCAAGCTTTAGCCACTGTATTGAATCCACTCACGGGCGATTGGTCAGCAAAAGTCAGTGGCAATCTCTTAGCTGCTGGTAAAGAGGCCAAGATCAGCGTGGTGGCTTGGGATAATGCAGGGAATCGTACTGAGCGCACGGCATTATTTAAAGTCATTGCTGATCAAGCCTTACCAATTATACAAATCAGTTCACATCATGAAGGCGATGAGGTAGTTAAAACAGGCTTTATTCTCAAAGGTACGGTGAGTGATGATACAGGCATTGCGAGCTTAAGTGGGCAGGTTGAAGGAATGCCCCATTTAGGATCGCAGTC
The DNA here is from genome assembly GCA_046051185.1 of Pseudomonadota bacterium. Classification (GTDB taxonomy): domain Bacteria; phylum Pseudomonadota; class Gammaproteobacteria; order Thiotrichales; family Thiotrichaceae; genus Thiolinea. The sequence continues at coordinate 26,221 of JBJOOT010000003.1, read as the reverse complement.
TTTAAGTATTAGTAGCCAAGGCGATTGGGCTTGGGTGATGCCAAATGGTCAATTAAGTGTAGGGCAAACACTCAAACTGACGCTGACAGCAACAGATCTCAGCGGGAAAGTGGCTACGCAAACGCTCAATTTGAAAGTGATGGGTGCAGCGGCGGAAACTCGCCAATTAGTTAATCGGATTAGCTTTGGTGCATCACCTAGCTTATTGGCGGAGGTAAGGCGTGTGGGTGCTGATGCTTTCTTAGAGGCACAATTAAAACCTACCCAAATTCAAGCCCCTGCTTTTGACAGTGCCGTCGCTAATTTACCGCTGGTGACACCGGAAGACTTACAGGCTTATACCTTATTCCAGATGGTGCATAGCCCACGGCAGTTGCAGGAGGTGATGACTTGGTTCTGGGATAATCATTTCAATACCAATTTGGATAAAACAGGCAATAAGCTCCTGTATGAAGTGGTGGAAAATGATGTGTTCCGTGCGAATGCTTTGGGCAATTTCTATAATTTATTGCTTAGCAGTGCTCAAAGCCCTGCCATGTTATTGTATTTAGACAATACCTCCAATGTAAAAGCCAATGCGAATGAAAATTATGCCCGTGAAGTTTTAGAGCTGCATACCGTCGGTGTTAATGGAGGGTATGCACAACGCGAAGTCGAGGCTTTAGCGGAGATTTTTACCGGCTGGCAAGTGAAATATGATGCCTTCTATTTTAATCCTGAACAGCATAATGCAGCGGATAAAGTCTTTTGGGGGCAAGCCATTAAAGGCGGTGGAGTCGAAGAGGGGGAACAGGCTTTAGCTTTCTTAGCCCGTCATCCCGCCACGGCAAAATTTATTTGCTCTAAATTAATCACGGTGTTTGTCAGTGATAAACCTGTGGATGCTTTGCTCCAACGCTGTGTGGCAACTTTTCTGAATACTTCAAGCCAAGCAGATCAAATGGCTCAAGTATTAAGAACACTACTGACCTCACCCGAATTTAATGCCGATGTAAATTTTAATAGCAAATTCCGTACACCCTTAGAGTTTGGAGTAGCGGCTGTGCGGGCATTTGCAAGCCAAGCCAGTACCAAAGGCTTGGTTGAGGAAACCAAACGTATGGGCTTAAATCTCTACCGAAATCCAGTACCAACTGGCTGGTCAGAAACTGGAGATGATTGGATCAGCACTGGCTTATTACAGGAGCGTATTCGCTTTGTGAATCGTTTAGTGGCGGGCAATATTGTGGGCATTCAGCTTGATCCAGCAGCATTTTTCCGTAGTCAAGGCGCTTTGACCCCAGAAAGTATTTTGGCAGAAAGCTTTGATCTTTTAATGAATAATCATTACAGCACGGTGGAATGGCAAACAGCGTTTGATATTTTAAATGCAGATAGCCCCTTTGATTTAGAGGCTGCTAATGCGAATACACGGCTCAAAGCGATGTTAGCGACGCTACTCAGCTATCCAGCATGTAACTACCAATAATAAGGATAAAGACCATGCAACGACGTGATTTTCTTAAACTCATGCTCTCCTCTTCTTTTGCCGGTAGTGCTTGGTTATTAGATGATTCTTTGCGCTTCAAGAGCGCACAAGCTGCTGCTGCCCCTAAAACCTTAGTGGTGATTTTTCAACGCGGGGGCTGTGATGGTTTGAATGTCGTCGTGCCGTATGCAGAGGCCGATTACTACCGTTTACGCCCTGTGATTGCTATTGCTCCAGCGGGGCAAACCAATGGAGCTTTGGATTTAAATGGCTATTTTGGCTTACACCCAGCGATGCAAAGTTTGCATCGACTTTATCAGCAACAGCAAGTAGCGGTTTTTCCGGCTGTGCATTATCCACAAGCTTCCTTATCGCATTTTGATAGTCAGCAGTTTATTGAAAGTGGCGCAATACGAAGTGATGCGGAGGGTTGGTTGAATCGTCATTTAGCGAGTTCATTGAACAGTAGTGGTATGCGCGGTGTAGGCATTGGCAATGAACTTGCGCAAGCGTTGCGGGGGAATGTGGTGGTTTCATCGCTGAAGGATTTAGCGAATTTTGATTTAGGTATCAGCGATAGTGAGGAAGTCCGCTTAAGTTCACGCCTAAACACCGTCTATGCCCAACACCCAGAGGCCATTAATCCCTATGCTAAACTCTTAAAGCAAACTGGTCAGACTTTATTGCGTGATTTAGACCTAACACGCCAAATAGATCCTAAAGCCTATCGACCCGCTAATGGGGCGGTTTATCCGACTAATTTGTTTGGTAATCAATTACAACAAACCGCTCAATTAATTAAGCAAGGGGTAGGCTTAGAAGTGGCTACCCTTGATTTAGGCGGATGGGATACACATAGCAGTCAAGGCGGCGCTGTGGGGCCACAGGCGAATTTATTAAAACTATTTGCGGACGGGATTGGCGCTTTTTGCACGGATTTAGGGGCTAATATGCAAAATGTCTTGGTTTTGACCATGACTGAATTTGGCCGTACCGCCGAGGAAAATGGCAGCGGTGGCACCGATCATGGCAATGCCTCGGCTTGGTTTGCCGTTGGTGGCGGTGTAAAAGGCGGCATTTATGGAACTTGGCCGGGCTTAGCCAAAGATAAATTATATTTGCAGCGCTATTTAGCCTATAGCGTGGATTTTCGAGATATTTTCGCCGAGGTTTTGAGTAAGCATCTGGGTAATACCGCAATGAGCCAGTTGATACCGAATTATACGCCACAATTGCGCGGGTTTATGGCTTGATATTAGCAGAACTAACAACAGCAAAAGCTGCGAGTGCCTCGAATTTGCAGATGTGGATATTTACACTTTCCTTGCTGCCTGCAAGCAATACCCTATCGAAACCATCAACACGGATATGGATGAAATCGAAGCCGATGTGATCCGTTTCAAACAACTTGGTGCCGCATGAGGGTCATTGCAGATAGTTCGGCACTGGTTGCTGTTGCAACTTATCGTTGATCTAAGCTTGTAACTCAATACACAAACCCAAACAGCCACAGCGGAATTTTCCCCTCTACCCCCATTTCTAACCCATTCACCACTATTCATGCAGTTATTGACGTTTACGTAAACGTAATTTACTATCCCAGTATTCCGCGAACTGAGGAGAGAGCCTAGCATGAGTTCTAATTTGAATTTTAATTTGGGTGCAACGATTGATCTGCTGCGTGAAGCAGTCCACGATTTTGCTGCCCAAGAAATCGCCCCCCTTGCGGCTGAAATTGACCGTTCTAATGAATTCCCCAATGAACTTTGGCCAAAATTGGGGGAGATGGGTTTATTAGGTATTACCGTGCCGGAAGCTTACGGCGGCAGTGGGATGGGGTATCTCGCGCATATCGTGGCCATGGAAGAAATTAGTCGTGCCTCTGCTTCCGTGGGTTTGAGTTATGGTGCGCATTCCAATCTCTGTGTGAATCAAATTAATCGTAATGGTTCAGATGCACAAAAGCAGAAATACCTGCCCAAACTGATTAGCGGTGAACATATTGGCGCACTTGCTATGTCTGAGCCGAATGCCGGTTCGGATGTGGTGAGTATGCGGATGCGTGCTGAGAAACAGGGTGACAAATACATTCTTAATGGCACAAAAATGTGGATTACCAATGGCCCTGATGCGGATGTAATTGTGGTCTATGCCAAGACTGATCCGCAAGCAGGTTCTAAGGGGATGACTACTTTTATCGTCGAAAAGTCCTTTGGTTTTAAAGTCGCACAAAAGCTCGATAAATTAGGCATGCGTGGCTCGAATACGGGGGAGTTAGTCTTCGAGGATGTCGAAGTACCTGAGGAAAATGTACTTGGGCAGGTCGGGCGCGGTGCTGCTGTTCTCATGAGCGGTTTGGATTATGAACGCGCCGTATTATCCGGTGGGCCGCTTGGGATTATGCAGGCCTGTATGGATCTTGTGATTCCTTATATTCATGAGCGTAAACAGTTCGGGCAAAGTATCGGTGAATTTCAACTGATTCAAGGCAAAATGGCGGATATGTATACAACCTTGAATGCCTGTAAATCCTATGTGTATGCGGTCGGTGCTGCTTGTGATCGCGGCGAGACAACCCGTAAAGATGCGGCTGGAGCGATTCTGTATTCGGCGGAAAAAGCCACACAAATGGCACTCGATGCGATTCAAATCTTAGGCGGTAATGGCTATATGAATGAGTATCCTGCAGGGCGCTTATTGCGTGATGCCAAGCTCTATGAAATTGGTGCAGGTACTTCAGAAATTCGCCGTATGCTCATTGGGCGCGAATTGTTTAATGAAACCAAATAGAGTGTACTGAAATGAGTGATCTTATTGCCATTATGAGTGCAGTACGCACTCCGATGGGTGGGTTTCAAGGGGATTTTGCGAGTTTGACGGCGGCTGAATTAGGGGCGGTAGCGATTAAAGGTGCTGTCGAGCGGGCGGGTCTGAGTGCTGAGGCTGTGCAAGAAGTTATGATGGGCTGTGTGCTTCCAGCGGGACAAGGGCAAGCCCCAGCCCGTCAAGCAGCCTTAGGTGCTGATTTGCCCTTGAGTGCAGGCTGTACCACCGTGAACAAAATGTGCGGCTCCGGTATGAAGGCGACGATGCTTGCGCATGATTTATTAGTCGCAGGGACGAATCAGGTCATGATAGCCGGTGGTATGGAGTCGATGACCAATGCTCCTTACTTATTGCCTAAAGCGCGTGGTGGCTTCCGTATGGGGCATGGTGAGGTCAAAGATCATATGTTCCTCGATGGTCTGGAAGATGCCTATGATAAAGGGCGTTTGATGGGGACTTATGCCGAAGAATGTGCCGATATGTTTGGGTTTACTCGCAAGGCTCAAGATGAGTTTGCGATTGCCTCGTTGACGCGAGCTAAAACCGCGATTGAAACAGGCGCTTTTAAAGCCGAAATTGTGCCCGTCACCGTGAAAGCACGTAAAGGCGAAGTATTGATTGATACCGACGAGCAACCACATAAAGCCGCGATTGATAAAATCCCGAGTTTAAAGCCTGCGTTTCGCAAAGACGGTACAGTCACCGCTGCTAATTCTAGCTCCATTTCAGATGGTGCTGCGGCATTGGTGTTGATGCGTCAATCCGAAGCTGAAAAACGTGGATTAAAACCTCTAGCCGTCATTAAAGGGCATAGCACTTATGCGCAAAAACCGGCGCTATTTACCACTGCACCCGTCTACGCTATGCAAAAGCTCCTTGATCAACTGCACTGGACAGTTGAGGACGTTGATCTATTTGAGATCAATGAAGCCTTTGCCGTGATTACAATGGCAGCAATGAAGGAGCTGAATATTCCTCACGATAAGGTGAATGTTCATGGTGGGGCTTGTGCTTTGGGGCATCCAATTGGTGCATCAGGGGCGCGAATTTTAGTGACCCTCTTATCAGCTCTTAAACAGCGTGGTTTAAAGCGCGGAATCGCTTCACTCTGTATTGGTGGGGGAGAGGCAACGGCGGTAGCGGTGGAGTTGGTTTGAAGAACCCTCCCAACCTCCCCTTGTCAGGGGAGGAGTAAAAGATACTAAAGTTCCTCTTGATTCCCTCTCTTGATAAGGAGTGGGTTAGGGAGGGGTTGAAACGCTAGGGGATTGCAAATGATATTGACCGAAGAACAAATATTGATTCGGGAGATGGTGCGTAATTATATCCGCGATAAGGTCGCGCCCTATGCTGCCGAATGGGATCGTGATAGTCATTTTCCGGCACAGCAGCTCAAGGATATGGGCGGTTTGGGTTTATATGGCATGGTCGTCCCTGAGGAGTGGGGTGGCTCGAATGTCGGGTATGTGGCGCTGGCTCTTGCTATTGAAGAGATCGCGGCGGGTGATGGGGCAAGTTCTACCATTATTAGCGTACAAAATTCGGTAGTGTGCAGTCCTATTTTGAATTATGGCAGTGACTATCTTAAAGAAACTTATCTTAAGCCCCTCGCTTCTGGTCATCTGCTTGGCTGTTTTTGTCTCACCGAACCACAGGCAGGTTCTGATGCGGCAGCTCTTAAAACCCGAGCGATCCGTGAAGGTAATGAGTATGTCATTAATGGCAGTAAGCAATTCATCACTTCCGGTCAAAATGCGCAAGTAGCGATTGTCTTTGCCGTTACTGATCCTGAGGCTGGTAAAAAAGGTATTAGCGCCTTTGTAGTACCCACGGATAATACGGGTTACAAAGTCACGGGTATTGAAAAGAAAATGGGGCAGCATGCCTCGGATACGGCCTCTATCTTTTTTGATAATTGCCGCCTACCTGCTAACCATTTACTTGGCAAAGAAGGTGAAGGCTACAAAATTGCTTTAAGTAATCTCGAAGGGGGGCGGATTGGGATTGCTGCACAATGTATTGGTATGGCACGCGCTGCCTATGAAGCGGCACTCGCCTATGCTCAAGAGCGGATTAGTTTTGGTAAACCGATTATTGAGCATCAAGCGGTGGCTTTTCGGTTAGCGAATATGGCAACGCAAATTGAAGCCGCTCGTTTGTTAGTACTCCAAGCAGCTAGTCTGCGGGATGCGGGGCAGCCTTGTTTGAAAGAAGCCTGTATGGGCAAGTTGTTTGCCTCTGAAATGGCAGAAAAAGTTTGTTCCGATGCGATACAAACCTTGGGCGGTTATGGCTATTTAAATGATTTTCCGGTTGAGCGCATTTATCGGGATGTGCGAGTCGCACAGATTTATGAAGGCACGAGTGATATTCAACGCATGGTGATTGCTCGCCAAATCATGGAGGCTTAAATGGCTAAAATTCTGGATTTTTATTTTGATTTTTACTCGCCGTATGGCTATTTAGCGCATTACAAAATTGATGAAATTGCTGAGCGTTACGGCTATCAAGCACGTTGGCATGCGATTTTATTAGGCCCTGCGTTTAAAGCAGTGGGATCTAAACCTTTGCTGGAAATTCCGTTGGTGGGTGAGTATGCGGCGCATGATTTTGTGCGTACAGCCCGTCTAGAAGGCGTGCCCTTTGTAATGCCTGCGACTTTTCCGGGAGCGACTTTAGCAGCAGGGCGGGCATTTTATTGGTTACAGGATCAAGACCCTGCACTCGCTAAGCGCTTTGCTAAGGCGGCTTATCGAGCAGCTTTTGCAGAAGGACGCGATTTATTGCAAGTGGCGACTATTAAGGCCGTGGCTAATGCCGAAGGGATTGATGCAGCAGCGTTAGAGGCTGCGATCCAAACCGATGCGGTGAAGGAGCGCTTTAAACAGGCCGTGCAAGCTTCTTTAGATCAAGGTGTATTTGGTTCGCCCTTTGTGGTGGTTGACGGTGAGCCTTTTTGGGGAAATGATCGTATTCCGCAGGTGGAGCAATGGTTGGCACGTGGCGGTTGGTAGGTATTAAGGTTTGGGGGGGGATGGCGGAGGTAAAAGTTTTTGCCATTCTTCGAGGAAGCTACGTTTTTTGAGTTGATCTTGATAAGTGAGTAAAGCGGGGCTGAGTTTTATCACTTTTAAGGGGACTCGTTCTCGGCTTAATTTTTGGATGCCTTGATAAGTGGCTTCACCGCTAATATCAGGATGCAGTGAGTATAAGCGAGCTTGTTCAGCTAAGAGCTGTTGGCCGCGCTGTGACAGTAAATAATCCATAAACCGATGGGCTAATTCGGGGTTTTGTGTGTATTTAGAAATAAACGCTACCCGTGATACGACGAGGGTATAATCGCTCGGAAAGATAATCGCAAGATCTGGATGCTTATTGATTTCTGATTGTGCATAAGAACCTAATACATTATAAGCTAGCAATAATTCACCTGAGCGTACTGCATCTAGCATTTCTTGAGTGTTAGCATATCGCTTAAAGTTTAAATGGCTGAAATTTTCAGTGAGTCGCCCCCACGTACTGGCTTGTTGAGCATCTTGACTGGCTAGTAAATAACCTAAGCCACTACGCTCAATATCATAAGTCCCCACCTTGCCATGAAAATAATCACTTTGATCCCGCAATAAGCGAATCAGCTCCAGTCGACTTTGTGGAATTTTATCAACTGCTAATAAGCGTTTATTGTAAACCATAACAATGGGTTCATAGGTAAAGCTAAACGCTTGTTTGCGCCATTGCGCCCAACTGGGCAAGGCATCTGCAATTGCCGATTGATGGCTGAGTGCATGCCCGTCATTGATGAGCTTAATTTGCAAATCCATTGCCGAACTAATGAGTAGATCGGCTGTTTGCTGCTGCTTGGCATCCACTAAAAAACGCTCCATGAGAGGGAGTGTTCCAAGGTCGAGGTATTCAAGGCTAACCTCGGGATGCAATTGTTGGAAATCGAGTAGAGCCGGACGCATGGCTTGTTCATCCGTGGCGGAGTGGATGCGCAATTGTTGCCGTTCAGTTTGTAAAGCTGGATACCAAGCTGCCTGAGCACTGGCACTGGGCACGAGTAAAAAGACCGTTAAGCATAAAAAAATTAGGGTTGGCATAGGCTGATCTTTAAAAATACTCGTGCGCTTAAGCCCGACTCTACGGCATTTGCTAATTCCAAACGTCCCTGCATACCGTGGACTAGCTGTTCGACAATGGCTAAACCTAGGCCGCTGCCGGATTGTTGGTTTAATTCGCCCCGTCCAAACCGTTGAGTCACTTGGCTTAATAGCTCAGGCGCTAAGCCCCGCCCCGTATCTTGAACTTGTAAAATGACCCAATCTTTATCAGCGGTAAATTCAAGGCTGACATTAATACTCGCAGAGCCACTGACGGGTTGGCCGTATTTCAAGGCATTATCTACAAGGTTACGGAGGATTTCTTTAATCGCTTCAAGGTCTGCACTGATACAAGTCTCGCCAATATGATTATCAAAACTTAGTTCCACATCTTGAGTAAGGGCAATCGGTGCTAAATCAACCAAGGTTTGGCTGACGGCTTCACTTAGGATGATGGGTTCAGGTAATAAGACATCTGCACGATGGGCAAGGGTGGCATAGTTCAGGAGCTGGCTAATACGAGTATTGGTTTCACGGGCATTTCGCAAAATTCGTTGGGTTCGATTTTGGATGCTGATTATGTCATGTTCTTCAGTCGCTAATTCAGCTTGGGCTTGCAGGCTAGCTAATGGGGTACGTAGTTGATGCGCCGCTTCCGCAATAAACGCATGGTTGCGGTCTTGGTTACGCTGTAAGCGCCCCATGAATTTGTTAATCGCCTCCACTAAATGGGCAGCCTCCATCGGAACTTGTGTGCTCAAGGCTGTTAAATCAGTGGGTTGTTTAGTCGCTAATTCTTGTTCAATCTTCAATAAAGGGCGTAAAGACCAACCCGCTGTCAACCAAACAAATAGCCAGCCTAGGATAATCAAACCACCCACCCCTAAAGTGGCTTTAAAGGTTAAATCCGCCGCTAATTGATCACGTGCCAAGCGACTTTGCCCCATTTGTAGATAGATTGTGTCCTGCATACCCAACTCGAGTAAACGTCGCTCTAAGACCACAAAACGAAACATTTCCCCTTGATAAGGATGATTAAAAAAATAAGGTAAGCCTTGCTGATGTTTTTCCCGCATTTGTTCCGGCAGTTGCGGTTGCACGAAATGATAGCCAGTGAGAACCTGTGCTTGGCTATCAATCAAGCTATACAGCACGCGATCATCTTCAGAGAGTGCAAGGGTTGCCAAAGAGGCATAAGGCAGATCAAAATGTAGCTGCTGCTCAATCACACTGAGATTATCAATAGCTGTAAGAGCTGCACTTTCCAAGAGCTTATCATAGAGTTGATCCGCTGAACGTTGTGCAAAGGTATTTGCCGCAAACAGTAGAACCGTACCACCGATCAACAATGCTAAACCAAAAAGTAAAAATAAACGGGTACGTAAAGAACCTTTACTGCTCAACATATAATAAATAGCCAATCCCGCGCAGGGTTTTGATCATTACACCGCTACCAGTTAGTTTTTTACGTAAGCGCCCGATATAAAGCTCGATTGCATTATCACTGGGTAATTCGTCATGATCGGCAAAAGAGCAGAGTTGGTCAGCCAATTGGCTTTTGCTGAGTGCTCGGCCTTGATGGGTGAGAAGTAGGTCTAGGATACAGAGTTCGCGTCTTGGCAGTTCAAATAGCTCATTGCCAATGATCATCCGTGAAGCCGAGCGGTCAAATTGAAGCTTGCCATAATGTACAATACTTGTTGCCTCACCGTGGTGACGCCGTAATACAGCACGACAGCGAGCCGATAATTCTCGTAAATCAATCGGTTTAATTAAATAATCATCTGCACCAATATCCAAGGCTTGTACGCGATCATCAATGCCTGAGCGTGCAGTGAGGATCAGAACGGGAGTTTTATTATTTCTATTATTTTCTGCTCTAAGTCTTTTTAAGACATAAAGACCATCTAGTTTAGGCAAGCCTAAGTCAAGAATAACCAAACTATAGTTTTGATAGCTTAAAAGTTTAAGAGCTTGTTCTCCATCAGTGAGCCAATCGACGGCGTGCCCATCCTGCGTGAGACGCTCGACAATGGCTTCTGCTAAATCAGCGGTGTCCTCAACGAGCAATAGACGCATGCAAGACCTCAGAAAAGCAAGTAGCTAAATAACCCAATAAGAGTTAATAATCCAACCTGGAGTTGAGCAAAGCTTAGCTAGAAAAGCTAAGCGCTATGACAGCTCCATGACAGTTTTAGGTTTTACACTAAATGCGTTTAGTTGAACAAGCTATGTTTTGGAGGAGAAACATGAAACCATTATTTTTAGCAGCCACTCTAGCCGCTGCAATTTTCACCCTACCGACTTTAAGTTTTGCAGCTGCCCCTGAAAAGCCCGAATGTGTGGCTCCGGCTAAGCCCGGCGGTGGTTTCGATTTAACTTGCCGGATTATTCAAACCGGTATGTTGGAATCCAAAGTTTTAGAGGCACCGATGCAAGTTACCTTTATGCCCGGTGGGATTGGGGCGGTGGCTTATAACTTATTCAATACCACACGGACGGATGATCCGAATGCTGTGGTCGCGTTTTCGAGTGGTTCACTTTTAAATATTGCGACTGGCAAATACGGTGAGTGGACTGAAAAAGATGCACGTTGGGTCGCTACGGCAGGGACCGACTATGGTGCGGTGATTGTCAAAGCTGATAGCCCCTATAAAGATTTGAAAAGCTTAATGGAGGCTCTAAAAGCTGATCCTGCGAGTATCATCATCGGTGCGGGTGGTTCAGTTGGCTCTCAGGATTGGATGAAAGCGGCTTTATTGATTAAATCTGTGGGCGCTGATCCGAAGAAAATGCGTTATGTCCCCTTTGATGGTGGTGGAGAGTCAATTGCTGCTTTATTAGGTGGCAATATTGGTGTGTACACGGGCGATCTTGCAGAAATGGCTGCCCATTTAGAAGCTGGCACAATGCGGGTATTAGCTGTTATGCATAGTGAACGCTTGCCTGCACCGTTTGATCAAATTCCAACGGCTAAAGAGCAGGGCTATGACGTGCAGTGGGCGATTATCCGTGGCTATTACATGGGTAAGAAAACCTCTGATGAAGCCTATAATGCTTGGGTTGATCTGTTTAAGAAAAGCTTTGAAAGTGATGCCTTTAATAAAGTGGTTAAAGACAAAGGCTTATTCGAGCTGAAATTAACAGGTAAAGAAATGGAGGATTATGTCATGCAGGATGTTGCTAAACTCCGTACCTTAGCTACCGAAATGGGCTTAATTGAAGTTAAAAAATAACCTTAGAGAGTAACTTAAAATGGCAGACAGAATTTTCGCTGCCATTACTCTTCTAGTAGTAATGGCTTATGGATGGGCTGCTTTTATGCTGATTAAAGCACCTTTCCAATATGACCCTTTAGGTCCTGAGTCTTGGCCGCGTATTCTGTCCGTCGTTGCGGGATTATGCTGCCTATGGATTATCCTTAAACCCACCGTTCATGAGTTTGATATTACCCAACATGCGTTAGTGCGGATTGGGATTATGGTAGGTTTATTGATTGCTTATGCTTATTTATTTGAGCATGCCGGTTTTATTATCGCAACCGCTTTATATTGTGCGGCTTCTGCTAAGTTATTGGGTTCAACGCTAAAACAAGCTGTAATTTTTGGCTTGGTGACGAGCATTGTTGGCTATTTAGTCAGTGCGAAATTGCTTGAGCTGAATATACCTGCGGGCGTCTTTAAAAACTTGATCTAGGAGGATGATTCATGGATGTTATTTTATCCGGCTTAGGTCAAGGCTTTGCCGTGGCGTTACAGCCGTTCAACTTATTTTTAGTATTAGCGGGATGTTTTTTAGGCACTTTAATTGGTGCTCTACCTGGAATTGGCCCGATTAATGGGGTCGCTATTTTATTGCCGATTGCTTACAGCTTAGGTTTCCCGCCAGAGTCTGCTTTGATTTTATTAGCCGGTATTTATTATGGTGCTGAATACGGTGGGCGGATTTCATCCATTTTATTGAATGTGCCAGGGGATGCTGGCGCTGTCATGACGACCCTCGATGGTAGCCCAATGGCTAAACGTGGGGAAGCAGGGCGAGCCTTATCTTTATCGGGGGTAGCCTCGTTTGTGGGTGGCTCGATTTCCATTATTCTGATGACGCTCTTCGCCCCTATGTTGGCCGCGTTTGCTGTAAAGTTTAGCCCCGCCGATTATGTCGCCTTGATGGTATTTGCTTTCTTATCCTTAGCAGCTTTAGTCGGCAAAAGTGCAATTAAAACTTTATTAGCTGCTGTGATCGGCTTAATGATTGCCTCGATTGGAGTCGATGCGAATACAGGTGTGATGCGCTTTACCTTAGGTAGCCCAGACTTGATGGCAGGAATTGATTTTCTTGTGATCGTAATTGGTTTATTTGGGATGGCGGAGTTACTGCATCTTGTTGAGTCTTATGCGCGGGGCACACTCAAAACCTTGCCAGTGGATAAAACTTTTGTCTCATGGGCCGATCTTTTTGCTGTCAAATGGGTAATGTTGCGGAGTTCCCTGATTGGCTTTGTCGTCGGCGTCTTGCCAGGGACAGGGGCTTCAGTAGCTTCGGCAGTATCCTATGGGACAGAAAAGCGTTTAGCAGGTGAGTCTGGCAAAAGTTTTGGTACGGGTGATATTCGTGGTTTAGCTGCACCGGAGTCGGCAAACAATGCTTCAGCCGGTGGTGCAATGGTACCGATGCTAACTTTGGGTATACCAGGCTCTGGTACGACGGCTATTTTGCTAGGGGCTTTACTGCTATTTAATATTACCCCTGGCCCCTTATTATTTGAGCAAAAGCCAGAAATTGCTTGGGGTTTAATTGCTTCAATGTATATCGGTAATATCGCCTTATTAATCATTAATCTGCCTTTAGTGAGTTTATTTGCTCGCCTTTTGACAATTCCACAGCAATACCTCACGCCTTTGATTACGGTCTTAGCTTTCATTGGGGTTTATTCAGTAGTGGGTAATCCATTTGATTTGTATATGGTAATTGGCTTAGGTGTTTTGGGTTGGGTCTTACGTAAATTAGAGTTTTCACTCGCTCCGGTTATTTTAGGGGTCGTCTTAGGTAATTTGTTTGAAGACAATTTGCGTCGTGCACTCTCGATGTCCGGTGGTGATTGGTCTATTTTATTCCAGTCTACTAATAGTTGGTTATTGTATGGCTTCGCTGCTTTAGTCGTTGTTTTACCTTTAGTGCTAGGGCATCTCAAGCGTAAGCGTCAGGCTCAAGCGGTTTAATTATAAAAAGCACAGACAGTTAGCAGGTCTAGCTAGTTCTACAAGCTATTCTCATCTAAGCCTCGCTTTGATGGGAGTAGCTTGAGGCTAGTTTTTAAACTTCTCATCCCCTTAGCGTTCTTATCGCTTCTTCATCTTTGCCTTTTTAAATGCTCGTCGCTTCTCAGCCAATGCAGTTAGACTGAACAAATGAAGCTGAATCTTGATTCTTTATGCTGAAATCACGGCTCTTTTATTGACGTTAACGTAAACGTCAATTATTATTTTCTCTACTCATCTAATTAGGTTAGCACCACCTTATGAGCCAGTTATCAACCCAGATTAATCCACGTTCTGAACACTTCCGCGCTAATGCTGTGGCTATGCAAACGCAGGTCGACGATCTGTGGGCTAAAGTTGCGCAAATTAGTTTAGGTGGTGGTGAAAAAGCTCGCCACAAGCATTTAGAGCGCGGCAAGCTCCTACCCCGTGAACGGATTCGCGTGCTCTTAGATCAAGGCTCGCCTTTTTTGGAAATTTCTCAATTTGCAGCTTACGGCCTGTATGACAATGAAGTCCCCGCAGCAGGAATCATTGCAGGGATTGGGCGCGTGAGTGGGCAAGAGTGCATGATTGTTGCTAATGATGCGACCGTCAAAGGCGGTACGTATTTCCCGCTAACCGTCAAAAAGCATTTACGCGCTCAAGACATCGCGCTAGAAAATCATTTACCTTGTATTTATTTAGTCGATTCGGGCGGGGCGTTTTTGCCTTTGCAAGATGAAGTGTTTCCTGATCGGGAGCATTTCGGGCGGATTTTTTATAATCAAGCTACTATGTCGGCACTCGGTATTCCACAGATTGCCGTGGTGATGGGGTCATGCACTGCGGGTGGGGCTTATGTTCCCGCTATGTGTGATCAAAGTATTATTGTGAAAGAACAAGGGACTATCTTTTTGGGTGGCCCTCCTTTAGTCCGAGCGGCGACTGGTGAAGTGGTGAGTGCCGAAGCCTTAGGTGGTGCGGATACGCATTCACGGATTTCGGGGGTGACGGATCATTATGCTTTAAATGATACTCATGCCTTAGCAATGGCACGGGAAATAGTCGCTGATCTGAATCGCACTAAGCCGCAGTCTGTCAAAGTTCAAGCCCCTGCTGAACCGCTTTATCCTAGCCATGAGCTATACGGCATTATTCCTCAAGATGCTCGCAAGCCCTTTGATATTCGAGAAGTGATTGCGCGGATTGTGGATGGCAGTGAGTTTGATGAATTTAAAAAGCTGTATGGCACGACTTTAGTCTGTGGTTTTGCGCATATTCATGGCTATCCAGTCGGGATTGTGGCGAATAATGGCATACTCTTTTCTGAGTCTGCTGTGAAGGGGGCGCATTTTGTCGAGCTGTGTGCACAGCGCAAAATTCCCTTGGTGTTTTTGCAAAATATCACAGGTTTTATGGTGGGTAAAAAGGCCGAACAGGGCGGGATTGCTAAAGACGGTGCGAAAATGGTGACCGCCGTCGCCTGTGCCAAAGTCCCTAAATTGACGGTGATTATTGGCGGGAGCTTCGGTGCGGGTAATTATGCGATGTGTGGGCGGGCGTATGGGGCGCGTTTCCTTTGGATGTGGCCCAATGCGCGGATTTCTGTGATGGGAGGCGAGCAGGCGGCCAAGGTGCTTAGCCAAGTACGTCGGGATGCTTGGGAGGCGCAAGGTAAAAGCTGGAGTGTTGAGGAACAAGCCGAGTTTGAACGCCCAATCCGTGAGCAATATGAAACCCAAGGGCATCCCTATTATGCCAGCGCCCGACTTTGGGATGATGGCATTATTGACCCCCAAGATACCCGTCGAGTACTGGCTTTAGGCTTATCCACGGCACTCAATGCCCCGATTGAAGACACTCAGTTTGGCATCTTTAGGATGTAAGGAGAGAGTTATGTTCACCAAAATCCTAATTGCTAATCGTGGCGAAATTGCCTGCCGTGTAGCTCGTACTGCGCGGCGGTTAGGCATAAAAACCGTCGCTGTCTATTCAACTGCTGATGAACAGGCTCAGCATGTCAAAGCCTGTGATGAAGCTTATTGGATCGGTGAAGCCCCAGCGGCTGAGAGTTATTTACGCGCCGATAAAATTTTAGAAATTGCGAAATTAAGTGGCGCACAAGCCATCCATCCGGGTTATGGCTTCTTATCTGAGAATGCAGGGTTTGCTGAGGCTTGTCAGCAAGCAGGGCTTGTCTTCATTGGCCCACCGACTCAAGCCATTATTGCGATGGGCTTAAAAAGTGAATCTAAACGCTTAATGACCGAAGCCCAAGTGCCACTAGTCCCCGGCTATCATGGTGAAGAGCAAAGCCTTGAATTATTGCGTGAACAGTCACAAAAAATTGGCTATCCGCAACTAATTAAAGCTAGCGCCGGTGGTGGTGGGAAGGGGATGCGGGTAGTCAAAGCCTTAGATGAATTTGATGCAGCCTTAGCTTCTGCGAAACGTGAAGCCATTTCCTCGTTTGGTAATGATAGTGTATTGATCGAGCGCTACCTACAACAGCCCCGCCATATAGAGCTGCAAGTCTTTGCTGATACCTTGGGCAATGTGGTGCATGTGTTTGAGCGTGATTGTTCGATTCAGCGCCGCCATCAAAAGGTGCTTGAAGAAGCACCTGCTCCACAAATGACCGCTGAATTGCGCCATGCGATGGGACAAGCGGCGATTAATGCCGCCAAAGCGATTGGCTATGTGGGGGCAGGAACGGTGGAGTTTTTGCTCGATCAAAGCGGTGAATTTTTCTTTATGGAAATGAATACCCGCTTGCAAGTTGAGCACCCTGTAACAGAAATGATTTCGGGGCAGGATTTGGTAGAGTGGCAATTGCGGGTCGCGAATGGTGAGCCCCTACCTTTGAGCCAAGAGCAATTAGAAATCAAGGGTCATGCCTTTGAAGTACGCGTGTATGCGGAAACCCCTGAGCGTGATTTTTTACCAGCTACAGGCCGCTTAAACTATCTGCATGCTCCAACTGAAACGGAATCGGTGCGTATTGATACTGGCGTGCGTCAAGGCGATGAAGTCAGTATGTTTTATGATCCAATGATTGCTAAATTAATCGTTTGGGGTGCGGATCGGTCTCAAGCCTTACAGCGCTTACAAGCTGCTTTGGGGGATTATTATATAAGTGGGGTGAAAACCAATTTGGCGTTTTTATCCACTCTGGTGAATTTGCCGGATTTTGCGGCTGCAAATTTGAATACGAGTTTTATTGAGCAGCATTTAGCTCAGTTATTCCCTAAAGCGAGTCCCCCACCGGATGAGGTTTTGGCGGCGGCTTGTTTGGCGGAGTTAGTGACTCGTCAAGAACAAGTGACACAAAAGCAAAGCTTCAGCACTGATCCTTATTCGCCGTGGAGTCAAGCGGATGCTTGGCGGATGAATCAGGTGGGTGTAGATTATTTTGAATTTCAATTGGGTGAGCAGCTCTATCCAGTACAAGGTTATTATCGGGCAGATGCTTATTATCTAAAAACTGCAAAGACGGAGCAGCGTTTAAGCGGTGAGCGTTTAGCTGAATATGAGTGGCGGGTGAGTCTGGGGCAAAAAACCTTCCGCGCTAAAGTATTGGCTAATCGCACAGTACTTTGGGCGGGCAAAGCTTGGGAGTTGTGCTTGCATGACCCAGTGCATGAAGTGGATACTCAGGAGGTACACGGTGGAAATTTAACAGCCCCTATGCCGGGAGCGGTGATTGCGGTGCCAGTTAAATTAGGGGATCGAGTCGCAGCGGGAGAGGCTTTAATGATCGTGGTCGCCATGAAAATGGAACATACGATTACCGCTCCCTATGCGGGTGAAGTAACAGAAATCTATTTCCAAGTCGGGGATCAGGTTAAAGAGGGGGATATTTTACTGAGTTTGGAGTCTAGTAATGCCGCTGCCTAAACAAGTAAAAATCGTTGAAGTCGGGCCGCGCGATGGTCTGCAAAATGAGTCTCTACCTGTACCCATTGAAATTAAAATTGCTTTAGTGGAAAAGCTAGTCGATGCGGGGCTATCCGTTGTTGAGGTGGGTAGTTTTGTCTCGCCCAAATGGGTTCCGCAAATGGCGGGTAGCGCTGAAGTATATGCAGGCATCACGAAGCGCGAAGCTGTCCATTACCCCATGCTTGTCCCTAATGCCAAAGGGATGGAGGCGGCTCTTGCCGCAGGCGTGAAAGAAATTGCGATTTTTGCTGCAGCCTCGGAAGCGTTCACCCAGAAAAATATTAATTGTAGTATTGCCGAGAGCTTAGAGCGCTTTCAAAGGGTCATGGAACAAGCTCAAGCACAGGCGATTAAAGTACGGGGGTATGTATCTTGTGTACTGGGTTGCCCGTATGAGGGTGAAGTATCCGTTGCTAAAGTTGCAGCAGTTGCCCAGCAGCTTTATCAAATGGGCTGCTATGAAATTTCATTGGGTGACACCATTGGTATCGGTACGCCCTTAAAAGCACAACGTATGATGGACGCGGTGGCTCAACAGATTCCGATTGAAAAGCTCGCCGCACACTTTCATGATACTTATGGGCAGGGGCTAGCGAATCTGTTGGCGGTAATGCAATTGGGTGTGGCGACGATTGATAGCTCCGTATCGGGTTTAGGCGGCTGCCCGTATGCCCAAGGTGCAAGTGGAAATGTGGCTACTGAAGATGTGCTTTATATGCTCAATGGTATGGGGATTGAAACTGGTGTGGATCTGCCTAAGCTATTGGCGGCGGGGCGCTTTATTTCAGAATACTTAGGGCGCTTGCCAGCCTCGAAGTTAGCTAAGATTTCAGTTCCTCCCGCTGCTTGCTGAGTATGATCTAGAAGGTGAACGCAGATGCCCTTACCGATAGCCGTGAAGCGCAGTAAACTACACCATCGGAGTATTCAATGTGAGGGGTTTAAGCGCGATGATGGCTTATGGGATATTGAAGCGCATTTAACCGATCAGCGTGCTTATGATTGTAGCTATGATCCTGAGCATCGCGGTGGGCGAATTCCCGCTGGTGAAAATGTGCATAATATGCGTGTGCGGCTGACTCTCGATTTGGATTTTCTGATTCATGAGGCGGTGGCTATTTCTGAGGAAACCCCTTTCCCGATTTGCTTTCAAGCGGCTAAGGTGATGCCGCGCTTAGTTGGCTTGCGGCTGGGTAAAGGTTGGCTGAAAGAGGTACGTAAACGGATAAGTACCGAAGTTTCTTGTACACATCTGCTTGATTTACTCACCCCCATTGCTCAGACAGCTTATCAGACCATGCATTCAGCCTTAGAAGAGCGTGCTGCGCAGCGTAAACGTGAGGATAAAAACTTCACACGCAAAAAATTAGGCATTTTGGATACCTGTATTGCCCTCGCCAGTGATGGTGAGGTGGTCAAGCGGCAGTGGCCAGAGTTTTATACGGGGAAAGATGAAAGCTAGCTTTGATCTTATGGGGTGGCGATGAATAATGTGATTGCAGCAGCCGGTGTATTGCTACTATTGTTTGGGGTGTCTGCTTTAATCATTGGTGCAGCACGCTATTTTTTTCCGATGTTGGAGCAGTTTGTTCCTGAGAGTTTTAAGAAGCCTTTATCGTTTCAATATGGTTCTTATTATTTCTTGGCGGGATTACTGTGTTTGCTATTGGTGCAGTTTTAGTGTGTAGCCTAAAACGGAGGCTTACTCCTGTTTGAGGAAATCCCAATCAATGCTGAGTTCAGGAAATAGATTAGCTGTAGTGGGCATATCTAAACTATGTAATTGATACTGGTCATAGTGACTCTGCTCTTGCAAAGTATAAACCATGACCCAATGATCAACAGGATGAACAATCCAGTATTCTTTAACACCATAGTGTTCGTATAAACGGCGCTTGTGATCCATATCTTTCACTGCAGTGGATGGTGAAAGCACTTCAATAATCCAGTCTGGTGCACCACGACAACCTTTATCATCTAGCTTGCGTTTATCACAGATCACCGCAAGATCGGGTTGAACTACAGTTTCAATCCGATCATCAGTTTCGTTAGCTTGTGCTAAACGTACATCAAAGGGGGCGATGTAAGGTTTGCAGGAGGTACCACGTAACTGCTGCAAAATTTGTGCGCCTAGTTCCAAGACAGTTTCTTGATGTAAACGTCCTGGTGCTGCCATTGCATACGCAACACCATCAATTAATTCCCAACGCTCATCTTCCGGCCATTTTAAGTAGTCAGCATAAGTGAAGCGGTTCTGTAATTGTTTGGCTATACTCATAATTAATCATCTCTAAATTAATCATCCCTAAACTTAAGTTTTGTCTGGGTTAGTCTTAACCTTAACCTAAAAACCTTTGATACGCCGGATTATTCGTCTCATCCCAATATTCATAACCGAGTTGTTCGAGGGTCTGATCAAACTCCGCTCGCTCTTCGGGTGGCACTTGAATACCGACCAATACCCGTCCAAAGTCTGAGCCATGATTGCGATAATGGAAGAGGCTGATATTCCAACCGGCGCTCATACTGGTTAAAAAGTGCAATAAAGCTCCGGGGCGTTCAGGGAACATGAAGCGATAAATCAGCTCATTTTTCACACCTTGCCCATGTCCGCCAACCATATAGCGTAAATGTACTTTGGCAACTTCATTATCCGTCATATCAACAAAGGAGTAATTTTGCGCTCTTAATTCGGCCAAGAGCTTTTCACGTTCTCCTTTTCCCGCCGCGATTTTGACACCTGCAAATACCTGTGCATCTTTAGAGTCAGCATAACGGTAATTGAATTCCGTGATTGAGCGATTACCAATTGCCCGACAGAATTGCTTAAAGCTGCCGGGTTCTTCTGGGATAGTGACCGCTAATAAAACTTCACGGCCTTCCCCTAATTCCGCCCGCTCAGCGACATGGCGTAGGCGATCAAAATTAATATTCGCACCACTCGTGATGGCAATTAAATGCTGGCCTTGCCAGCCTTGTTCCTCAATATATTTTTTAATCCCTGCTACACCCAAAGCTCCTGCAGGTTCTAATAAGGTGCGTGTTTCTTCAAACACATCTTTGATTGCAGCACAAGTCTCATCAGTATTGACGAGTATGACCTCATCAACCACTTGTTTCGCAATTTCAAAACTACGCTCACCTATTAATTTAACCGCAGCCCCATCTGCAAATGTACCCACTTGTGATAACTGTACTCGATGCCCCGCTTTCATCGAAGCGTATAAAGTCGGTGCTTCTTCATGCTCAACGCTAATAATCTTAGTATGGGGATACAGGTATTTTAAATAGCTACCCACACCTGCGACTAAGCCCCCACCGCCTACGGCCAAGAAAACGGCATCAATCGGATCAGGATGTTGGCGGAGCAGTTCCATCGCTATCGTACCTTGGCCTGCAATCACATCCAAATCATCAAACGGATGTACGAAACTCATCCCTTCAACTTGCTCTAAATGGCGAGCATGCGCATAGGCTTCATCAAAATTATTGCCATGAATCACCACTTCGCCCCCGAAGGATTTTACCGCATTAATTTTAATATCTGGGGCAACTTTAGGCATGACAATAATGGTTCTAATCCCCAAGGTCTTACCCGCTAAAGCGACGCCTTGAGCGTGATTGCCCGCTGAAGCCGCCACCACTCCTCGGGCGCGTTCTTCAGGCGTGAGGTGAAACATGCGATTAAATGCACCGCGTAGTTTGAAAGAAAATACGGGTTGTAAATCTTCGCGCTTGAGGAAAATTTGATTATCTAAACGTTGGCTGAGATTTTTAGCAAAATCTAGCGGAGTTTCTTTCGCCACATCATAGACACGGGCGGTCAGGATACGTTCGATTAAGGATTTGTCAGCTCTATTCATGATGCTCAGTAGTCGCAACGGTGGCGGGTCAGGTAGTATAGGCCAAACTCCCAACGCAAGCATTAGGTGAACTAACACGATGACTCAAGATGAAATGAAAAAAGCAGCGGCAGAGGCTGCATTAGCTTATGTAGAGGCTGGCTCAATCATTGGGATTGGTACGGGTTCTACGGCCAATCATTTTATAGATTTATTAGCCGGTATGAAGTCCAAGATTGAGGCTACAGTGGCAAGCTCGCTAGCGAGTGCAGAACGCTTACAAAAACAGGGCATTCGGGTACTGGATTTAAATGATGCGGGGCAATTAGCTTTATATGTGGATGGTGCCGATGAGGCGAATCATCAATTGCATTTAATCAAAGGCGGCGGCGCGGCTTTAACTCGTGAAAAGATCGTCGCGGGGGCGAGTGCTCAATTTGTTTGTATCGCCGATGCTAGCAAATTGGTGGATGTACTAGGGCAGTTTCCGCTACCGATTGAAGTGATTCCTATGGCACGAGTCTTAGTTTCACGGGCGATTGTGAGCTTAGGCGGTCAACCGGTATTGCGTCCTAACTGCATCACTGATAATGGAAATCTGATTATCGACGTGCATGGCCTAGCCATTACAGATGCGAAGGCTTTAGAAAGCCAGCTCAATCAAATTCCAGGGGTAGTGACGAACGGTCTATTTGCTTTACGTCCTGCCGATGTGCTGATTTTGGGCACATCGACGGGTATTCAGATGCTCACTGCTTAGTGACAGGCTTTGATCATGACTTGATTCCACTGCGCCGAATACGCTAAAGCAGCACTTAAGTATTTGGCGTGGTTTTCTCCATATAAAGCATCCGTGACCCCCTCTAAACATTGTGTGGGGCAGCGTTCACTGGCCTTGGCATATACTTCTGCTGTTAAGCCAGGCACTGTGCGACTCCGACCGGCATTACACAAAAAATAGCGCTCACCTCGGGCAATCGCTGCTTGAGCTTCTTGTTGTGGGTTTTTTTGTTGTAACTCACTGAGCTTTTTTACAAATTGAGCATCTTCCTGACTAGGTGTTTGCTGTGGCGTGGGTGTATTACCCGTACCAGCTACTTGATGACTCGGCATTTCTCGACAAGCGCCTAGGATTAAACTTAAGCTAGCGACCGTCAGGACGGTACACAGATGTTTGAGAATGGTCATACAGACGCTCCTTTAGACTGGCTAAAACTTTGACGAAATAACACACCAAAGCCAACTAATAACACAAGTTCGATGGGAAATGAGCCAGTACCGCCATTTGTTAATAGACCATCATCACTGCCATTACCTGCCGAAGTTGGATTGACATCCGAGAGTGCAAAGAAAATATTATGACTACATTTGACCCGAATCGTATTTTTTGTCCCTAGACTGCTCGGTAAACTAACGCTGGCACTCCCATCATTGGGCGTATTACTCAACAGTGTTTGAAAGTTTTCGTTGCTAGTCGTGCTGCTCATATTCAATGCAATATCAACCTGACTACAAGCAATGGGGGCTTGATCAGTCTTGGCAACATTCCAAGTCACATTTAGCGTACTGCCTGCGATTAAGCTGATATTTTTGGGTGCAGTGACTGCAAAGGCTGAGCCAGTATCTTGTACATTCACGACCATCTCATCAGCACCGATTCCGCCTTTTCCATCGCGTACTTGCAAGCGGAAATTCATCGTGCGGGTTTGGTTAGGCAGGGTTTCGCCATAAGTATGACTGCTGGATAAAAGATCAGTTAATCGTGGAATCGTGCGGCTTGGCGAGCTAGAAGGCAGCTGTGCACGTACTAAAGCATTATCTCCGGTATCTACATCAACTTTAGAGCTAGAACCTAAATCAATTTGCTCCCAAGAATAACTAAGCTGATCGCCAATATTCGTATCGCTCGCACTGCCCGTTAAAATAAAGGGTGTGCGGGCAGGAATCGTATAATCTTGCCCCGCATTAACCACCGGATTTGTATTATTTAATCGACTACTTTCGGCACAAGTCGCTCCTGTACTCGTTTGGGTATAGCTGGTGATTTGATTAATCGAGCCGGAGTGAAACATAGGATCGCTATGTATTTGGAGATTATCGGGTGAACAAATCCCCGCATAAGACATAATCGTGCTCCCACTACCGGGTTCATAAGCGGTTTTAGCAATGCGATTATTCCCTGAACAACTGCCTGAGCTAGCGTTAAAGGTATGGGTAGCCCCTAATTGATGGCCGACTTCATGGGCGACATAATCAATAGCGAAAATATCACCTGTAGGGGTATCCCAACCGCTAACGCCTTGCGCTTTATAACTGTTTCTACAAACGGCTTCGACGACGGCGAGACCCCCATCACCTTTGGTAAAAAGATGCCCTAGATCATAGTTTTCACTACCGATCAAATTATCTAAAACGGTTTGATTTTCAGCGAGTAGGGTAGAGCCTGAGCTTGGATAAGGGTCAGTGGCCGCATCACTATAGACCGTGGTGACACCACTGACTAAGCGCAGTTTAATGCTTAAATCGCGCTGATAAATTTCATTCATGCGATTAATGGTCGTAGTAATCGCACTTAAAGCCGTGGTTTTGCTACCACCATGATATTGGGTGTATTCACCAGTAGCCGCGATGGCAATATCATAGGTTTTTAGATCTTCACCTGCACGTGCTGCAATCACCGGACTTGATTCAAGATGAGCTTCATCTTGGGCGGTTTCATGAGTCGTACATTGGAAATTATTCTTAAATAAGCCCGAATTACTTTGCTTACTCAAACTACGATAAGAACGCTCGGCGGCTTTAGGGGTTGCCGTGGTAGGGTCAATAAATAAAGTATCCCCATTTTGCATGATTAACATCGCGGTAAAGCCTAAAGCAGTGAGCTCGGCTCGACCTGAAACGACTTGCCCATCTAAACCTTTAATTTGCCAAGTTTGCCAATCTGGAAATTGTGCAGCGATTATCGGGCTTAAGGTTTCTACCGGAATCAATTGTACTTTAGTAAAACCAGCTGTCGGTAAAGGCAAGCTTAAACGCGGTTCTGAACCCGCATTAATTAATAAGTTATGTAGGCTCGCTTCATTCAGACTCAGTGTACGTTGTTGCAGGGGGGATGCCTTACTCTGGCGCGTTTGAATATCCGCCCAGAGTGTTTCATCAGCGTATACCTGCGATGCAGCTAACGGTACAGCTAAGCCCATGATCGCTAGCATAAGTTTGGATAAATGCTGGTTCATTTTTATTATTCCTTGAAGTAAAACCTGCGCGATTAAGCCCTTGGCACAGTCAATATAAGCCTTGCTAGCCTTCTAGTTTCGGTTCGCGTTTGCCAGTCCCCGTGAGTTTCGCGCTCATAAAGCCGCCAATATATAACAGGCTACTGGTGAGTATCATTAACCAAGCATAGATTGCTTCTTGAGGCGAGAATAAATACCAAACCCCTAGGGTGGCATAGAGCAGTGAAACTAAAATCGAAAAGACATGGCTGCGGTTACTGCCTTTTAAAATTCCGCGTATTAAGGGCATCAGTGGCAATAATAAGATCAAAATTTCAAGCGAGCGCGGAAATTGTTGTGTGGGAGATAGCCAGCCATTCCAAAGAATAATCAAGGCAATTAAACCCAATAAACCACCCACTGAACAACTACGCCACAGCCAAAGCAAATTATTTTTCATAGTTTGTGTGCCAATTCAGCTAAGCGCTTGCCGAGCGCAAAACACAAACGTTTCTCTTCATCTTTTAAGATAGCTTTATTCTCACTACCCGCTACATGGCTTGGGCCATAAGGTGTACCGCCCGTCGAGGTGCTGATTAAGTCTGCCTGAGTATAAGGTAAGCCCGTAATCAACATGCCATGATGCAGCAGCGGTGTCATCATCGACAATAAAGTAGATTCTTGCCCACCGTGTAGGCTTGAAGTGGAGGTAAACACGCCAGCGGGTTTGCCTACTAACTCACCCGATAACCATAAGCTAGTGGTTTTTTCTAAAAAATATTTTAAAGGCGCGGCCATATTGCCAAAGCGTCCGGGGCTACCTAAAGCTAAAGCATCACAGGTTATTAAATCCTCTAAACAGGCATAAGGCGCTCCCGTGTCGGGGATGCTATCTGCAACGGTTGCACAAATTTCAGAAACAGGAGCAACGGTGCGAAGACGAGCTTCAGTATCGGCCACACTGTCGACCCCCCGTGCAATCTGCTGAGCCATTGCCGCGATTGAGCCATGACGACTGTAATAGAGAATTAAAACTTGCTTAGTCGGGGTCATATTAAATCCAATACCCTCTCCGGTGGACGGCCAATGACGGCTTTACCTTCGACAACTACAATCGGACGTTCAATTAATTTTGGATGCTTTACCATAGCTTGAATCAATTGCTCTTCACTGAGGCTAGTATCCGCCAATTTTAATTCAGCATATTCCGGCTCAGTTTTGCGTAATAAGCCTCGTGCACTTATACCTAGCATGCCTAATAGCTCACGAAGCTTGTCAGCATTCAGTGGTTTGTTGATGTAATTAATAATGTCAGGTGTAACGCCTTCTTCTTCTAACAGCGCTAAGGCTTGCTTAGATTTGGAACAGCGGGGGTTATGGTAGATCGTGACGGTGTTATCCATGAGTAAATTCCTGTCAGTTTATAGTGGCAATCTAGCCGGATGTGAGCGACTAGGCAAGTGATCTGCCAGACTTGATCCGTCGTTTAGCCATTGTTTTATGAAACTCAGCAAGGTAGTCTTATAAATTAAAATTATAACTACAACAACTGGCTTAGTTTCTAATAATAACTATTCAATAGCAAGAGTAG
>JBJOOT010000002.1:0-69464 GCA_046051185.1 Pseudomonadota bacterium | reverse complement strand
GCTTTTATTACTCTAGCGGCTTATATTAGTCTAGATATGCTTGCCGTTTTACCCGTCTTCTTAGCAAGTAGTATCGGCTATATCGTGCAATTATTGACAGAGCAACGTAAACGAGTCGGTTTAGAAACGACTGAGCTACTCCCTAAATAAATTGCAGCTCAATCTAAACTAAGCTTAAGCTCAATTAGCTTAACTAGAGAAACAGAGGGGGATTCAACAGCTCCCCCTAACACAGATAGTTATTCAGGCTGCTCCTGCTTAGCAATTTCCTCATGAACCTTTGCCATATCCACTTCACGCACTTTGCCAATAACCTCTTCTAATTGGCTTTCGGATAACATTCCGGGCTGAGCGAATAAGAGAACTTGCTCACGAAAAATCATCAATGTAGGAATAGAGCGAATCTGGAAATGATTGGATAACTCTTCCTCTTCCTCAGTATTAACTTTAGCGAATACAATATCCGTATACTTGTCAGAAACCTTTTCATAAATGGGGGCAAATGAACGACAAGGTCCACACCAAGGTGCCCAAAAATCAATAATTACAATCTCATTATTGCTGAGTAATTCATTAAAATCAGCGGCAGACACATTTTCAGTTGCCATAGCAAACTCCTTTTCATTTATTAATAACGTTTGATGCTAATCGTTGCCTGACAAATGATTTGCCGGAAAAGTATCAGCAAGCGCCTGTGTGGGTTCTCCCCAACGGGGTTGTACTTGATGCTTTAGATCTAGATGATCCAAAACCCGTGCGACCATGAAATCCACCAAATCCTGAATAGATTGGGGACGAAAATAAAACCCCGGATTAGCAGGCATAATGACTGCCCCCATCCGCGTCAGTTTTAGCATATTTTCGAGGTGAATTTCAGAAAATGGTGTCTCTCGCACCACTAAAATTAATTTCTTCCGCTCTTTGAGAGTCACATCAGCGGCGCGTTCAATTAAATTTCGACTACTCCCACAGGCAATTGCCGATAAGGTAGCTGTCGTACAAGGGCAAACAACGGTTGCATCAGCAACTGCACTGCCACTAGCAATCGGCGCCATCCATTGCTCGCGCTCAAAAACCTTTAATTGCCCAAGCGGTGCGTGATAAAGCTGTGTGAAATAAGCCTCAATCTCTGCCGCACGAGCTGGTACTCTATAATCTGTTTCTGTATTAATCACCAACTGCGCAGGACGGGAAAGTAGTAGAGAAACTTTACACTGTAAAGCTAAAAGCTGCTTTAATAGACTTAAGCCATATTGCGCCCCTGAAGCACCGGTCATGATGAGGGTAATTGTTTTAGACATGCGTGTTAGTTGTTAGCCAAAGCGGCTAAGACTTTATCGTGAATACCCTCAAAGCCACCATTACTCATAATAAGTATATGGTCACCCGCCTGAGCCGCCGCCGCAACTTGTTGAGCTAAGGTATCAATATCCTGCTGAAGTTGTCCTTTAGCACCTAAAGCGTCTAATACCGTCTGTAAATCCCAATTTAAGCCCGCTGGTTGATACAACCATACCTGATCGGCATCTTTTAACGAATTGGCTAATTGCTCTTTATGTGTACCCAAACGCATAGTATTAGAACGCGGCTCTAGCAAAGCTAAAATGCGCCCTTGTCCTAATTTAGCTCTCAAACCTGCCAAAGTCGTGGCAATTGCGGTTGGATGATGCGCAAAATCATCATAAACAGAGACGCCCCGCACTTGACCGCGTAATTGCATACGCCGTTTGACTCCCTTAAACCTTGGTAAAGCCGCAATACCTTGAGCAACCGGTACACCGACATGACGAGCCGCCGCTAAGGCCGCTAAAGCATTATGGACATTATGTAGCCCTAGCAAGCTCCAATTGACCTCACCGACCACTTGACCTTGGTAGAGCACTTTAAATTGGCTACCATCCGCTTCAATTAACTCAGCCTGCCAATCACCTACTACAAATTGCTCTACCCTTGTCCAACACCCCATTGCTAGACTTGTCTTTAAATGCTCATCAGCCCCATTACTAATCACCAAGCCATTGCTTGGTATCATGCGTAGTAAATGATGAAATTGAGTTTGAATGGCCTGTATATTAGGGAAAATATCCGCGTGATCGTATTCAAGATTATTCAAAATTGCCGTACGCGGATGATAGTGCACGAACTTAGAGCGCTTATCAAAGAAGGCGGTATCATACTCATCGGCCTCCACAACGAAAAAAGGCGATTCACCTAAACGCGCTGAAATACCAAAATTCTCTGGCACACCACCAATTAAAAAACCGGGCTTTAAACCAGCATACTCTAAAATCCATGTCAGCAAACTAGCGGTTGTGGTTTTACCATGCGTACCTGCAACCGCTAAAACCCAACGATTACGTAAGATATTTTCATACAACCATTGGGGGCCAGACACATAAGCTAAATTCTGATCTAAAACCCGCTCAATCACGGGCATTCCTCGCCGCATGAAATTCCCGATGACTATGCTATCAACATCGGTAGGGAGTTGTGCTGGATCATAGCCATCGACAAGGCTAATACCTTCATTCGCAAGCATGGTACTCATCGGTGGATAGACCTTGCTATCTGCACCGGTCACCTCAATCCCACTTGAACGCGCTAATAATGCAATACCGCCCATAAAAGTACCGCAAATACCCAAAATATGAATTTTCATTCAGCCCTTATCCTTAAGTTTTATTAGCCGATGCGGGTTGAGCTAATTGGAGATGACTTGCAATCACATCGGGTAAAGGAATCGGGCGTGAAATCCCATAGCCTTGCCCAAACTCAACTCCAATATCCCGCAAAATACGAATAATTTGTTCATTTTCAACATATTCAGCGATAATTTTCACTGACATTAGCTGCCCAACTTGATGCACGGATTGCACCATTGCGCGACCGACATCATCGGTTGCTATATCTTTAACAAAGCTACCATCAATTTTTAAATAATTAACAGGCAACTGTTTAAGATAAGCAAAGGAGCTAACGCCGGTACCAAAATCATCCAGTGAAAAACTACAGCCTTGCAGCTTAAGAGTATCAATGAATTTGTGAGCCAAGGCTAGATTACTAATCGCTACCCGCTCAGTAATTTCAAAACAGAGCATAGTAGGTGGCACACCCGACCACTTAAGCACATCTAACACATACTTCAAAAAGGTAGGATCATCGAGGCTTTGCCCTGATAAATTAATCGCAAAAATAGGAACAGGATCGCATTTAGCGATCCGTCTAATATGCGTGAGTAACTCTTTAACAACCCACCGATCTAGCTTTGGCATCATCGAATAGTATTCTGCCACCGGAATAAATTCATCCGGTGAGATAGCCTTCCCCTCCGCATCGAAAAGTCTAAGCAAAATCTCATAATGATGAAACGGCTTTAAAAAAGCTCTCGGCTCTAAGGGCTGTATAGGTTGGGCATATAAGCGGAATTCACCACTTTCAAAAGCTTTGCGTAAGCGCCCAATCCACATCAGCTGCCCACGATGCTTGTTTATTTCCACATCATCGGGGCGATATAAATGCAAGCGATTCCCCCCTTTGGCTTTCGCTACCCGACAGGCTGCATCCGCTAAAGATAAAACCCGATTAGGTGTACCCGATTGTTTATGAATAGGTATAAAACCTAAGCTTGCGGTAATTTTATGTGGCTGCCCATCCCACACAAAATTATAGTTCATCACAGTATTGCGAATACCTTCTGCTTTACGCAAAGCATCTATCGGTTCGGTCTCACGAATTAGAATTCCAAATTCATCCCCACCAATCCGTGCAAGCACATCTCGACGCTTATCAATCGCATTTTTTAATAATTCAGAAATACGCTCAATAAAAGCATCACCTGCGCTATGCCCTAAGGTATCGTTTACAATCTTAAATTGATCCAAGGCGACATGGCAAAATGAATGCTTCACTCCTTGTTGCCGCGCCTCATCTAGCGCAATCTTAAGTTTAATTTCAAAACTTTTACGATTCAGTAGCTTAGTTTGCAGATCATTCATCTGCACATAGTTGAGATGAGCTTGTAAAGCTTTTAATTCTGACTGGTCTTTGAAAAGCAGCAGTACATGATCATCCTCTTCCCCATTTAAAGATAAAGGCTTCACTAAATAGGTGATTTCAACATCTTGTAAACCTTTACAGTTAAATAAACACTCACGAAATAAAGGTTCGCGAGTCATTTGTTGGCGCTCCATCCAAGTAATGGGCGTATGCTTAGCAGGATCTTTTAATTGGAAAACTTCCGTATGATATTTACCGCGAGCGCTGCGTGCACGTTGACGCAATAATTTTTCTGCAGCGGGATTCAGTAAAATGATAAAGCCATGCTTATTTGTAAGCACAGCAGCTTCTTCTACATCCATCAAGGCTGCAATCAAGATATTCTCTTGATCCACAGAGGCTCGCCGTGAGCCACCACGTTGACGCAGAAAAAACCAAACTCCTGCACCAAGGGAGCCTAGCAGTGAGACAGCAATTGCTAGATACCAAAGAGACTGAGTCCACATGGATGGAATCCCAGCGTCAATCACTTAACTATACCCCAGTTGATATAAATTATTTTTCTAATAGCTATATCATAAAGAGCAGTTTATAAGCTGTATAGACTGAGCAGATAGGCGCGGCA
Organism: Pseudomonadota bacterium; assembly: GCA_046051185.1. Classification (GTDB taxonomy): domain Bacteria; phylum Pseudomonadota; class Gammaproteobacteria; order Thiotrichales; family Thiotrichaceae; genus Thiolinea. The sequence goes on along the minus strand of JBJOOT010000002.1, from coordinate 64,843 downwards.
ATCTTTGGAGTTAGCGTGAACTATCTAGCCTAGTTCAACAAAAAATAACCAAGAACAAGCAAAAACAAACAAGAAAAGCACCCTAACAGTGCAGCTAGAGTGCTTTTAGTTTGGATAGTTTTAAGCGAATTTGCTTAAACTTTTTCTTTAATACGTGCTGCTTTACCCGTCAAACCACGTAGATAGTAAAGTTTAGCCCGACGCACATCACCACGACGCTTCAGCTCAATACTCGCGATACTATTACTATAGGTTTGGAAAACACGCTCAACACCTTCACCATAAGACATTTTGCGCACGGTAAAAGCTGAATGTAAGCCACGATTACGCTTCGCAATCACGACTCCTTCATAGGCTTGTAAACGCTCTTTGTCGCCTTCTTTAACACGAACTTGAACAACAACGGTGTCACCCGGAGCGAAATTTGGAATGTCCTTATTCATTTGCTCTTGTTCTAACTGACGAATAATCATACTCATGAGATAACCTCTGAAGAAATCTTGTATTCCTGTCTAAATTCATTCAGCAGTGCTTGTTCTGCTGCACTTAAATCTTTCTTTGCTAGCAAATCAGGACGCTTTAACCAAGTAGCGCCTAACATTTGCTTTTTACGCCAGCGAGCAATCACGGCATGGTTGCCACTTTTAAGAATCGCAGGTACTTCTAAACCTGCAATCGACTCAGGGCGCGTATAATGTGGACAATCTAACAAACCTTCTGCGAATGAATCTTGCTCAGCAGAATCTTCATGCCCAAGTACTCCGGGTAATAAACGGGTGATACTATCAATCAATACCATCGCCGCTAATTCACCACCACTCAGTACATAGTCACCGATAGAGCATTCTTCATCGACTTCAAGCTGAATAATGCGTTCATCAATACCTTCATAACGTCCACACAATAAAATTAACCCAGACTCTTGTGCAAATGCTTGCACTTTAGCTTGCGTTAAAGGCGAACCTTGTGGGCTTAGATAAATAAGCCGACCTGCATGCTGCTGCCGAACATCACGAATGCTTCGCAATAAACAGTCAGGCTTCATCACCATGCCCGGACCACCACCATAAGGACGGTCATCAACGGTACGATGAATATCGGTTGTATAATCACGCAGATTATAACAAGCAAGACTAATAGCTTGCTGCTCCACAGCACGGCGGATAATGCCATGTTGTGCTACCGCCTGTACCAACTCGGGAAATAAGGTCAGTACTGCAAACTGCATGTTAAGCTCAAAAATCAGGATCCCAATCGACTTCAATCAAACCCGTGGTTAAATCAACCCGCTGAATGACTTTATCCATGACCCAAGGCAACCAATGCTCACCTGTGGCATGTTTTACCACCAAAACATCATTAGCACCGGTTTCCAGTAAATGATCAACTTGACCTAATACCACACCGTTTATAGTAACTACTGTTAAACCTTCAAGGTCCGACCAGTAATACTCACCCGCCTCTAAGCTTGGCAACTGACTACGTGATACCGCAATTTCTGTACCCGCAAGCTTTAGAGCAAGGTCACGATCTTGTATAGACTCAAATTGAGCCACTAAGCCTTTCGCTTGTACTTGATAGCTAACTAGCTTAACTACTTTCCATTCTTTATTAATACTCAAATATAAGGGCTGATAATTAAAAATATCCGCCATTTTTGCAGTATAAGAATGGATCTTTACCCAACCTTTAACCCCAAAAGCACCGGTAATTTTACCGAGTACAATCATGGAATCTGGCTGAGCTTGCATCAAACTAATCTAATTAAGCAGCTGCTTTAGCAGACTCGCTCAATAACTTTGCAACACGGTCACTGGGTTGAGCACCTTTAGATAACCAATATTGCACGCGCTCTTGCTCAAGATGTAAGCGGATTTCTTGACCACGAGCGACTGGGTTGAAGAAGCCGACACGCTCAATATAACCACTGTCACGCGGCTTGCGCTTATCAGTGACTACGATGCTATAGAATGGATTCTTTTTAGAACCACCACGAGCCAGACGAATATTGACCATAAATCCAAAACCTTAGTTAAATTCAAATAACCCTTGGCAAAGCTATGCCAAAAGTAAACGCGCAATTGTACGGTTTTTTTGAGAAATGTGAAGAGGGTATTGACAAATAAACCGATCACTAAACCCCAAGCTTGCTTGAGGTTTAACTAAAAAGCCATTAAGACACTTAATACTGTTGTGCGTAAGTCAGCTGTGGGCGACGTGAACCGGGGAAATAGCGATAATGCCCTGTAATTGGCATCTTAAAGAGAATATCCTCCATTTTCTCCCCTTCGCCAATATTATGCACAATCATAAAACGGCGTGGGTCAACTACTGAGCGTTGATCAACGACAATACCAATATGCTCTTGATCACCGCCTAAGCTCCATGTCACCAAATCGCCCGGACGATAATCACTTGGATTACCTGTTACGGGTAAACGCTGACCATGACGAGTAAAGAAGACTTTTAAATTATGGACACGTCGATGATCAATATTGGTATCCGGCCCTTGCAAACCCCATTTGGGAAGATTTGGATAAGAATAAAAAGCACGCGAAATATCTTCATGTACTAAGCGCTGCAAATCGACACCTAAGCGCCGATAAGAACGGATCACTGTATCGGTACAAACCCCAATATTCGATGGGACATCGCCATTGGGATAAGCAATCGGAATATAAGCGCCATTGTAATTAACCCGATAGCGCAAGCGATCTATGGCTGCTTGTGCAAGACGCTCAGAATAATCAGCATTCACAACACGCTGAGAACGTTGTACTTGCCAAGCGGCTTGAGCTTGAGCTCTTTGCCTTTGTTGATTAATCTGCTGAGTCAATTCCCATTGTTGATGATACCAACGTTGTTTTTGCTCATATTCTAACTGATGTTTATCTTTACCGCGCTGCACATTATTTTGAGCATTATTTCTTTGAATAATTTTAATTGATGTTTTTTGCTCATTCGTTGCTAATTTTTGCGGACTGGCCGGTTCGACGCTGGTATCTACTGTATTCGTGGAGCAACCTGTCAAATTGGCCATTACCATCAAAGTGCTCGCGTAGACCAACAAACTAAACTTTCTTTTTAAATCTTTATCAATAAAAGAGCTCGCCATAACTCCACCCAAAGGAATAAATAGTCTATAAGAAACGCACTTCCCCAGCCGGTGCGCATGTAGTTTTATAATAAATATCTAGGAAATACTAGCGTCAACCACATTAACTTTTTAATGCTAGGGGTTTAATAAAACAAAACTCTGAAAATTCAAACGGTTATACTTTAATTATCTTTAGAAGGCATGGCTAGACAGTCAGCCTAACCATGCCCACTGATTAGTATTGATACTGCTGCATAGCACCACGATCAATTTGTACTGCACCGCGATAAGTACCTTTAGCTTTAACAGGAGGTACTTTAACAGGTGGACGCTGTATAGGACGCACAGGACGTGGTTGTGGACGTGGTACAGGTTGTACGACTGGAGGAGGTGCTGGCTCTTCAATCACAGGCACAGGTTCTGGTTGAGGAACTTCAACAACTGGCTCTGGAACAGTTTCAACTGGCGGCGCTGCTTGTTGTTGGCTACAGCCTGCTGCGGCCAAGCCCGCAATCAAAATAGCCATTGCTACATGCCGATTATTAATTTTCATTATTGTTTGCCTCTATTTCAAACTTATTGTTATTAAAAATACGATGAGTATTTAAAGCCCATTGCAGACAGTCTTACTATGCTCAGACCCACCCTAATGACAGCTTAACCAATAAAATTTTAGGCAATTGCGAAATGACGACTAGATAAACGGCAAAGACGTCCATGCTATTAAGATGGACGTCTGACAGCTTGCTAGTTTTATACTGACTTAGCAAACCCTCTCAAAACTTATTGCTGATAAGGTTTCAAAGTACCTTGGTCAATTTGGATCGGGCCTTTGAAATTACCTTTTGCTTTGATAGGCGGAACGATAATTTGTTGTGGCTGATCTGGGCGTTGACCCCCTCTGCAGCTGTAGTGATGTGAGTGATTCGGATTATTGTATGGATGAGTATGTGTTATCGAATTAGTACAACCCGGAATCGCTGGATGTGTATGCGCCCACCGATTAGCAACCACTGGTCTTTGAACAGGGCGTTGGATTGGACGCTGAGTAGCTTTACGTCCTTTGCAACTATACTTATGCGTATGACGTGAATTCGTATAAGGATGAGTATGAGTTATGGAATTTGTACACCCAGGAATCGCTGGATGAGAGTGCCGACCGCCCATACCACCACTTGGTTTTTTACCGCCACTTGGTTTTTTGCCACCACCACTTGGACGTGGGCGTGGAGGACATTTACTGCAATCAGTAATTGTAATAACTTTACCCGGTGCAGGTGTAGGCGCAGGAGCAGCTTGAGCGACTTGCTGAGCACCCATCATTTGACTACAGCCAGAAGTTATTAAACCTGCCAAGAAAATGCTAGCCAGAGAAAGTTGGGTTTTCATCTTCATAATAGTGGTCTCTTTCGTTGTTTAAGGGAACGCACTCTCGAGTATAGTCAAAGTTTTTAGAGTTGCGGGTTGTAAACTTATCTTTTGAGTTTTTTTTACGACATTTTTTAGATTTTTATCATTTAGTATTGATACTGAGCATTATCCAGACAAACCCTGCTAAAGCCTTGTTCTAGCTAGCTTCCCTGTGCTTAAAGCTTAAAAATAAAAAGAGCCCCTTACTCTTTGCAAAGTAAAGGGCTTAACAGTTTTGTTGTGATTTAGCTACAAGCGCTTAACCACAAACTTGATTACTGTTGATATTGCTTCATCACGCCTTGATCAATTTGGATCTTACCACGATAAGTACCTTTAGCCTTGACAGGTGGTACTTTAATCGGTGGAACAACAACGACTGGAGGACGTGGTTGCGGTCTAACCACAACAGGTGGTTGTGGACGTGGTTTTACAACTGGGCGTGGGCGCACAACTGGACGTGGTTTTACAACTGGACGTGGCTTCACAACAACAGGTGCAGGACCACATTTACTGCAATCCAATACTACTTTATCAGGAGCAGGTGCAGGTGGTGGCTCTACTACTTGTTGAGCACTCATTTGGCTACAGCCAGATGCTAACAAACCAGCCATAATGACTGCAGCGAGTGAGAGTTGAGCTTTCATCTTCATAGTCTTCGGTCTCTATATAACGTTAATTAGGGAACAAGGTTCTCTTAGTATATTCAAAATTGTTGGTCAGATAAAACAATTACCCTGACTTTTTTACAACAACTGGCCCAAATGATCAATAAGTAGGGCAAGTGGCTTGATAAGGTGTCTTTACGATACCCCAACGATATTGTAAAGGTGCATGAGGATCGGATACTAAATAGCCACCCTCTAAATTTTTACGCAATTCTCGCAAACTCATATAGAGTTCTTCGCCTAAGGTCATTTGCACCATACAAAAATCATTCAAATGCTTCATTTCGCCTGCAGGTGGCTCATCAATCGAAAACACCGCTTTTGCCCAACGCGCAGGTTGTGATTGCGGATCAAAACGTCCAATCCGATCTAAATGATGACGAATAGAACTAAAGAACATACCTAAGCGCTTATCACGGCCAGGCGTAGAATGATCATCATATTCTTTAGCATTCATACATTGACGACCGGTTTTACGAATTTCTTGTAAATGCCATAAAGCATCATAAACATAAACGCTACGATCATTGGCCGACATGCAAAGTGCTAACAATAAACGGGTAGTTTTTTCATCAGGACGCTCTGCACGTTTGCCTAGCTTCTTAGAAATAATATCGGTAAAGGCTACATAATCATATTTCAGATCAGCTGCTAATAGGAATTGTTCTTCACTATACCCCGGCTGTGCACTAGCAGGTTGACGAATATTTTGGGGTTGCTTAAAGCGACGATAGCCATCAGCAAAGGTCTTATCTTCTGGTACATAAAAGGGGAAGGAAGGCGTGCGCAATAAAAAGCGTGAAGTCTTTGGCGTAGTAGAAGCCATTACTTCGGCAATCCCTGTCTCAGTTACTTCAACGATTTGATAAGAGTGTACACCGGGCGCTACATAAACATCACCGGCCTTAATATCATTCAGTGCAACAGGATAAGTGTCTTGTCTTAATGATTTAGTACTGGTCATATCTGCGACATAATCCATAAAGCGACGAACTCGCTGAGGTTCAGGCAAGTTATCCCAAGTACTCATCTCATTACTAATAACTTTGCCCGGGCTTTGCTGATTATTCACTGCAAAGGGCAAACGATGCTCAAATGAGAAGATCAAACGCATCATGTAGGTTGCATCAGCACAATCATTTTCAAACTTATAATATATCGGCTTAGCTGGGTTCATGAAGATATCATCCTTCCAGTTTTGAACCACCCACTGGCGATAACGATTTTCCCAAGACTCGTCCCATTGAGACTCTGTACTCCAAACAGCCGCATAGACTGAACTTAAAGGTGCTAAACAGATCCAGACCGCTAGTAGTAATAACGCTTTAATTTTATCCATGACTTCTATGCTTATACGAGAAGAACAACTACGGTTGAGAGGCAAAAACGCAACAGTAACTGATTATCTACAACAATATCAAATTTAACCGCTTTATAAGAAAAAATAATTACTAATAAAAAACGCCCGATTTCTTACGAGATCGGGCTGTTTGAGTCGATTTTATTGAATCACAGCCTTAAACTGCAACTCAAAAAACACCTTCCTCATTACTTTTTGTAAGTTTTCATCACGCCAGCATCAATTTGCACTGGGCCTTTATAATTGCCCTTCGCCTTTACTGGTGGTACTACAACATCAATCTTACCACCTTTGCAGCTGTAATGATGGCTATGGTTCGCATTGTTATAAGGATGGGTATGGGTAATAGAATCGGTACAACCTGGAATTGCAGGATGGGTATGCGCCCACTTATCCACCACTGGTTTAGCAGGTTTTGTTTTCATAGGTGGTAAAGGCTTTTTCTTCGCTCCACCTTTGCAGCTATACGCATGCTTATGGTTAGCATTCGTAAACGGATGTGTATGAGTGGTAGAATCGGTGCAACCCGGAATCGCTGGATGCGTATGTGCACCACCTACAGGCGCCGGAGCAGGTTTCTTACATTTGCTGCAATCCACAACAGTTACTGGCTCGCTAGGCTTAGCCTCAGGAGCAGGTGCAGCTTGTTGTGCAGCCATTTGACTACAACCAGAAGCAAACATACTAACTGCAAAGATCGCCGCTAAAGTATACGGAGTCTTGATTTTCATGGCCTTTAATCTCTTTCGTTGTTAAGTGTAAAGCAGCAACGACTAGACGTGAACCCACCTTCTAATCATTGATCGACGTAATGGCTCAGCAGAATGTTTGTATGAATATGCCCAACATTCAGCCCTAAATGTTGCTAAAAGCCAACAAACCCAAGAATTTAGTTGTAACTTTCGCACAACCAAATCATACCGCTCAGTATCCAGCAGGTAAACAGTTCAAGCCATGAATTTCCATGGAAAACACAAATTTTTACCCCGGAAATCCTCCCCCCATCGGAGGAAAGCCTCCACCTGTTGGCAACTTACCTTTCATGGTTTGCATCAGCTTACGCATCCCCCCTTTTGAAAACTGCTTCATAGCCTTACTCATCTGCTGCTGTTGCTTGAGCAGACGATTAACATCTTGTACTTGTAAACCACAACCAGCTGCAATCCGACGCTTACGTGAAGATTTAATGACCTCAGGATTACGGCGCTCTTCAAGAGTCATCGAGTTAATAATTGCAATCATGCGGCGAATTTCTTTGTCATTAGCCTGATCTTTGATATGGGCGGGCATAGCCCCCATTCCGGGTAATTTATCCAGCAAACTACTCATGCCTCCCATTTTTAACATTTGATTCATTTGATCGCGCAGATCTTCAAAATCAAAACCTTTGCCTTTATTCAGCTTACGGGCAAGCTTTTGCGCTTTCTCATGGTCGACTTTGGTTTGAGCTTGCTCAATCAAACTGAGCACATCTCCCATCCCTAAAATACGCGAAGCCATACGATCAGGATGGAAAGGTTCTAGTGCATCGAGTTTTTCGCCCACACCCATGAATTTAATCGGCTTGCCGGTGATATGGCGTACCGATAAAGCCGCCCCACCACGAGCATCCCCATCCGTTTTAGTGAGTACAACCCCTGTTAAAGGCAAAGCATCACCAAAGGCTTTTGCCGTGTTGGCAGCATCTTGGCCTGTCATGCTATCAACGACGAATAAGGTTTCAACCGGATTCAACAATTTATGCAGCTGACTGATTTCATCCATCATTTCAGCATCAATATGCAGCCGTCCGGCGGTATCAATAATCAGCACATCCATATACTGGCGCTTAGCTTGCGCGAGTGCTGCTAAAGCGATCTCAGACGGTTTTTGATTAGGCTCACTAGGAAAAAAGATCGCTTCCGTTTGCTGCGCAATAGTTTCTAATTGTTTAATGGCAGCAGGACGATAAATGTCACAACTTGCGACCATCACGGTCTTTTTACTTTTTTCTTTTAAGAAGCGCGTCAGTTTACCGACAGTTGTAGTCTTCCCTGCCCCTTGCAAACCCGCCATTAAAATCACTGCAGGCGGTTGAGTATTCAAATTTAAGCCGGTATTAGCCTGCCCCATGATTTCAATCAGTTCTTCATGAACGACTTTAATCAAAGCTTGACCGGGAGTTAAACTTTCTAAAACTTCTTGCCCAACCGCACGCTCACGGATGCGATTAATAAAATCACGCACCACTGGCAGAGCCACATCGGCTTCCAACAAAGCCATGCGCACATCACGCAAGGCATCTTTTATATTTTCATCGGTTAACCGTGCTTGCCCACGTAATTTTTTTACCGTTTTCGAAAGACGATCACTTAAATTTTCAAACATGATTATGGTCTTCTGCTAGTCCCAATCGAGAACAAATTGCTATCATAGCATTAAACTGTATCGTCACACTGATGAGAAGCTAATCTGTATCTAGAATGACAATAATGATGAACCTAGTAGTCATGGCGGCTTGGATGTCGACCTGGCTCGTAATTGCTTTACGCTTACGCAAACCGCCACAATCAAGGCCACCCAATTGGCTACTCAATAGCCTTTGGCTATGGGCATTGATTATACACGGTGCAAGCTTAATCCTGACTTGGGCTAAACCTCAGCCTAATTTTATTGATTTTTTTGCTGCACTGTCTGTGGTACTTTGGCTAACTTGCTTTTTGTTATTTCTAGCTCAATTGAACCGTCCGCTAGAAAGCCTAGGTTTATTAATCATTCCGTTTATTCCTCCCACTTTACTAGGTAGTTATTTTTTTCCTACGCAAAGTGCTAGCTTGAATTTAAGCAGTGGCTTAGGGATACATATTTTCATTTCACTACTTGCCTACAGCATGTTGACCTTAGCAGCCTTGCATGCCTTGTTATTGGGCTTACAAATCCGTCAGCTCCACGATCATAAACCCAATATTTTAGTTAGAACCCTGCCACCTTTACAGGACATGGAGTCGTTACTTTTTAAGGTGATTGCTTTAGGTTGGCTACTTTTGAGTTTGAGTCTGATCAGTGGTTTTATTTATCTTGATGACCTCTTTGCACAGCATGTAGCACATAAAACGATTTTGTCGATTTTAGCTTGGCTCGTTTTTGCCATTTTGTTGTATGGACACTGGCAATACGGCTGGCGCGGCAAGAAAGCGATCCGTTGGACTTTAGCGGGCTTTCTATTACTGATGATCGCTTTCTTTGGTAGTAAATTTGTTCTTGAATATTTAAAGCAGCCATGAACGGGCTACTCCCACTAAACCTGCAAATCCTTGGTTTGCTTGTCTTGGTGTTATTAATAGCCCTATTGACTGCCTCAGAAACTGCCTTACTGACGTATAAGCGCTTGCATGCTTCTAGTCGTAAAGAGCGCTTAAATTATTTGTTGGCGCACACAGATCAAGTCATTACGCTGCTACAATTGTTTAAATATCTGTTGCTCATTCTAAGCATTGGATTAAGCCTAGTACTCATCAGTCATTTCATTGATCTGACCGTGGCTTGGCAAATAGCGCTCAGCCTCCTCCTCTTAACCTTAGCCTTACTCCTACTTGCGGAGTTACTTCCCCGCAAACTGGCTCGGCTTTATCCAGAAAGCTTTGCCTATCCGTTTGCTGATTTTTACGCGGCTTTATTAGTATTGGCTTGGCCTTTAGTCACGCTCGTTAATAGCTTAGCTAATACGGTCTTAAAGCTCTGCCACCAGCCCACTAACCCACCGAAGCTTGTGAAATTTAGTGGGGCAGAATTACGGCAATTAATCGAAGTTGAAGGCCTGAATATCCCACCTGAGCATCTAGAAATGCTGATCAGTATTGTTGACTTAGAATCGAGCAATGTTGAAGACATTATGATTCCACGTCATCAGTTAGTGGGTATTGATCTAGCAGATGATTGGGCGGATATTCAAAATCAAATTATCCATAGCTTATTCACACGTATTATGCTCTATGAACATTCTGTGGACAATATTCTCGGCTTTGTACACTTAAAACGACTCCTACCACTAATTGCCGAAAACAAGCTGGATCGTGAACATCTGAAAGCAAGTATACGCCCAGCCTATTTTATTCCTAAAGGAACTTCGCTGATCCAGCAACTTTTGAATTTTCGGGAGCAAGCCCGGCGCTCCGCCATTGTCGTGGACGAATATGGGGATATTTTAGGGATGCTCGCACTTGAAGATATACTAGAAGAAATTGTTGGCGAATTTTCTACTGTTCCTATTAGGCATGAACATAAAATTCAAATCATGGCGGACGGTAGTGCTTGGCTAGATGGAGCGACGCCTATTCGGGAAATCAATCAAGCTCTTCATCTCGATTTACCCGTCGATGGCCCAAAAACCATTAATGGTTTAATTATGGAGCATTTAGAGTTACTCCCTGTGCCCGGTATGACGGTATTAATCGAGCAGCATCCGATGGAAATTCGGAAAACTCGTAAAAGTATTATTAAAACTTTGATTATTTATCCGGCTCTTCCAGCCCCAACCTTCAACGGAGCAAGCGATGGCAAAAAATAAACTGCAGTATTACTGCAGTGCTTGTGGCAGTGTACACAGTAAATGGAATGGTCAATGCTCTGATTGTGGTGCTTGGAATACTTTAGAAGAAAGCATAGTGACACCTAGCTCAACCCCTAAAAACCCACGCTTTACGGGTTATGCGGGCGAAGCTGCCAGTATTCGTAGCCTTAAGGAAATTCATGTCCAAGAAGACCCGCGTACCCCCACTGGAGTACAGGAATTAGATCGGGTCTTAGGGGGAGGATTAGTAGCAGGCTCGGTTGTGCTCATTGGCGGCGACCCTGGGATTGGTAAATCAACGATTTTGCTGCAAACCCTCTGTGATCTTCCGCAAATTCGTAGTCTGTATGTGACTGGTGAGGAATCACTCCAACAAGTCAGCTTACGTGCTAGACGGCTAGGCTTAAATGCTGAGCATTTACGTTTACTGACCGAAACAGGAGTCGAAACGGTGTTAGCCTTAGCACAGGCTGAAAAGCCACAAGTTATGGTGATTGACTCTATTCAAACCCTTTACACCGAACAATTACAATCAGCTCCCGGTTCAGTCAGTCAAATTCGAGAATCCGCTGCACAATTAGTTCGCTTTGCTAAGCAAACTCAAACTACACTCTTTATAGTGGGTCATGTGACCAAAGAAGGTACTCTAGCTGGCCCTCGCGTCCTTGAGCATATGGTGGATACTGTCTTGTATTTTGAAGGCGACCCCGGTGGACGTTATCGAATTTTGCGAGCGGTGAAGAATCGCTTTGGTGCAGTCAATGAACTTGGTGTGTTTGCTATGACTGAGCAAGGTTTGAAGGGAGTTAGCAATCCGTCGGCTATTTTCCTCTCTCGGCATGAAGAGCCTGTCTCTGGTAGTGCAATCATGGTAACACGGGAGGGTACGCGCCCCTTATTAGTGGAAGTACAAGCGTTAGTTGATACCAGCCATGCTGGTCATGCCCGCCGTGTAACCTTGGGGATGGAGCAAAACCGCTTAGCCATGTTGTTGGCTGTGTTACATCGACATGGTGGAATCTCCATGTATGATCAGGATGTTTTTATTAATATTGTAGGCGGTGTTAAGATTTCAGAAACTGCGGCTGATTTACCATTGTTACTGGCCGCGCTGTCTAGTTTTCGAAGCAGACCTTTACCGGCCGAGGTGGTGATTTTTGGTGAAGTGGGTTTAGCAGGTGAAATTCGCCCTGTTCCAAATGGCGAAGAGCGATTGAGAGAGGCTGCTAAGCATGGTTTTAAACAAGCTATTGTGCCCAAAGCCAATAAACCACACCATGCTATTCAAGGCATGAAAGTCACTGCAGTGGCTCGATTAGAGGAGGCGATGGCGGCATTGATGTAAAAATACAACACGCCAAGCGCATAATTGTTGACTCAAAACCACATATATAATAGCTTTATGAACATTCTGGGGCGTAATTTTACTCACAAATTCGGTTTGATCCGCCCTAATAGGTTTCTTTGCCACAATCGCCTTATTCATATGTTCATGAAGAAGTAAGTTATGGATCACTTGCCTGCTTGTTCAGCCAGGGAGTTTTATCTTGTCATTTATTGATTTAGGTCTACAGGGTGCTTTCGCCGATAATATCGACGCAGCAGGCTATGAGACCCCAACAGAATTACAACAACAGCTTATTCCTTTAATGGCACAGCGTAAGAGTGCTATTGTTTGGACTCAATCCGCAGCGGGTAAAACGGGTGCTTTTTTAATTCCGGCCATTAATTATATTTTTAACCATCCACTGACTGAGCATCAGGGGGCGCGTATTCTTGTGCTCACCTCGCGCCGTGATCGAGTCAATCAAATCACTTACACCATTAAGCGCTTACTCGGTGAAGGTCAGCAGATTCGTACTGGCTTTATTGTCAGTGGTCGCCCTTATCAACCGCAAATGCGCTTATTGCGCCGTCCACTCGATTTAATGATCGCAACCCCCGGACGCTTAAATGATTTAGTGGATAATAATAAAGCTGACTTCTCACATATTGAATTACTGATTATTGACGATCTGACCGCGATCCATAAAAAGGGTTTACATAGTTTAGTAGATCGAATTATGCAGCAAAAACCAGCGGATGCGCCGGTCATTGCTTTTGTGCGTCATGATGAAGAAGTGACGCCCTATGCCCGTAATCTGCTACCGAATTGTGAAGAAATTACAATTGAGGATGAAAAATCTCAGCTGTTACGCTTGCCACAAACAGTCCATCAAGCCGATGACTACACCCATAAATTAGCATTGGTTGATTACATTTTAGATAACTTAAAAGGCAAGCCCACTGTTATCTTTACCGTGACCAGTAAAACTGCAAAGACCCTAGCCGATAATTTAGCTAATCATGGACATACGGCAGATTCAACCCATCTCTTACCGGACGAAGAGCGCAATTTAGAGGCCTGCCCTATTCTGATCGTGCCTGACCAAGAGGATTTTATCCCTGAATTGAATGGCCATGAGCCTGTGATTCACTTTGAGCTACCTGAAAAAACTGATACCTATCTCAATCGCTTACAAAGTGTTTTAGGTACAGAGCGCCAAGAGCCAATTATTTTATTAACAGGGCCGAGTGATCGCGACTGCTTGAAAAAAATTGAAGAGTTTCAAGGAGAGCCAATTAATCAGCGCACCATTCCGGGCTTAGAACCGAAACAAACGAATCGTAATAGCGCTAAACCTAATACACGGACTAATGCTCGTAAACCCGGTAATCATCCTCGGAATCCAGCTAATGGAGAGAAGGCCAATCGGCCAGCCAATGGACGTGGCAAACCGAGTAATAATGGCACAACTACAACAACCCGCCCTGCGACAACCGACGACAAACAACGTGGACGTAAAGGCCCTTATGGGCGTTTAAATGGGGGGGCACAGCGTAAACAAGGTGCGGGTCAACAAGCCGCTGATGCAGGTTATGAAATTGGAAGCTGGGAAAAACAAGACTATGTGCCCAAGCAAGCGACCACTGCTGATAAAAAAGTCGTGATTCGCTATAAAGAAAAGCGTCGGAACTTAGTCAAATAGCCTATATCACCATGCTAAGCCTAGAAGATGAGCATTTGCTCCGCCAAAAACTATTTGATTTACGCCAAGAGCATCGTGATCTTGATACTGCGATTGAGGCTTTGCGGGCAAGTCCAAACAGTGATGAATTTATGCTGTCACGCATGAAAAAGCGTAAATTGCTTTTAAAAGATATGATCCAAAAAATCAGTAGTCAGTTAATTCCTGACATGAATGCGTGAATTATTTATCTTTACCTAGCTCGCTATTTTGACTGAATAGTTTTTGTAAAATTGGCCTATTAGCAGCCGGAAAATCTAAGTTTTCCAGCTGCTCTAATTCAAACCAAGCAATAGTTTGCCCCTCTCGCCCAATAGGTTCATGTTGAAATTGATGAACCGTCCAAACATCTAGCCAGATATTTTTATCTGGATAAGCATGTTTAATTTCAAGCAAAGGCTGTATCGAGCTTAGCTCAATCTCAATACCAAGCTCTTCAAATAATTCGCGCTGCAAAGCAGTTGTGGCCGTTTCATTTGCATCTACTTTTCCGCCCGGAAACTCCCATTTCCCGCCCTGATGCTTGTCTAATGGGCGCTTTGCGAGCAGAATTTGATAGCAGCGATTATAAATAACCGCCGCAACTACATGAAGCCAAGGTGTTTCAGTCATGACTAGCTGCGATATTCCGCATTGATCTTGACATAATCATACGAAAAATCACAAGTCCAAGTTGTTGCGCTGGCCGAACCGCGTCCCATATGAATCCGCACGGTGATTTCATCACGCTTCATTTCGAGTTGCCCCAACTCCTCACGATATGAAGGCGCAGGCTGACCCTTTTCAATCAATAAAGTATCGCCTAAGTAAATAGTGACCGCATTCACATCCAAGGCTTGGATCTGACTACGCCCGACAGCAGCAAGAATTCGCCCCCAATTAGGGTCACTGGCAAACATCGCTGTTTTAACCAAAGGAGACAAAGCCACGGTATTGCCAATTACTCGTGCCTCAGCACGATCTTTAGCGCCTTCAACGATCACACTAATGAATTTAGTTGCGCCCTCACCATCCCGCACAATCGCTTGAGCTAGATACATGCAGACCTCTTGCACGGCTTGTTGAAAGATCGCTCGATTGCTCGCATCAATCACAACCCCAGATTGACCTGTCGCGGCTAATACTAAAGAGTCATTCGTGGAAGTATCCCCATCAATGGTGATGCAATTATAGGTTTCTTCAACCACTTCACTAAGGATAGTTTGTAGCAGTGTTTGCTCTACCTGCGCATCCGTCGCGATATAAGACAACATAGTTGCCATATTCGGATGGATCATGCCCGCACCCTTAGCAATACCCGTGATTTTGATTGCTTGGCCACCGATTTCAATTTGCTTACTCATGGCTTTGCCAATGGTATCGGTAGTCATAATTGCTTTAGCCGCTGCGAGCCAATTATCTTCCTTTAAATTAGCTAAGGCCGCTGGTAAAGCCGCCACGATTTTTTCCACGGGCAAGGGCTGCCCGATCACACCCGTCGAGAAAGGTAACACCTGCTCAGGAGTACAATCCCCGACCTCTGCCAAGGCCACACAACAAGCTTGAGCAGCGGCTAGACCCCGCTCACCTGTTCCTGCATTTGCATTGCCTGCATTGACCAATAAATAACGGGGGCTAGCCTTAGCGAGATGCTCACGTGAGACAGTCACAGGTGCGGCACAGAACGCATTGCGTGTAAAGACTGCCGCGCAGGAACTACCCTTAGCTAAGGCAATGACTAGTAAATCATCACGCCCTTTATAGCGAATACCTGCATTTAATGTGGCTAAACTTACACCCGCAATCGGCAATAAATCTTCATTAAAGGTTAAATTAACGGCCATTAGCTTAACTTCCCGTGACATTGCTTATATTTTTTGCCTGAACCACAAGGACAGGGATCGTTACGCCCAACTTTCGGCTCAGGATTAACTGGTGTAGAACTCGGTGCAGGTGTAAAGGCATCAACCACTTCATCATCCTCTGCAAAAGCACTGCCTGCCTCAGCATGGGTATATTGCACTTGTTGTTGCTCAGTCTCATGCAACGGCGGCGGTTCACCAATTTGGATACGGACTAAGAAAGTGATCACATCATGCTTAATGCGATTCAATAACTCCTCGAACATATCGAAGGCTTCACGCTTATATTCCTGCTTCGGATTTTTCTGCGCATAACCCCGCAAACCGATGCCTTGGCGTAGATAATCCATCGCTGCAAGATGCTCTTTCCAATGCGTATCCAGAATATGCAGCATGGCTTCACGCTCTAAGCGGCGCATATTTTCTGCACTAATTAGAGCTTCTTTCTGCTCTAACTCATTTTTCACCAGCTTTTGAATACGCTCACGGATTTGCTCTTCATAAAGCTTTTTATCTTCATCTAACCATTGTTGAACAGGAATATTTAAACTTAAATCTGCTTGTAGCTGCTTTTCTAAGCCCGGAATATCCCATTGCTCATCCACACTACCTTCGGGAATAAAACGACTAATCAAAGCATCCACAACATCATGGCGAATAGACGCCACCATGTCTTGAATATTGTCTGCCATCAACAGCTCAGTGCGCTGCTCATAAATGACCTTACGTTGATCATTCGCGACATCATCATATTCCAGCAAATGCTTACGAATATCATAGTTATGCGCTTCAACTTTACGTTGGGCATTCTCAATGGATTTAGAAACCAAGCCTGCCTCAATCGCTTGGCCTTTCTCCATGCCTAATTTTTGCATCATGCTTTTCACACGATCTGAAGCAAAAATACGCATGAGATTATCTTCAAGCGATAAATAGAAACGTGAAGACCCCGGATCTCCCTGACGGCCAGAACGCCCACGCAGCTGATTATCAATCCGACGTGATTCATGCCGCTCAGTACCAATAATATGCAAACCACCCGCTGCTAATACCGCATCATGACGCTTTTGCCACATCGCTTTGATTTTTTGCTTCGCGGCTTCATCGGTGTTGGCAGGAGGAAGTTGCGCAATTTCTTCTTCATAGCTGCCCCCTAAGACAATGTCGGTACCACGACCGGCCATATTGGTGGCAATCGTTACAGCACCTGGGCGACCTGCATTCGCAATAATATGTGCCTCGCGTTCATGCTGTTTAGCATTGAGCACTTCATGCGGAATACGAAGGGCTTTAAGCTTATTCGATACTAATTCAGAAGCGTCAATCGAAGCCGTACCAACCAATACGGGTTGGCCTTTGTCAACACAGGCTTTAATATCTTCGATAATGGCATCAAACTTTTCTTCTGCCGTTAAATAGATCAGATCATTCGCATCCTTACGTACCATTGGGCGATGAGTAGGAATCACGACGACTTCTAAGCCATAAATTTGTTGCAGCTCAAAAGCTTCAGTATCCGCTGTACCCGTCATACCGGATAGCTTTTTATATAAGCGGAAATAATTTTGGAAGGTGATCGATGCGAGGGTTTGGTTTTCAGACTGAATCTCGACGTTTTCTTTCGCTTCAATCGCTTGATGTAAGCCGTCAGACCAACGCCGCCCCGGCATAGTACGCCCCGTAAACTCGTCAACAATGATGATTTTGCCATCACGTACAATATAGTCGACATTTTTTTGGAATAAGGTCTGGGCGCGTAAGCCCGCATTTAAATGATGTAGTATGGCAATACTAGCCGAATCGTATAAACCTTGGCCTTCGGGTAGCACACCTCGCTCACTCAGAATCTGCTCAACCCGTTCTTGACCTGCTTCTGATAGAAAAACCTGCTTCGCTTTTTCATCTACCCAATAATCACCTGCACTATCTTCTGCAGCTTGACGATCTAATTCAGGAACAATCGCATTAATCGCACGATACAAATCCGAAGCATCTTGGCTTGGACCAGAAATAATTAGTGGAGTACGCGCCTCATCAATCAGAATCGAGTCAACTTCGTCAATCACCGCATAAGATAATTGACGCTGTACTCGCTCACCCATAGAAAAAGCCATATTATCGCGCAGATAATCAAAGCCAAATTCGTTATTAGTACCATAGGTAATATCTGCTGCATAAGCCGCACGACGCTGCTCTTGCGTTAGGCCATTGATAATCACGCCAGTACTTAAGCCTAAAAAGCCATACAGTTTAGACATCCAACCAGCATCACGCTGCGCGAGATAGTCATTGACGGTAATAACATGTACCCCATTACCCGGCAAAGCATTCAAATAGGCCGCTAAAGTAGCCACTAAGGTTTTGCCTTCACCTGTACGCATTTCAGCAATTTTGCCACTATGGAGTACCATGCCACCGATCATTTGCACATCATAATGGCGCATACCGAGCACACGCTTACTAGCTTCACGTACAGTGGCAAAGGCATCCGGCAACAAATCATCGAGGGTCGCACCCGCTACAAGGCGCTCACGGAATTTTACGGTACGGTTTTGCAAGTCGGCATCAGATAACTTGGAGTAATCAGTTTCTAATGCATTGATATTCTTAACAATCTTTGCATAGCCTTTAACCAGACGGTCATTGCGGCTACCAAAAATCTTTTTAGCAACAGAACCCAGCATAATCTCTTATTTTCTCCTAACTCATCCTGCCAGTGGCTCTAACCGGCGATTCCCTGAGCCAAACGACAAGGCAGAGATTACACTCCCTTGTGATGACGCAGCCATAGTTGTCACCCCAATATGGGGGCTAGCCCAAACAAAACAAGCTCAATTGACAAAAAAGTCCGGCGCAATCCTAAGAGAGGAATTGCGCCGGACTAATAGTATAGCCTTATTAACTGGCTATACGGTGAATTATTCCTACTCGGCTAAACCTAAATAAGTTTGCGGATCAATAGCCTCGCCGTTTTGTAGAATCTCCAAATGTAAATGCGGCCCCGTTGAGCGTCCAGTATTCCCTAACAGAGCTACTCGATCGGCTTTTTGAATGATTTTACCGGCTTCAACCAAAGTTCGCTCTAAATGAGCATAGCGACTCAGCAGACCATTGCCATGATCAATTTCCAGTACCAGACCATAGCCACCTTTATTACCGACAAAAGACACGACACCACCGGCTACAGCATGTACATCAGTACCTTGCGGCCCTGCATAATCCATCCCCTTATGCAGGCGTGCACCACCATTAAAGGGGTCACGCCGCAAGCCAAAGGGTGAAGAAATATACCCTAATTTCACGGGACGTGAAGAAGGCATGACCACCTCATCTAAAGCTTTACCTTCAAGGACTTGATATAAGCCCTCTAATAAAGCTTGCTGCTGCTCCATTTGCGTTTCCATCGTTTCAAACGAGCCTAATAATTCACGGGTCGTCAGCTTAGGTGTCGCAGAGGGTGTATAGTCTTCATCTAAGCCGCCTCGAGGGGGAGCTTGATCCAAGGAAAACTCATTAGGGTCTAATTTAGCACGAGTTACCACACGCTTAGCTAAGGCATTTAAGCGGACAATTTCTGCCTCTAAAGCTCCTAAGCGTACCGCCAAAGTATCTACATCAACTGTATAGGTAGCATAGGTTTTTTTGATTTCATTGACCGTATCCATCTGCTGCTCAAGCGTTGAGATAATTTTCTCCGCTGCTTCAGCTGTTAGTGCCTTGTATTGCGGTGTATTATCCAAGCGATATAAACCTAACATTTGATTCACTGATAAACCAATAATCAGTAAAGCAACTAGGCTAGCTGGGAGCACTAAATGAGTGATTGGGTTTAAACTAAACGAGGCGCGTCGTGCACCATCACGACTAATACAAATAACTTTCATGCGACGAACATCCGATGAGGCCTCCACAGGCGAACTAAGCACTCTTTTATAATAGTTGGATGTAGTGCAGGTTGATGTAAAAAGATATTATGAGAAAAATCAACTACTTTATTAATGATGGTTTGTCTGAAAGGCTGGATCAATTCGATAAACTGAGTCAATTGATTAGCCAACATACCAATATGCGCCTAGAGAACCGCATTTGGCCTATGGTACGCAATCGACGCTTGCTGGTGCTCACTGACGACCCGCATTTCGCCACTCAAGCACGTTTTACACAGAAGACACTCTGCCATCATCTCAATAAAGAGCTGAGTCTTAAACTAAATGGTGTGGATATTAAATTGATTGCTATGCCGCTGGCAAGCTCTGGGCGAAAAACAGGCAGAACCTCGATGAGTGAACAAACTATTGAAACGCTTACAAGTATTGCTCAACAGATTCAAGACGAAGGTTTGCGCCAAGCTTTAATAGCTATCACCTTAGCGCATGGTAATAGTTCAGCTAAGACGCTGAATGCTCATCAATTTCAAACTGCTAATGCATAACCATCTGCGAAGATAGCACGCTCTCGCTGCTTTTCTTCCAAAGAAACCATTTCCCAAGCATCTTTTTGTGCTAATAGCTCACGCACTAACAGATTATTAATCGCATGTCCGGCTTTATGACCATGAAAAGCGCCAATAATACCATGCCCTAAAGTATACAAATCCCCAATAGCATCCAGAATTTTATGGCGAATAAACTCATCGCTATAACGTAAACCATCAGGGTTTAACACACGGAATTCATCTAAGACGATAGCGTTTTCGAGGCTACCACCTAAACCTAAATTCTTTGAACGTAGTAATTCAATATCCCGCATAAAACCAAAAGTACGGGCGCGAGCTATTTCACTCGCATAGGCTTGCTTAGAAAAATCGAGTTCCATGCTTTGGCGAGTTGCACTCACCGCTGGATGATTGAATTGAATATCAAAAGAGGCTTTAAAACCTTCATAAGGACTTAAACGCGCCCACGCCTCACCTTTACGAAACTCAACCGACTTTTTGATGCGAATAAAGCGCTTAGCTACCTTCTGCTCAACAATACCAGCCGAAAGAATCAAATATAAAAAGGGTGCAGCACTGCCATCCATGATTGGAATTTCAGGCGCATCAATCTCCACATAAAGATTATCAATGCCCAAACCTGCCAAGGCAGATAATAAATGCTCAACCGTTGCAACTTTAACGATGCCATCCAATAAAGCAGTACATAACATCGTTTCACCCACTCGTTCGGGATGCAAACGTAACTCTGGCTTATTAGGAAGATCGGTTCGATAAAAAACAATACCCGTATTCACAGGAGCAGGCCGCAAGACCATTGTTACTTTCTTTCCAGAATGCAAACCAATACCTGTCGAAGACACTGCCGTTCTTAGTGTTCTTTGTTTCAGCACTTGTCAGCCCCTATTTTTTCCATAACCACGTGTACCGTTAATAAACGGCGCTGATCATATCACAATTCATGACAGTCATTTTAAATAGATTTCGCTAAGCTTACGCTGAATAAAACACTCTAAACCAAACTCACTAATAGCTAAAAACAACCAACTGGGGTCAATTGGTTGCTAAGGCAGGTTTGAATCATAACTAGTGGCTTAATCGGCTTGATGACGCAAAAACGCAGGTACATCTAATAGCGTAGTCTTGCCAATACCACGTCCATTATTACCATTGGCAGCAGCTCCTCCTGCATTCGTGCGGATCTCGTCAAGCCCCATCACTACCCGAGGTCTTTGAGGACGGATAGGCGTAGGTGGAGTCAATTCACCTGCATTATCATGTCTACCCTTCGAACCTGATTTAAGAGGTACGGGTTTCGGCCCTGCAGTGGTCGCTGCATCCTCTAAGCCCGTCGCGACTAAAGTAACGCGAATTTCATCACGCATTTCAGGATCAATGACTGTACCCACAACCACAGTCGCCTCATCTGAAGCAAATTGGCGAACCACTTCACCGACCTCTTCAAACTCATGGATACCCATATCGAGGCCAGCGGTGATATTCACCAGAATACCGCGAGCGCCATCTAAGCAAATATCTTCCAATAAGGGATTAGATACGGCAGCTTGAGCGGCCTTCTCAGCACGGCCATCGCCTTGAGCTTTACCCATGCCCATCACGGCCATACCCATACCCGACATCACCGTGCGCACATCGGCAAAGTCAACATTAATCAAACCGGGGCGAGTAATAAGCTCAGCAATCCCTTGCACCGCATTTAAGAGCACATTATTGGCAGACTTGAAAGCGTCTAATAAAGTAGCGTTCTTACCTAAAGCGGTTAGCAATTTTTGATTAGGGATCGTGATTAAAGAATCCACATGACGCGCTAATTCAGCAATACCCTCATCGGCCAATCTCATGCGCTTAGCACCTTCTAAATGGAAGGGGCGCGTCACAACCGCAACAGTTAAAATCCCTAAGTCACGTGCAATCTCAGCCACCACGGGTGCTGCACCTGTGCCAGTACCACCGCCCATACCTGCGGTAATAAACAGCATATCTGTGCCACGGATTAATTCTTTAATCCGTTCGCGATCTTCCATTGCGGCTTCACGACCAACATCAGGGTTAGCACCAGCACCTAAACCTTTAGTTAAGCTCGAGCCTAACTGTAACACCGTACTAACTGTGCAACCTTTTAGAGCCTGTGCATCAGTGTTAGCACAAATGTATTCGACACCTTCAATACCTGAAGCCAACATATTGGTAACTGCATTACCGCCGCCGCCACCAACCCCGATTACCTTAATCACGGCACCGGACTTTTGATTATCCATAATTTCAAACATGCCCATTCTCCAACTGTTACAAATTTCTGTTAAACCAACCTTTAATGCGCTCCCATAAGCTATCCGCTGAGCTTACTGGCACCGGATGTACTCCTCTGCGCTCTCCATAAACCTGCTGGGTAATACCATACAACAGGAGTCCTACCCCAGTGGAGTGGATAGGGTTTTCAACTTCACCACGTAAACCACCAATATCACGCGGCATACCTAAACGTACTGGCATGTGAAAAACTTCCTCAGCCAATTCAACAGCACCCTTCATCTTCGAAGTACCCCCCGTAAGGACGATACCTGCCCCGATCCGCTCTTCATAACCACTGCGTTGGAGTTCATCCAAAACTAAGGCAAATAACTCAGCATAACGTGGCTCAATAATAGACGATAAGACAAAGGTGGATAAACTCGACGCTTCTCGCTCACCTACGCCAGGTACATCAATAAACTCTTCCTGCCCAATTAATTTTTGTAAGGCAACCCCGTATTTAATCTTGATCTCTTCCGCATAGCGTGTTGGTGTCCGCACACCTAGGGCAATATCATTAGTCACTTGGTCGCCTGCAATCGGGATAACCGCTGTATGATGAATAGCCCCATTGAGGAAAACAGCAATATCACTTGTTCCCCCTCCAATATCCACCAAACAGACACCCAATTCCTTTTCATCCTCCTCTAGCACCGCATAACTAGAAGCTACTTGCTCAAGGATAATATCTTCTACACTTAGCCCACAGCGCTCAACACATTTAATAATATTTTGTGCAGCGCCATGTGCTGCAGTTACTAAATGCACCCGTGCCTCCAAGCGCACACCAGACATACCGACTGGCTCACGGATGCCTTCTTGAGTATCAATCACATACTCTTGTGGCAACACATGCAAAATGCGTTGATCCGCAGGAATAGCGACCGCTCGAGCCGCATCCATCACCCGCTCAAGATCTTGACTGGTGACTTCTTTTTCCTTAATAGCAACAATCCCGTGTGAATTGAGGCTACGCACATGACTTCCAGCAATACCCACATAGACTGAACTAATTCTGACGCCAGACATCAATTCAGCTTCTTCAACGGCTTTTTGGATCGACTGAATGGTCGATTCGATATTGACAACTACTCCACGGCGCATCCCACGCGAGGGAGAAGTCCCAATACCAACGACTTCGAGGCGGCCATTTTCGTTCACCTCGCCCACCATAGCGACTACTTTTGAAGTACCAATATCTAAGGCAACGATTGTGTTACGCTCTGATTTCTTTGACATCTTTAGCTCCCTAGGCTCTGTTGTGTGAACCTATCTAAGGAACTCACAGCCGCGCCATGACCAACACCAGGTTTCCATTCCACAGCGAATCCATTGGTATAGCGTAGATCAATCTGATCAATCTCACCGAGACGATCCTTCAAGCCTTGTAAATAGCCCACTTTAAAACGTTGCACTCGTTTTTCCTGTTCTTTACGGCCAATGATGATTTCTGGTCCATGACGCAACTTCATCTGCCATGACCCACGTTCATCTTCTGATAGCTCGATAATTTCCAAACCTAAGCCAGATAGCATTTGAGTGAGTTGTACATAACGTTCACCCATGACACGCCCATTAGTCTGAGGACTATAAATAATGGGAAAAACACCCTGCTTTTCTGGCAATGTACCGACGTAAACTTCGCCAAACTTATTCAATAACTTATCATCGCCCCAAAAAGCAATGGGAAATTGTGTTTCTACCTCAATAACCAGTTGATTTGGCCAAACCTTGCGCAAACTTGCAGCTCTAACCCAAGGATGCGCCTCGATAGCCAACTCTAAACCTTGGCTATCCAGCAAATATAAATTCGTCTGCGTATACGGATGGGCCAGTGCTTCTAACTCAGCTTGCCGTAAAAACTGAAAATCACCTTGCCACTCCACCTTTTGAATCGCCAAACTCGTCGGATCACTAATCCATGCCCGCAACCAAAGCACCGCCCCACCAACGATCATTAACACGGCAAGCACACTTAGCCAACGCGCCATACTCGGTGATAGTTCCGGCATGAGTGCGAGATCTTTCGTTGAGCGTGCTTGAGTGCGGCGCTTAGCGGGTTGAGTTGGCTGCTTCGCCATTACAAAGTGGTCTCCAAAATACGTAAGACTAGGGTTTGAAAATCCATACCCACTGCGCGAGCTGCCATTGGCACTAAGCTATGGTCGGTCATTCCGGGGTTAGTGTTCACTTCAATCAACCAAGCTTTACCTTGTTGATCGCGCATCATATCAACCCGCCCCCAACCTTGCCCCCCAACCGTAGCAAAAGCTTCAAGCGCTAGAGCACGCATGGCCTGCTCTTCCTCTACACTCAAACCACAGGGGCAAAAATAGCGCGTATCATTGGAAATATACTTAGCCTCATAATCATATAAGACACCTGGCACTTCGATTCTAATCAAAGGCAAAGGCTCACCCGCTAATAGCCCAGCGGTATATTCTTCCCCTGTAATCCATTGCTCAACAATCACTACGGGATCACTCTTCGCTGCTGCTTCATAAGCGGGCTTCAAAGCAGCCGCTTCAGTCACTTTGCTAATGCCAATACTTGAACCTTCACTGGCTGGTTTAACAATCAGTGGTAAACCCAACTCAGCAACAACCGCAGCAAAATCGGTTTCAGCAGTGAGCACACGATAATCAGGCGTTGGTAAACCAGCCCCCAACCATAAACGCTTAGTCATGAGCTTATCCATGCTAATCGCTGCTGCTTTCACACCACAGCCGGTATAGGGTAAACCCAATAACTCTAAAGCGCCTTGAATGACACCATCTTCACCACCACGCCCGTGTAAGATATTAAATACTCGGTCATAGTTACCGGCTTGCAGGACACTCAAAATATGGCGATCTACGTCAATACCATGCGCATCGACACCGCTTTCCTGCAAAGCCGCAAGCACTGCTGCCCCACTTTTTAAAGAGACAGGTCGTTCAGCAGCCCATCCCCCATACAATACGGCGACTTTGCCAAAACGTGAATATGCATTATTCATTTATGCTTGCCCTGTTTGATAAATAGTTAGTTTTTCCGGCAAACTCGCGGCTAAACCACCGACACTACCCGCACCTTGCGTCAAAATCACATCCCCGTCTTGCAGAATATGCTTAAGTACACCGGGGACATCTTCCACATCCGTCACAAAAATGGGATCAACTTTGCCACGAATTCGAATGGCACGCGCTAAGGCACGTCCATCTGCCCCAGGAATCGCCTGCTCACTTGCAGCATAAACTTCCATGAGAACTAAGACATCGGTTTCTGACAGTACCTGTGTGAAATCTTCGAATAAATCACGGGTGCGCGTATAGCGATGCGGTTGAAATACCAACACTAAGCGTCGAGTGGGCCATACCCCCCTTAACGCCTTCAATGTTGCCAACATTTCACGCGGATGATGGCCGTAATCATCCACTAAGGTGGCGATACCTTTACCAAAGTTAATATCACCATACATTTGGAAACGCCGCCCAACCCCACTGAATTTACGCAAACCATTCAGAATCGCCTCATCTGCAATCTCTAACTCCATCGCAATCGCAATTGCGGCTAAAGCATTCAGCACATTATGTTGCCCGGGTAAATTCAGCGTCACGTCTAAGCTACGATTACTACGCTTACAGTGCACTGTAAAAAAGCTCTGCGTCCCCTCAAAATGCACCTTAGAAGCACGCACATCAGCCTCTTGCTCAATACCATAGGTAATCACGGTACGGTTGACTTCCGGCAAAATAGACCGGACATGCTCATCATCCACGCAAAGTACCGCCAAGCCATAAAAGGGCAAATGATGTAGAAACTCAATAAATGTTTGTTTTAATTTAGAAAAATCACCGCCATAGGTAGACATATGATCTTCATCAATATTAGTAATGACTGAGATCATCGGCTGTAAATGAAGGAAAGAAGCATCACTTTCATCGGCTTCTGCAACCAAATACTCCCCAGTACCGAGCTTGGAATTACTTGCAGAGCTATTTAGCTTGCCACCAATCACATACGTAGGGTCTAAGCCGCCCTCCACCAATAAACTAGTGGTTAAACTCGTCGTGGTCGTTTTGCCATGTGTGCCTGCCACAGCAATACCTTGACGAAAACGCATTAACTCCGCCAACATTTCAGCACGTCGTACAATCGGAATACGTTGCTCACGCGCTGCGATAATTTCTGGATTCTGCGCATCAATTGCCGTCGATACCACAATCACATCCGCACCCGCAATATGCTCTGCCGCATGGCCTTTGAAAACAGTAATCCCCATAGACTGTAAACGGCGCGTCATGGCACTCTCGGCTAAATCTGAGCCACTCACGGTATAACCTAAAGTAGCCACGACCTCAGCAATCCCACCCATACCAGCCCCGCCGATACCAATAAAATGCAAACGATTAATCCGTTTACGGGCGAGATTGTCATTCCCTGTTTTCATGCTTGCTTCCTAGTTTCTTGAAAATCATAACCGGCATAAGCTGCACAGATAGCGGCTACCTGTGTGGTGGCATAAGGCATCGCTAATTGACGTGCAGCCATCCCCATCTTTAATAAACGGATACGGTCGGTGCAGAGTTCTGTGAGAACCTTAGCTAAACGTTCTGGGCTTAATTCAGCTTGTTGCAGTAATAAACCCGCCTGTTGGTCTACCAAATAACGCGCATTCGCCGTCTGGTGATCATCCACCGCATATGGATAAGGGATAAACAATGCCGCTAAGCCAGCCGCTGATACCTCTGCCACCGTTAAAGCCCCAGCACGACAAATAATTAAATCAGCCCAAGCATAGGCTTCTGCCATATCCTCAATAAAAGGCGTTACGCTTGCCTCAACGTCTGCTGCTTGATACGCCTGCTGAGCAGCTACTAAATTTTTTGCACCAGCTTGATGACGAATTTCAGGGCGTAAATGCGGCGCGACTAAAGCCAAAGCCTGTGGTACTGTTTGATTTAAAGCCGCTGCGCCTAAGCTTCCGCCCACGACCAGTAAATGGATAGGCTGCTCTTCACGATCCACTAAGCGCTCTAAAGGCAGTGGTAACGCTGCAATATCAGCTCGTACCGGATTACCCGTGACTTGTACTTTGTCACTTTGGGGAAAAGTATTAGGGAAACCTTCCAAGACACGTTTGCTGAATTTAGCGAGCAATCGATTGGTTAAACCTGCCACTGCATTTTGCTCATGAATCACTACAGGCTTACCCATCAGTGCAGCCACTAAACCACCAGGCCCTGCCACAAAACCGCCCATCCCTAAAACAGCGGCCGGTTGATGTTTGCGCATAATCTCGACCGATTGCCATAAGGCTTTGGCTAAACGGAAGGGGGCTAAAGCCAAGGCTTGCCAACCTTTACCCCGCAGACCCGATACTTCAAGCCAAGCAACCTCAATCCCCGCTGCCGGAATAATTTTTGCCTCTAAACCAGCTTTAGTTCCCATCCAAATAATCGGAATACCGTGTGCTTGCAACTCACGCGCCACCGCTAAGCCCGGATAAACATGCCCCCCCGTACCGCCTGCAGTGATTAAAATCGGTTTAGGCTTAAGCACGTTTATTACCTCCTAATAAAGGGGAACGTCGTACTGTCGCTTTAACTGGCTTACGAGTACGGGGCTTCGCTGATAAACCTAAAGCCGCCATCTGTGTATCGCGATGAATACGCATCAGCAAACCCATTGCTAATAAAGTCACTAATAAACTACTCCCGCCATAGCTTAAAAAGGGCAAGGTCAGCCCCTTAGGAGGTAATACAGCTAAATTAACCCCGACATGCAAAATGACTTGGAAGCCCATCCAAAACCCGATGCCATAAGCCACATACGCCCCAAACTGCAAGCCCTGCTTATCGGCATTAAAGCCAATCACAAAAGCGCGATAAACTAACCAACCAAAGAGCACCAATAGCAACATCATGCCAATAAAACCAAACTCTTCCGCTAAAACAGCAAAGATAAAGTCATTATGCGCCTCAGGGAGATAAGAAAGTTTTTGCACGCCAGCACCTAAGCCATTGCCAAACCAACCGCCATCGCCAATCGCAATCAGTGAATTCACAATTTGATAACCGGTATTTTGCGTGTCCGCCCAAGGGTTTAAGAAAATCTCAATCCGGCGTAAGCGATAACCTTCAAGGGCAACTACAGGCAACATAATCAGGAGTGCACCGCCTAAGAACATACCTAATCTTTTTAGAGGAACTCCGCCTAAAAACAATAAAGCCAAGCCCACCATCATAATAATCACCGCTGAACCGAAATCAGGCTCTAGCAATAACAAAGCGCCTACACCCGCCAACACTAATAACGGCATAACTAAAGGCTGATAGGAAGGTGAACTAGAGAGCTTTTTACCGTGCCGAACCATATAGCTCGACAAATACATAATCATAATGATTTTCACTAGCTCAGAGACTTGAAAGGCAAACGGCCCTAAAGCTAACCAGCGTCGACTTCCTTTGACATAAACGCCAATCCCCGGAATCAGTACTAAAATCAATAAAATCACGGCAACAGGTAATAGCTTGACCCCTAAATCTTCCCAAAAGCCAATACGCACTTGGTAAAGTGCAAAAGCGCAACACACCCCTATCAAGACAAATAAAAGCTGGCGATTAAGGAAATAATACATATCACCATAAGTCTTTTGGGCTACCCAAAACGAAGCAGACCCCAACATCACTAACCCAATCCCCAGCAAAGCAAAAATGACCAAGCCTAGATCACGATCAAAATAACGTGACCAATCAATAGCTTCGATACGCTCAAGCAGGTTCGTGGGTTTGCTTACTTTCATGCGGGTAAGCTCCTAACAGCAGCACTAAATACCTCACCGCGATGCCCATAATTTTTGAACATATCAAAACTGGCACATGCGGGAGAGAGTAAGACATTATCACCGGGCAGTGCATAATCAGCGGCCCATTGCACAGCCTCTTCCATAGTGCTGGCATAATGCACGGGCACTTCAGAATCAATGATCTTGGCGATCAACGGTGCATCTCGGCCGATTAACACGACCGCCCGTGCCTTGGCTTGAATCGCAGCACCTAACGGCGTGAAATCAGCATCCTTGCCAATTCCACCGGCGATTAAAACGGTCTTCCCCGGCAAACCTTGCAAAGCCGCTAAAGTCGCGCCTACATTAGTACCTTTTGAATCGTCATACCAAGCGACCCTGTGACGCTCACGAACCCATTGAGTGCGATGCGGTAACCCTGCAAACTCACGCAGACCCACTAAGCATCCTTCTAGTGGCAACCCAACAGCTTCCGCCAATGCTAAGGCAGCCAAAGCATTTGCATGATTATGACTCCCTGGAAGTTTCATGGCTGAGGTCGCAAGCAGTAAGGTTTCGCCCTTTGCTAGCCAAGTCTGCCCATCTTGTTCACGAATACCGTATTCACCGGCTGCAGGCACACCTAGACCAAAACTCAGCTGTGGCAACCCCATAGGTGCCATTGACATTACTAAGGGGTCATCGCGATTCAAGATCGCACATGCGCAATTTTGATAAATCACTTGTTTAGCGGCTGCATACTCCGCGTAGCTAGCATAGCGATCCATGTGATCTTCACTTAGATTCAAGATAACGGCAGCAGCGGCCTGCAAAGAATGGGTCGTTTCTAATTGAAAGCTCGATAGCTCCATCACATATAGATCAGGCACTGGCAAAGCTAATAAATCCAAAGCAGCATAACCGAGATTTCCACCTGCTAAAGACTGCTGACCCGCTGATTTTGCCATCAAATCAACGAGAGTGGTCACACTGCTTTTTCCGTTAGAACCCGTAATAGCCACAATAGGGGCTTTCGCTGCTCGTACAAATAACTCAATATCGCCAATGACTTCTGCACCGCGTTGCTTAGCGGCATGAATTTCGGGGGTAGCGATTGCAATACCCGGGCTAACCACTAAGGTCTGAGCCTGTTCAAACCACGCACTGACTTCTGAGAAAGAGCCAAAGAAATAGGGAGTTTCTGCAAAATGCTCTGCGAACTCGTCTTTTCCTGGTGGATCTTCGCGGCTATCAACAACCGCAAAATCAATATCCTGTGCTTTTAAATAATTTGCTACAGACAGTCCCGTTATACCAAGGCCGACGACTAAATGAGTCCAATTTGAACTTGAATCAGAGGGTTGCTTCATTAGCGCACCTTCAAAGTAGCTAAGCCAATCATGACCAAGACCACGGTGATAATCCAAAAACGTACTATCACTTTTGGCTCAGGCCACCCCTTTTTCTCATAATGATGGTGTAAAGGCGCCATACGGAAGATGCGTTTCCCACCCGTCGCCTTAAAATAACCCACCTGCAAAATCACCGATAAAGTCTCCAGCACAAATACGCCCCCCATAATAGCGAGGACAATTTCTTGGCGAACAATGACCGCTACAATCGCTAAGGCTGCCCCTAAGGCTAAGGCCCCGACATCCCCCATAAATACTTGGGCAGGATAAGAATTAAACCAAAGAAACCCTAAACCCGCACCGACAATTGCAGAGCAAAACACCAGCATTTCACCCGCCCCCGGCACTTTGGGTACACCTAAATAAGTTGAGATCGTGGCATGCCCACTAGCATAAGCAAATACACCCAAACCACCTGCTACCAAAATAGTAGGCATAATCGCCAAGCCATCGAGGCCATCGGTTAAATTGACCGCATTACTAGTACCAATCAACACCAAATAGACCCAAGGAATAAATAACCACCCCATTTCCCAATGTACGCCCTTTAAAACCGGCATATATAAAGTGGTTTCAGTGGGCGATTGTGCGGTATAAAACAAGAAAAAAGCGGCAGCAAAACCTACCAAAGTTAACCCCAGCGTTTTTTGGCGTGCCGTCAAACCTAAGTTGCGACGCTTCTTGAGCTTGATATAATCGTCTAAACCACCGACCAAACCAAACCCCAACATCACCGCCAGTGCAACCCAAGTAAACCGATTGGTTAAATCAGCCCAGAGCAAAGTCGCCACGCTAATCGCAAGGATAATCATGACCCCCCCCATTGTGGGCGTACCGGCTTTCATTTGGTGCTGTGGACCATCCTCACGAATATACTGACCAATTTTCAAGCGTGTGAGCGCCCGAATCATGGCGGGGCCAGTCCATAAGGCAATCCCTAAAGCGGTCAGTACACCTAAAATGGCACGAAAGGTTAGGTATTGAAAAACATTAAAACCACTGTACACATCGCTCAGTTGTGCAAACAGCCAGACTAGCATGCTGCAACTCCTTGCTCTGTCAAAGCCTCAACTACCCGCTCCATTCGCGCAGAACGTGAGCCCTTCACCAAAATTTGGGTATCAGGAGTCAATTTTGGCTGTAAAGCTGCTAATAAATCCGCTAAGTCCTGAAAAGCATAAGCTCCTTCACCAAACGCTTGGCCAGCCAAACCACTTAAACGCCCTAAAGTATAAATTTCATCAATATTTGCTGCTTTTGCCCGTTGCCCGATTTCAAAATGCAGTTGCTCACCTGTTGCGCCCAATTCAGCCATATCCCCTAAAATTAAAATTTTTCTTCCCTGTTGCTCAGCAAGCACAGCCACCGCAGCCGCTGTCGAACTTGGATTTGCATTGTAAGTATCATCAATCACTAAACCACCATGTTTGCCCTGCTTGGGGTTTAAGCGCCCTTTCACGGGTTGCAAAGACTCTAAGCCTTGCTTAATCACAGCCAAAGGAATACCCAAAGCAGTAGCCCCTGCTGCTGCCGCTAAAGCATTTAATTGATTATGTTTACCTAAAAGCGTCAAATGCACACTGACCGAATCAGCGCCATAGTGGATGATTAATTGCCGATCAAGACCCAGCTTACCGCGCAGATCTGCATCAGCAGCAAAGCCAAAACTCAGTAAGCGACGCTGTTTATTTAAATCGCGCCAATAGGCAGCATAAGCATCATCGGCATTAATCACCGCCACCCCATCAGGCGCTAGACCTGCAAAAATCTCGCCCTTAGCCCGTGCAACCCCTGCTAAATCCCCAAATCCTTCTAAATGAGCCGCCCCTGCGTTATTAAGAATGGCAACCTTGGGTAGAACCAAATGAGTCAGATAATCAATTTCACCAAAATGATTAGCCCCCATTTCAATCACTGCAAACTGATCGTCTGCCCGCAAATTTAATAAAGTCAGTGGTACGCCAAGCTCATTGTTTAAATTGCCGATCGTGGCTAAAGTCTGGCCTTGCTGGCGCAAAATTGCCGTGAGCATTTCTTTTAAAGTAGTTTTGCCATTACTACCTGTCAGGCCAATCACGGGTTTAGTAAATTGTTGTCGCCAAAACTTGGCCAGTTGACCTAAAGCCAAACCGACATCCGGCACAACGACTTGCGGAATTGGGGCATTCACAGGACGAGCGACTAAGGCTGCACTTGCCTTACCCACTACTTGCGGTACGAAATCATGAGCATCAAAGCGTTCGCCTTTGAGGGCTAAAAACAAATCACCTGTTTGGACAGCGCGGGAATCTCGCTCTAATCGCTCTAAATTAAGTTGCTGGGCAGCTTCTACACTCACTTGGTATAAAGGAGCGTGCAGTAACTCAGCCACTTGAGCAAGGCTCAACCAAGTCATACACCGTACTCCTGTAAAGCTAAACGAGCTTGAGTACAATCATCAAAAGGAATGGCGCGATCTGCCAAAATCTGCACAGTTTCATGACCCTTACCAGCAATGACAACGGTATCGCCCGCTTTAGCTTGCTGGATTGCTAAACGAATGGCGGCCGCACGATCATGCTCAAAATGAATACTGTCAGGCTGAGCAAAACCAGCACGAATATCGGAAAAAATAGTTTGTGGATTTTCTGTACGAGGATTGTCGTCAGTCACGATCACTCGGTTCGCTTCTTGTTCAGCTATTTTTGCCATTAAGGGGCGCTTACCCGCATCACGATCGCCGCCACAACCAAAAACACAGATTAAATCGCCAGAGGTATGCACTTTGGCTGCTCGCAAAGCTTGCTGCAAAGCGGTAGGCGTATGGGCAAAATCCACGACCACTAATATACCTTCGGCCTTTCCTGCGACTTCAACCCGCTGCATCCGTCCAGGTACTGTTTCTACCTGTCGTAAAGCCTCCAAAGCAGCCTCTAACGGCCAACCTTTTGCCAATAAGCTGGTTAATGCGGCTAAGAGGTTATGCAGATTAAAACGCCCTAAAACCGGAGCTGTTAATTGCCCCACACCTAGGGACGTGGTTACGGTTGCTTGAATCCCGCGAGCATCAAACTGAGCCGCCGTCGCAAGCACGGTATCCTGTGGATAATCAGCTGCCGCTCCTGCCCCATAACCCCACACTTTCACTGAAGTTTGGCGCAGTTCTTGAGCTAAATCCCGCCCAAACGCATCATCCAAATTCAAAACAACTTGCTGCAAAGCAGGCCAATGAAATAATTTACGTTTAGCCGCCGCATAAGCTTCTACCGTGCCGTGATAATCTAAATGATCGCGAGTCAGATTAGTCAGCACCACCAACTCAAACTGCACCCCATTAACTCGCCCTTGATCAAGAGCATGTGAAGATACTTCCATTGCAACTGTTTTAAAGCCTTGCTGCTTCAGCTCATAAAATTGCTGTTGCACTTGAATGGCATCCGGCGTGGTATGTGTACCTTTTTGCAAAGCACCGGGTTGACCCCGACCTAAAGTACCTAACACTGCGGCACGCTCGCCTAAATGCGTTAAAGCTTCTGCAATAAAATGTGTAGTAGACGTTTTACCATCTGTACCTGTTAGGCCAATGACAGATAAATCAGCGGCCGTCACTTGATAATAGCGTTGAGCGATTAACCCTAATACCTTGGATAATTGCGGCACTGCCACTAACGGCAGTGGCAATACAGGTAACTCTAAATCGGCAACTGGCTCATATAAAACCACAACTGCACCCGCCGCAAACGCGGCAGCTGCATAAACCAAGCCATGCTGACGAGTTCCTTGTAAAGCAACAAACGCCATACCCGCTTGAATTTGACGATGATCCAAAGCCAAACCATTAATGCTTAAACTGGGAATCTCCTGAATAAAACCATCTAATAAACTGGCGAGTTGCTTCACGTATTGCCCTCTTTCATTGTTTTTGTATTGGCTTGTTTTAAATCATCGGGTGGAATATCTAAAAGGCGTAATGCTTCTGCCATGACCTTAGAGAACACTGGTGCAGCCGCCCGCCCACCACTATCATCTTTTTTCGGCTCATCAATTTGTACTGCAACCACTAAGCGCGGCCGACTAGCTGGTGCAATCCCACTAAAGCTCGTCATATAGCGCGTATTACTATAAGCATTATTGATAAATTTATAGGCAGTACCGGTTTTACCAGCAATCCGATACCCATCAATCATCGCTCGCTTGCCTGTCCCATCACCCTGCACTACTGCTTCCATCATCTGTACAACCGCCTGAGCATTAGCCGCTGACATTACCGTTTGAGCAAGTGGCAACTTGTCGAGTTTATAAATGGTGGCGGGCATCAATTGGCCTTGATTGGCTAACGCACTATAAGCATGCGTCAATTGCAATAAGCTAGTGGATAAACCATAACCATAGCCATGTGAGGCATGATCCACTTTGCCCCATTCGGTATAACTTGAAAGTTGACCTGAGCTTTCACTGGGGAAACCGGCAGCAGGTACACGCCCTAGACCTAAACGGCTTAAGAACATCCAATGATCGCGGGGATTCATTAATAAAGCGACCCGACTCGCCCCCACATTGCTGGATTTGGCCAGTAAAGTCGCTAAGGAGATCGGTCCATAATTACTTGGATCACGCACCGTATATTTGCCAAACTTTAATTGCCCCGGTGAGGTATCAATTTCTACCTCTGGAGATAATACCCGTGATTCTAAGGCTGCGGCGACCGTTAGGGGTTTTAAAGTAGAACCCGGCTCTGATTTATCCGTAACTGCTCGATTTCGATAATTTTGGGCATCTAATTGCTTGCGATTATTGGGATTGAAGGAAGGCAGATTAGCCATTGCTAGAATCTCACCGGTCTGTGCATCCATCACAATAATCGAACCCGCCTTAGCCTCTAAACGCACGACTTGCTCTTTCAGCTCCTTATAAGCGATGTACTGAATACGTCGATCAATACTGA
The DNA here is from genome assembly GCA_046051185.1 of Pseudomonadota bacterium. Lineage (GTDB taxonomy): Bacteria > Pseudomonadota > Gammaproteobacteria > Thiotrichales > Thiotrichaceae > Thiolinea. Next base: position 28,997 of record JBJOOT010000002.1, on the reverse strand, counting down.
GCTGAACGGCCTGCCCTGGTACCATGTCTTTTAGGCTTTCAATCCCTTCAACAATCCGATTGCGTCCATCTTTGACGACCCGCATCCGCCCGTCTTGACCGGCTAATAAGGCATCGTCCACTTTTTCAATTCCTTCAATCCCTTTGCCATCGGTATCGGTCATTCCTAAGACATGACCACTGGTTTCAGCTAAGGGATAAAAACGCCGATAACCCAAGGTACTTTCAATACCGGGTATATCTAAAGCAAGGATTTCTTCAGCTAATTCAGGAGGGAGCTGTCGCCCGAGATAATAGAAGTTTTTACCCCGTGCTTCCTCAAGGTTTTGCACTAATTGCCCCGGAGGATACTCTAAAATTTCCTCGACTCGACGTAAGGCTTCTTCTAATTTAACAAAACGAGTGGTTGCTAAAGCACGTTCAGCGGCTAAGCGCGCATCCCCTTGGGTGGCCTCCGCTAGACGCAGAGCCGCCTCATATTCATCCCGTAAACTCGTGCGCGTATCTAATAATAATTTAGGATTACAGCTTAAAGTTTGAACCGGCGTACTGACCGCCATCGGGTCACCATTACGATCTAAAATCATCCCGCGATACGCAGGTACGGTCACAATTTTGGTTTGACGCTGATCAGCACGTTCTTGCAACATAGATTGGTCAAAAATTTCTAACCAAACCGCTCGGAGCATCAGTACCCCAATAATCGCTAGCAAAGACAACATCAAGAAGCGTCTTCTTCCTTGAAAAACAGGCGAGGCTAATTTGCGCTTACTCATTCACGAATTACCTGTGTATTTTCTGCTGTAGGCTTGTGCATACCTAAAACATTTTTGGCTTGGTCTTCTACACGCACTTGATTTAATTGCGTGCTCTGCTCTAGGACGAGGCGACTCCAATTAGCACTGAGTTGATCGCGCTCTTTTTGCATCTGCTGCAATTCCCCAAATAATTGGCGGGCATGATGGCGATTGGCCACAACCATCAGCGCCAATACGATCACTAATACATAAAGCATGACCGTAGCTAAGCTTTGCCAGCGGTGTAGGTTCATCCTGATTTAGACCTTCTCAGCAACCCTTAAAGTCGCGCTACGCGCACGCACATTAACTTCGATTTCAGCCTCACTCGGCCGCAACCCTTTCCCCACCAAGCGTAGCGGCGGAGTCATCGCTAGCCCTTGAATCGGTAGCCCCTTGGGTAAACGGGGTGGGGTCGCATGTTCACGCATAAAATGTTTAACTCTTCGATCTTCTAAGGAATGAAAGCTAATCACCGCTAAACGCCCACCCGTTTTTAAATGTTCTAAACTAGCTTTCAAGCCAGCATCTAAATCGTCTAACTCTTGATTTACTTTGATCCGAATTGCTTGAAAACTACGAGTTGCAGGATTTTTACCTAGCTCACGCTTAGGGACTGCTTTAGCAATTAAATCCGCCAGTTGTAATGTGCTTGCTATAGATTCGCTGGCACGTGCTTTTACAATGGCGCGTGCAATTTGCCTTGAAAAGCGCTCCTCCCCATATAACCACAGTACTTGAGCAATTTCCTTTTCATCTGCTTGCATTAACCATTGCTGCGCACTTAAGCCAAAGGCTGGGTTCATCCGCATATCCAAAGCGCCATCACGCATAAAACTAAAACCACGCTCCGCTTCATCAAGCTGCGGCGATGACACCCCTAAATCCAGCAATAGACCATCAATCGAGGGGGCTAGACCTAAGTCAAGCAAAGCTTGTGGAAAATCCCGAAACGAACCTTGCCAAATTTTAAAACGCGGGTCAGCTTGATGGGTGGCGAGCGCATGCTGAATGGCGGCAGGATCTTTATCAATCGCCACTAAACGCCCATCTACATCGAGGCTTTCAAGAATTCTAGCGGCATGTCCACCTCGTCCATAAGTGCCGTCCACATAAACGCCATTAGGTTTTATTTGGAGAGCGGTTACTGCCTCAGTCAGCAATACTGTAGTATGCGCAAATGCATTCGACATCACATACAAACCTGACTTAATAAGTCATCTGCCTCATTATCATCACGCGCTTCTTGTAACCAAAGGTCTCGAGCTTGTTGCCACCGATCTGCATCCCATAATTCAAACTTATTCATTTGCCCAACCAGCACAACCCGTTTGTCTAAACCGGCATACTCACGCAAAGGGGCAGGCAGTAAGACACGTCCTTGTATATCTAACTCCAATTCAGCGGCATGCCCTAAGACTAGACGTTGCATATTGCGCACACGGCGACTTAGATTAGGAAGACTCATTAATGCTTGCTCTACCTTAAGCCATTGATCCATCGGGTAAATCAATAGGCATTGATCAACATGGTCTACAGTGATGACCATCTGACCTGCTGCACTTGCTAAGATAGCGTCACGGTATTTCGAAGGCATCGACAGCCGCCCTTTGGTATCTATTGAAATATTTGAGATGCCACGAAACATGCTGTCACTCAGGGCTTTAGGTATCTTGGATAGCTTTTATCTAACAGTGAGTTTAGTCCACGTTTTTCTACTTTTCCCCACTTTTTCCCACCATGTCCCAAATGATAGAAAGTATATCCCACCCTGTCAATCAAATGACCACTTGGCTACTTGAAAAGCAACTGATCTACAGTAAAAACATGGATGCTACCCCAATCTAATAAACCCATAGCCCATTAGCAGCAGGTTTATAAAATAGTATGGAGTGGAGTAGGTATTAAATTGAGTTGAGTTGAGTTGAGTTGAGTTGAAAAAACTGCAATAACTCAACATCAATGAATTGAATCAATGACTGATTAAATAATTAGCTTATTATTTGTACAATTTAAAAGAAATAGCCGATCTATAAGCCGGGTTCTGTCGTGGACAATCATTCATCTAGGGTATACGTCACCATATACCTCAAGCAACCTACCCGAATGCAACGCGGGCCGCGCCAATGCATTCCTATTTGGTCTTGCTCCAGATGGGGTTTGCCCTGCCGTACACTGTTACCAATGACGCGGTGCGCTCTTACCGCACCATTTCACCCTTACCTAATCTACCTAAATAGACTAGGCGGTATATTTTCTGTGGCACTTTCCGTCGACTTGCGCCGCCCAGGCGTTACCTGGCATCTTGCCCTATGGAGCCCGGACTTTCCTCCCCTAAACTAAAGTTTGCACCTAAGTTCAGCAGCGATTGTCCAATCGGCTAAATGGCTTTATAGCAAAAAAGCGGCGGCTTGTCTCTAACACTGCTGGCTAAGTTGCTACCTAGCCATTCAGTAACCCTGTTTTACTAAGCTATAAAGTGCTGAAATAAAGCGCACATGCCCTTCATAATTTTTATCTTTTAATAAAATATTAGGGCGAAGGAGCATGGCTGCTAAGTGATTGTCCCAATAGGCTTTTAAGGGTGAAGGCTTTGTATTTGGAAAATTCACGGGAATACTAATAGAACTTAAATCACCTAATCCGGCTTGCAGTAAAGCCTTTTTAAAATGGCGCAATAAAACAATATCATTCAAGCGGCTAAAAATAGCTAAATTATTCCCACTACTTGGCATTAATAAACTAAAGTAACGCCATTGTTTAGAAATATAAGCCGCCTCGGGTAAACGCAGACCGGGCATAAACACTAATATCGGATCATCGGCCGTGGCTTTCGCTTGTAGCAATTGCTCGGCATGAGCAAAGCTGACTTGGTTCAAACTCGCCTCTAAATCTTCGACCGGATGCAAAATCAAGGTTAAGTTGAGTTGCAAGGCGGTAGCATCTTCGTCCTTACTGACTGCTTTAGCTAATTCAAGGAGGCTTAAAGTCGTTTCAGCAACTTCTAAAATTGGCTTTTCAGTCACTACATAATGCAAAACAATATACAGTTTTTTCGCTTCTGGATTCCCAACTCTTAAACGCAAAACCTTTTGACCATCACTACGATCATTTTGCTCTAGTGCACCAATGGCTGATAAGCGTTGGCCAAGCTCTTGAGCGGTACCTTTAAAACGAGTGTTCGTATCATAAGCCGCCGGAATCGCTAATAAAGCCCGTAACTCTTGCTCCAAAGCGCCACGCTCAAGCGGCAATTGTGGTGCATTCGCTGCCGACCAAGTAAACACTGGTTGAGTCAAGACTCCGACCAAAATGACTGTCATGACTAATAGCGCAATTAAGAGATCAGTAACACGACTGATTATCCACTTAACCATCAAAAATCCTTATTAATTAACCACTCAGCTAGCAGCTTGGGGAACTACCTTACCTCATCAGGCCTCAAGCATAGACTATTTTGCTCGCTAGCGACTACGAAAGAATCCGCCTACCCGATGAATTGCTTGCAAAATCCAGCTAGCCTCGCAATCAAACCTGATATACTAGGCTGATGGATCAAAGTCTTTCTATTACTTTGGTGCTGGAAGGTGGCTTAGCCAATTGCTACTTAAGTGTTCAAGATAATTACAGTAGCCCAGCACAAATTTTTAATGTACCGATGGAGTTTATTGATGTCGGTCGGTTAATAGGTAGCGCCCAAACGACCGGCGACTACTGGATGGTGACGGCTTCGCCCGATAATCCCCGCTTTCAAATTGAATCAGCGATCTTTGTGCGCCACCGCGAAGGGAAAGTATTGTGGGATTTGGTGTATGAGCATTACGAACCTTTTTTGAATATTGAGCTTGAAGAAGAATCAGAAGAGTATGAAGAAAATATCATCACTTTTTCCTTTGATGCTTTTCAATATGCAAGTGCTTTATACCAAGCCAGCCAACTAGGCCAACATCTTGCTCCTACTATTTTTTCCTTACCAGAAGATAAGCCTGATTTAAAAAATCCTTTACGTGAATTGGCAAGTTATGCGCCGCGCTTAAATATGCTGTGGCAAAAGTATGGTCAAGCCAATGATATGATTAAAAATGGCCGCCCGACTTATCAACATGATCATTTTGCTTTAGAAGCTGAAAAGCAATGGTTGCAGGACTTATTGGACACCCTTGATGAGGCTCAACATGAAGAGGCTTTTGAAAATCTAGATGCTTATCTGGAGTCTTTACCTGAAGACATCCAAACCCAGTTAGAAGGCAATAGCCAGCCTCTGAAAGAAATTTTAGATCAACGTTGGAAAGCTCTAGTCAATTCGCTGACTGAAGAAGAATCAGACGCTTTAGAAAACCACGAAACCACCAGTCGCTTTCCGAATAGCCTTAAATTACGCTTGATGCGTGAATTTTTAGAAGGTAATCCCTCCGTCCTGTTAGGCAATCATCGAGGTATAGCAGGTGAGCAGACCGTGCAGGATGAAGCGGATAAAGTGGTTGATTTACAAAATTGGAAACGCAGCCGCACTCCCGAATCACCCTAAGCAACTCAAACCGCACACTTACTCCCAGTTAATGCGCCAAAATTCGCTGTAATTGTGGCGCTAGCGTCAGCAAAAACTTCCGATTTAAGGCCATCCAAATCACTAGCGGTGCGATCATCGGTAAAATCAAAGTACCTGTTTGATACGCCAAGGCAATCATATCGAGCATCCACGGGCTTAACGCCTGCTGCTGCTGAAAGGCTAAACCGACATCAAAGCTTAATACTTTCAGCACACTAAAAAACATACTAAAACCCGCTAAAGGCAGCCATAACAAACTCGCTAAACCTAATTGCTGCCATTTGTTAGTGGTCGGTGTTGCCAAAATTAGCGCGATGAGCAAAGGTAAGCTGTAGGTATAAATCAAAGGGTTTAAATGAAAACCCATTAAATCATCAGCAACTGGTGGAGAGACCACCACGCCAGAGGGATCTGTGCCGAAATTCGAGGCTAATACTAAAATATGCCCATCCAGTTTTAGCCATAATACCGCTTGTGGAAATACCCATTGCAATAATTGCTCGGTTAACCAAGTCAGCGGGGCTAAATGCACGAGTGCGGCTAAATACCAAACTGCAAAGCTGAGCGGCAGAAAGACTAATACACCCAGCATAAAAGCTTGAATCGGACGATGCTTCATGCGGCTTGCTCCTTCAGATCACTTGAATCCTCAACAGGCAAATAGCGAATCCAGATAAGAAACACGACTAAAGCATCCAGCATGATTAAGGCTTGCCAGATATATAAATGCGCCCAGTCAAACAACTCGCGACTCCATTGCCCCAAATAGAACAGACTAATAATCCGTAATAAATTCAGACCTTGAATCGCAACAAAGCCCCACAGCAAACCTTTAAGCTTATACAACCAAGGGGCAGGGAAAGCACCAATCGCGGCTAATAAGACAATCATTGCCTCAACCCCATTACAACCCGGCTCAATTGAAACAGCAAACCCTGTTAAACTGTGGCTAATGACCTTGCCTGAAGTGAGTACTTGGCTATCAAAAAACGACATAAACCAGCCACTCAGATCCGCTAACAAGGCTGTCCAAGGTAAAATGAGCTGTTGCTGCACCGGCTGCAACATTTCTAAACCAAATAGCCCCGCCTGAGCGAGCATAAAGACGATAAGAAAACGTATCATATTGATTTTTTTATAAATTAACTAATCAGAGTGTTTAGCAAGCCCTCTTTTGCACTATAACAAAAAATCATTATCAATAAAATAAATATTTAAAACCAATTGATCCGACTTATAAGCGTGTCATGAGCTAATCATGCACTAATCGACTGTTAACTCAAGTTGATGATCCGCTAACCAAGCTAAAACAACTTCGACTGAGGCTGGACGCTGCTCAGGGAGTTTAGCCAATAAAGTATTCACTAACGATTGATAGACTGCTAAAGCGCGGGGTAATTGAGGTAGTGGTTCAAATAATTGTTTTTGTAATACTTCACTTAGATTCGAGCCTGTATACGGCTTTTCTCCCACGAGCATTTCATAAAACAAGACCCCTAATGCATACAAATCTGACTGAATTGTTGCAGGCTCACCAATGATGCGTTCAGGGCTAATATAAAAGGGGGTGCAATAGATTTGGTCTTCTTGTAAAAAGCCACTGCTAAGCATCACACTGCTTTCGATACCATAGTCTAAAAGTACCGGAGTGATGTCATCACGCATCACAATGTTGGAAGCCTTAAGATCACGATGCAACAAACCTAAAGCATGAATCACACCTAAGGCTTCCGTAATCTGCTTAAACCAAGTCAATAAAGTAGATAAGGCTAGTTCACTGTGTTGAGTCAGCAGCGCTCGTAAAGTTTGCCCTTGTACATACTCCATAACAATGACGACTGCATTGCAAGATACCCCTACATCCAATAAATGGACTAAACCCGGGTATTGTAAAGCGGTCAGCAATTTAGCATCTTGTAGAAAGCTGGCGAAAGCCTGATTTCCTACGCCACTGACATCAAACTTGAAGCGTTTGATCACGGCTTGTTGGTGATGGTAATTTTCAGCTAAAAAAATAATCGAATTGTCGCTATTATGCAGTAATTCTTGAAAATGCCATTGTGGTAAACGAAGCGGATAGCGCTTTAAAGCTCGACTCACCTCCAATAAATTATCTAAGTGCATCGACAATTGTTGGGGAGATGCCTGTAAAGGTAAAACCAGATCAGCCCCTGCCCACATCGCTTCATGCCCTAAATCTTCATCTTCCGTCAAAATAATGACTAGCGGCAAACCCGCTCGAGTACGTTGAATACCCTGCAACCAAGCCAAATCGGGCTGCATCATCTCAGTGGCGATAATAATCAAATCATATTTTTGCCAAATCAGAGTTTGAGCAACTTGGGCTAACCCTTCAGGAAATAAGCGTTCAATGACTGCATTTGGAAAGCGTTTGCGGAGCATAAGCTCAAGATCTAAGCGTATAGGAGATTTACTCTCCAGCACTAAAAATTTTAAGCTAGGCTTAAGGCTAATTTGTTCCGCTTCAGCAGAAAGCTGATAGTCCACGCATAAACTCCACGCAAATTTAGGCTAACCGTTTCGACTTATTGGTTTTACGTGAGTTTAGGTCAGGAAATTTGATTTTTCCTAATAAATCCTACCGAAGGAATGATTTACGGCTTGAAGTATCAGGATGCGCTCAATCTATCCACACCTGAAACTTTATTGTCTATGAATTACACTAGCTACTGCTCTACTAATAAGCATCTATTTGACAGCCAGTGCAGTTTACTCCATACTTTCGCGCCTTTATGAAACCCTAGCAGAGTTGGGTTTGTAATTCTGCATCCTTGCTTCACTGCACATGATTTTGTTAGCAGGAGGCTGTTTAATCCACAAGGAGACTGCATGCGTCACTATGAAATTGTCTTCCTCGTCCACCCGGATCAGAGCGAGCAAGTTCCAGCCATGATCGAGCGTTATCGCACGCTGATTAATGAAAACCACGGTAGTATTCATCGTTTAGAAGATTGGGGCCGTCGTCAATTGGCTTATCCGATCAATAAAATTCACAAAGCTCATTATGTGATGATGAATATTGAATGTGATGGCAAAACCCTCGACGAATTGGAAAGTATCTTCCGCTTCAATGATGCCATTATCCGTACTTTGACGATCCGTCGTGATGCCCCTATCACTGAAGCGTCGCCATTAAGCAAAGAAAATGAAGGTAAAACTAAGCGTCCACCACGTCGTGAAGAAGTGGAAATAGATGATGCTGACCTTGATGAATCTGACGACGAATAATTGTAGGGATAATACTTATGTCACGTTTTTTCCGCCGTAAAAAATATTGCCGTTTCACCGCCGAAGGGATTGCTGAAGTCGATTATAAAGACCTCGATACCCTAAAAGGCTTTATCACTGAAACAGGCAAAATTGTACCTAGCCGAATCACAGGCACTAAAGCGCCTTATCAGCGTCAATTAGCCACTGCGATTAAACGCGCCCGTTTCTTAGCGCTGATGCCTTATACCGATCAGCACAAGTAATTTTAGCAAGTGGCTGTGCTGAGCCTCGCTTAGCTTAGCCACTGACTAAGAGCAGGAGACATGAATGGCTGCCTTCATTATGTCAGGGCCACTTCAAGCAATTGGCTTTGCCTTAGGGTTTGCAATGCTCGCAATGTTTCTGCCGTTTTTAGGTTTACTGAGTAATGCGGCAATAGGCTTAGTCACCTTACGCATGGGCTGGCAACGCGGAGCAATGATTGCAGCCGTTGTGAGCTTAGGTTTAGGCTTAGTTGCGCTTTTATTACAAGGCAATGTATTAGGCAGCTTGTTTTCAAGCTTAGTGCAATCGCTTTTAATTGTTGGCTTTGCACTTTATTTAGCCAGATCTGCTTCTTGGGCTGCTTTAATCCAAGCTATTTTTGGTCTAGCAGCCGTACTTGTAGTGTTATTTCATTTAAGCGTGGCTGATCCGGTCAGCTTCTGGAAAAACGCCCTACAAGCCTTAGTGGATTGGGATCAACTGCAAGCTAGCCTAGTCGATGTGAACTTAGATGATTTACTGAATCAAGTCGCCAAGCAAATGACAGGGCTATTTGCCGCCTCGATGGGCTTAGTGATGACACTATCACTGATGCTCGCACGTCATTGGCAAGCAGTTTTGTATAATCCGGGCGGTTTCAAGGAGGAAATGTATGGCTTACGCTTGCATAAATTTGCAGCTCTAGGCCTAAGCGCTCTGATTATCTTAGCTCTTTTTAACCATTCTGCTTGGTTGATTGATCTGATTCTAGTCGGGCTTGGAATGTTTTTATTCCAAGGCATTGCGTTGATACATAGTGTGCGGGCGCAGCTTAAGGCGCATCGTGCTTGGTTATTAGCCTTGTATCTGCCTTTGGCGTTTTTACCCGTGCAGACGAGCTTATTAGTCGCTGTAGTTGGTATGGTTGATACTTTTGCTGATTTTCGTGCTTATTTAGCACGCAGAGCTAACTAGTAAAACCTAAAGTATTTATGGATTGTTCAGGCTTAGCCTGAGTTTAATTTAAGGTGAGAACAATGGAAGTCATACTTCTAAAGAAAGTTGAAAATCTCGGCGCACTCGGAACTGTTGTTAATGTACGTCCAGGCTATGGTCGTAATTATCTGATTCCGACCGGCCGCGCCAAAATGGCTACTAAAGCCAATGTTGCTGAATTTGAACAACGTCGCGCTGAGTTAGAAAAAGCCGCACAAGATGCTCATGCAGCGGCGGAAGCACGTCGTGATCAACTGCAAGAATTAGTGTTAACGATCAAAGCGAAAACTGGTGGCGAAGGCAAATTATTCGGCTCAGTCTCTAGTATTGAGATTGCTGAAGCCATTAATGCTGCAGGTATTCAAGTTGAACGCCGCGAAATTCGTATGCCTGCAGGGCCTTTGCGCTTATTGGGTGAATATGAAGTGGGTGTCCATTTACACACCGATGTTGACGCGGTAGTTAAAGTGATTATTGAAGAAGAAACGGCTAATTAATCAGTCGTTTACTTAAATCATCAGGTGGTTTCATGACTGCCTGATGAATTTTCTAAGTGAGCCGCCGCTCTTTTCCTCTGACTTCCTGTAAACTGCTGGTTATGGCAGACACATACGAATCCCTAAAAATACCTCCACACTCCATCGAAGCAGAGCAATCTGTGTTAGGTGGCCTTATGCTGGATAATGAAGCTTGGATGGTGATTGGCGACAAACTATCCGAGACCGATTTTTATCGGCAAGATCACCGACTAATCTTCCGTGCTATCGCTTATTTAGCCAGCCAGCAAAAACCGTTGGATGTAATCACTTTAAGTGAATGGCTTAAGGAAAATCGTTCGTTAGAAGATGCCGGAGGCTTAGCTTATTTAGCAACGATGGCGAAGGATACGCCTAGTGCAGCCAATATCGCGGCTTATGCGGATATTGTGCGCGAAAAATCTATTTTGCGGCAATTAATTAGCGTAGGGACTGAAATCACGGATTCTGGCTATAACACCGAAGGTCGCGATAGTCGTGAGCTACTTGATCAAGCCGAGCGTAAAGTGTTTGAAATCGCTGAGCAAGGTGCACGTCATACCAAATCTTTTCGTGATCTGAAATCGCTCATGAAAGCCACTTTAGAGAATATTGAAGTCCTCAGTAAACTGAACTCCACTATTACAGGGGTATCAACCGGTTATACCGATCTAGATGAAATGACCTCCGGTCTACAAAAAGGGGATTTAGTTATTGTGGCGGGTCGTCCTTCAATGGGGAAAACGACCTTCTCGATGAATATTGCCGAATACGCTGCCGCCCATAAAAAGCTACCGGTTGCAGTCTTTAGTATGGAGATGCCTGCGGAGCAATTGACTCTTCGCCTATTATCCTCAATGGGGCGCGTGGATCAGCATCGTTTGCGTACTGGTCAGCTCACGGATGATGATTGGCCACGAATTGCGACCGCTGTAAAAATTTTTGCAGATGTACCCATGTTCATTGATGATAGCCCTGCACTCTCACCCAATGAAGTCCGCGCTCGCTCACGACGTTTAGTACGTGAACATGGCCAATTAGGCCTTATCGTGCTCGATTATCTGCAATTAATGCAAGGTAGTGGTAAAAGTGAAAACCGTACCAATGAAGTATCAGAAATTTCGCGCTCACTCAAGGCTTTAGCCAAAGAACTCAGTACACCGATCATTGTTCTTTCTCAGCTCAACCGTAGCCTTGAACAACGTCCGAATAAGCGCCCTGTCATGTCGGATTTGCGTGAATCCGGTGCGATTGAGCAGGATGCGGATGTGATTATGTTTGTGTACCGAGATGAGGTTTATCATCCTGATTCGGCAGAAAAAGGCTCAGCCGAAATTATTATTGCCAAACAACGGAATGGCCCTATTGGTACTTGTCGCCTGACCTTCTTAGGTAAATACACTCGTTTTGAAAATTACACCCCCGAAGTCTACACCCAAGGGTTTGAGTAACTAGTTCCTATTTTTATTATTCCCCTAAATCGATAAGCTAATTAATTTATCAGCATATCAAGGAAAGATGTGCTATTTTTAATTTGATTAATTTTCAATCAAATTACAGCAAGGATGGCTTGACTGCGATGTATGAAAGCTCAAAGCACGCTAATTGGCTGCTCGTTACTTTATTACTGACTTTATTAATAAGTGGCTTGGTTCTTAGTTGGCTCTTAACACGCTCTTCGCTTTTTGCTAGCCCAGAGCAGCTTACTCATGCACCTTTCACACAGCAAGTTTCAGGGGCTGATACAAGTTTGCTGCTGCCACAATCGCCAACACTGCAACCGCCTGAAGCCCCGCCGACTCAAAATCTAGCAGTTGCCCAGCAAACAGTGACTCCCCCCACTCAAGCGCATACTGAGCAAAGTGCTTCATCCTCTGAGCCTGTTGCTAGTAAAAATCTTGCCCCCAGTTTATTAGACAGCCAACAGCAGTTAGAACAAGCCACTATTATTCCTCAAGCAATTCTCCCTCTCGCCAGTTTAGCGGCGAATACCCCTAATCCGCTCCCGAGAACGACCGCCCCCGCTGCCTTAACCCTACAAGGCTTACAGCAAACCACGGATACTAATGACAACCCAACACCTAGTATCGAAAAAACACAACAGGGTTGGATTTATGCAGGGCAATTTCAAAATGGGGCTTGGAGTTTAGTGGGTTTGAATATAAACCCAACGGCTTTGCCTGAGGCCAATCAAAGCTATCAATTAGTTTGGGGGGCGAATGTCCGCTCTGCTCCGCCGGGGCAAAAGATGAGTACCGGTAGCACCAACCTTGCCGAGAATGTCGACTATCTTGCAGAAGGCTCGACGATACAAGTGCTGACAGTTAAACCTTCTGGAAAAAATGGACATATTTGGCTAGAAATTCAATACGGAGAGTGATTGACTCCACTCCATACACTCAGTAACTTGAGTTCATGCTTAGCTTTAGTATTCGGACTAAACTGTTTATCGTTATTTTTTTAGCTTGCTCAATTGCTGTGGCGGCAGCCTTGAGCTTTGTCCATTTTCAATTTAAATCCACCTATTTAGAGTTTGTTCGCCAGCAAGAAAACGAACATTTACAGCAACTTAAAACCACTGTTCTTGCTTATTATGCCAAACACAAAACTTGGGATAAGCTAAAAAGAGATCGCCGCCAATGGTTTTTATTGCAACGTCCACTACGGGAACAAACAGAAGCTGAAAGTAATGATTTACCGCCCGCCCCCTCGATTAATCGTCTGACCCGCTTTGATGTACGTCGGCGGACAGTATTATTAGATGCCCAGCATCAACTTGTGCAAGGCATTCAACTAAAAGACCCACCTGAGCTTGAATATCAATTAGAGTTTCAGGAACAGATTGTTGGCTACTTAGGCTTATATCAACGCACCGGTTTTAGTGAAAGTAGTGAAGATGCTAAATTCTTAGAAAAACAAAATAAAACTTTATTAATCATTGCACTCATGACTTTATTAGGCAGCCTATTAGTCGCCTTTCTGCTTGCGCGTCAATTAGTGCGCCCAATTCAACGCTTGCGGCATAGCACCAGTGAATTAGCTGATGGTAATTATGCAATACGGATTGCAGAATTAGGACGGGATGAGTTAGGGCAACTGAGTACAGATTTCAACCAATTAGCTGAACGCCTACAACAAACAGAACAAGCTCGCCGCCAATGGATTCAAGATATTGCCCATGAATTGCGTACTCCGCTTTCAATTTTGCGTGGTGAAATTGAAGCGATTCAAGATGGTATTAATCAAGCTGATGAATACACGATACATTCCTTGCATCAAGAAACTTTGCATCTACAACGCTTAGTTGAAGATTTATATACCTTATCCTTATCAGATAGTGGCGCTTTAAGTTATCACAAAACTGAAATAGACTTAATCACGAGCTTAACTGCTAGTCTTTATCAATTTGAACACAGCTTCCAAGAACACGGCCTAATACTTAAAAATCTCATTCCCGCCAAAACTAGCGCCTTGATACAAGCTGATGAACAACGCTTGCAGCAATTATTTCATAATTTGCTTAAAAATAGCCTACGCTACACAGATACTCCTGGTAGTTTACACATTGAATTTAAAAAAGAAGGCCATTTTGCTGAAATTATTTTTGCCGACACAGCCCCCAGCGTCCCCGATTCGGCACTCCCTCACCTATTTGAGCGATTGTTTCGTGTAGAAAGCTCACGCAATCGCTTAACTGGGGGAGCAGGTATTGGCTTGAGCATCTGCCATAATATTGTGGAAGCACATGGTGGTAGTATTCAAGCAAGTCATTCAGCCTTAGGAGGCTTGCAAATCACTGTAAAACTGCCGCTAAAGATCTTAAACAAAAAAATTAATTGAGACTCAAGCCATGTTTCCGGTGTTAATCGTAGAAGACGAACCTAAAATCGCCGAGCTTTTAAAAAAATATCTCGAAAAGGCAGGCTATAAAACTCATTGGATTGCCGATGGTAATACCGCTAGTACTTGGCTATTGAATAACCCTGTGGAATTAGTCTTACTTGATCTTATGCTACCCGGCAAAGATGGCTTAGATATTTGCAAAGAGCTTCGGCAACGCGCTCCACAGCCACCGATTATTATGTTGACCGCACGGGCTGAGGAGATTGATCGTTTATTAGGTTTAGAATTAGGGGCTGATGATTATATTTGTAAACCCTTTAGCCCACGTGAAGTGATTGCTCGTATTAAAGCTGTGTTACGGCGTACTAGCTTACCCAATCAACTCGCTGCACATGTCACGATTCTAGGGGTTGCGGGTATTCAGCTTGATCGAGAGCGTTTAAGTGTGCAGTTTGCAGACCAACAAGTGATATTGACTCTCGTCGAATTTGAATTATTAGAAACGCTACAATCCTATCCGGGGCGAATTTTCAGTCGCCAACAATTGATGGAGCGCGTTTATCCAGATAATCGAATTGTCAGTGACCGTACCATCGACAGCCATATTAAAAAGCTCCGTAAAAAGATTAATGCGCTTAATCCAGAGCGTGATTTCATCCATTCCGTTTATTCAGTGGGCTATAAATTTGAACCTTAGCTTGTGAATAATCTCCTAGATCTCTCCATGATTAACTCAAACTTAGTCCGCAATTCCTGAGTATTCTAGCTCACATGGAAGCAAGACAAGCTCCACACAAAACAAACTTAGGTTAGGGAAGACCGCTTAAGCCAGTTAAAACGTACAGGATTTTAGAAAAATTTTTTGGAGATAACACATGAAGAAGTCTATTTTAGTGTTAACTTTAGTCAGTGCTTTAGGTTTAGGGGTTGCCACTAGCGCCTTTGCTCAAGACCCAGTACCTGCTACTGCCGTAACCAATACCGCTGACACACAAGCCCAACGGGATGCCAAAATGGCAGAGCATCTTGATAAGCGTATCAGCCACATGAAAGAAAACTTGAAGTTAACCGATGAGCAAGCTGCACAGTTAAAAACTATTTTGACCGAGCAACATGCTAAACGCGAAGCCTTACGGACTGAAACCGAAACTCGTGTTAATGGTGTACTCACACCTGAGCAAGTTGAAAAAATGAAAACGATGCGCGGTGGACGGGGTGGTTTTGGTATGGGCGATCATGAAGGTCGTCATGGTGGTGGACATCATCGCGGTGGTCATGGACATGGTGGTCATGGCGGCTGGGGTGATAAACCTGCAGAATAAGCCTATTTAGGTAGATTTACTTAGCTTGCATTGAACCCTTCTCAACCGGATCTGAGATCCGGTTTTTTTATTGCTAATCATTTAGTTATTAGCACTTCAAACAACTTAAGCAGCTATCGAATACCCACGCAAGCGTTGTGCAAACTGCGCGAGGGCTAAGATACCCGTTTTTTCTGCATGCGTGATCCAGTCTTGCACCGCTTCCAAGCGTGCCTCCTGAGATTGAGCAGTACGCTCCCATAATTGCAATAAGCGTTGCTGAAACTGATAGACGGTTTCTAAAGCTTGATTACCCGCCACCAACTGCTGCAAATTAGCTTTAGCGACTTGATCGAGTGGTTTAGATTGGCTGAGTAGACGCTGTATTAAACGTTGTTGCTGGCGACAGGGTTGTTTATCGTGGCACAGTTCCGCTTTGATCACAGGCTGAGTGACTTGACGCGCAAAATTTGACAAGACCTGCACTCGATTCCCTAACACAGCAGACACCGTATCTAAATCCACCACTTGCTTAGCCGGATTCACGGTGAGGCGTGGTGCTATATTGCGTACCTTTGCCATGCCCAATATTTCGAGTAAACGGATATACATCCAACCAATATCAAATTCATACCATTTACTAGACAGACGCGCTGAAGCGGCAAACGCATGATGATTATTATGCAGCTCTTCACCACCAATAATAATTCCCAAGGGCGAAATATTAGTAGAGGCATCTTCGGTTTGCCAATTACGATACCCCCACCAATGCGCTAAACCATTAATCACCCCTGCTGCCCAGAAGGGTATCCATAACATTTGCACCAGCCAAATAGCAAGCCCCGCCCAACCGAATAAAACCATATCAATCAGCAACATACAGGCAACTCCTAACCAAGGTAGACGTGCATACACCTTACGCTCTAGCCAATCATCAGGTGTACCACGACCATAGAGCTTTAAAGTTTCTTGATTAAGTGATTCGCGGCGATAAAGCCAAGCACCGCGCCATAATACCGTTTGTATCCCTTTAAAATGCGGGCTGTGAGGATCATCTTCTGTTTCACACTTAGCATGATGCTTGCGATGAATCGCGACCCATTCACGGGTAATCATTCCCGTCGTGAGCCACAACCAAAAGCGAAAAAAATGAAATGGTATAAAACCGAGATCCACTGCCCGATGTGTTTGCGAGCGATGCAGAAAAATTGTTACTGCAATAATAGTAATATGGGTTAACCCCAAGGCAATACCCAACAATTGCCAAGCTGTAAGCTCAGACCATAAGCCCATTTATCTCTCTCCTCTACCAACTAACTGACCAACTAAATTAAATATTTTATACACCTATGCATTAACCCAACTGAACTGGGATCATTAATTTTTTTAATGAGTTTTTGATTATACGCTTTTTAATAGAAAACTCATGACTTGTCCCGCTTTAGTTTGACGGTGAACTGTTAAGTTCCACTGACTAAAATCAAGCTGATAATCAAGTTCATGCTCTAAATAAATAACAGTTGTTGGCTTGAGCAAACGTTGGGTGAATAATGCCGTGAGTATTTGTTCGGGCAGAGCCTTGCGGAAAGGCGGATCAAGAAAAACCACATCAAAACCTAGGGTTTCCCGCTGTAAATAACTAAAAGCATCCGCATGAACCAATACGGCTTGGTTTGCCCCTAAACTCGCTGCATTAGCTTGCAATTGCTTGAAGGCGCGAGAGTCTTGTTCAACAAAGATAACTTCTGCCGCCTCACGCGATAAGGCCTCAAACCCTAAAGCCCCACTACCGGCAAATAAATCAAGGCAACGCGCACCCGCAATCACTGGCTGCAACCAATTGAATAAGGTTTCGCGCACTCGATCCGGTGTTGGTCTTAAACCCACTACATCCGCAATAGGCAGGCGACGACTGCGCCATTGTCCGCCTATAATACGTAATTGGTTGGCTTGAACTCTGTTTACCTTTGAACTATTACGATTTGGGCGAGCTGATGGTAGTATTCGGGGCATTTAGCAGAGTGCTCATAGATAAAAATTTTAGTGCAGGTGATTGTACGATGTTTGGATTCGGAAAGAAAAAAAAGCAGGAAGCAGAGGACATCTCACCAGATGCCGTACTGAACCCGCCCAAAAAACTCGGCCTATTTGAACGCCTGCGCCAAGGCTTATTCAAAACCGGTAATACCATTACCGCAGGCATGGATGTCATCGTTAAGGGCAAAAAGAAAATCGACGATGAGGTTCTTGAGGAGCTTGAAACGCGCCTGCTAATGGCTGATGTGGGCATGGAAGCCACTCAAGCGATTATGAGTGACTTAAACCAGCGTGTCAGCCGTCAAGAATTAGACGATATGGATGCACTCATGCAAGCTCTTTACAATAAGATGCATCGCATTCTTCGTCCCGCCGCTCAAACCTTAACAATTGATACTAAACATCGTCCGTTTGTCATTTTAATGGTCGGCATTAATGGTGCAGGTAAAACCACAACGATTGGTAAACTTGCCAAGAAATTCCAGCAGCAAGGCAAATCAGTCATGCTTGCAGCAGGCGATACCTTCCGCGCAGCAGCCGTGGAGCAACTGACTATTTGGGGGGAGCGCAATGGGATTCCTGTGATTGCTCAAGGCAGTGGCTCAGATTCAGCTTCCGTGATTTTCGATGCCATGCAATCGGCCAAAGCACGCGGCATTGATGTCTTACTTGCAGATACCGCAGGGCGCTTACACACTCAAACCAATTTGATGGAAGAATTAAAAAAAGTAAAACGTGTCATGCAAAAGCTCGATGATAGCGCCCCCCATGAAATCATGCTGATTGTTGATGCGAGTATCGGTCAGAATGCTCTAGTGCAAGCACGGCAATTCAATGAAGCGTTAGGTGTTACCGGAATTACCGTTACCAAGCTTGATGGTACGGCTAAAGGCGGGATTCTCTTTGCGATAGCCGAACAACTGAAAATTCCCGTGCGCTTTATTGGGGTTGGTGAAACGATTGACGATTTGCAAGAGTTTGATGCCTATGAATTCACCAGTGCTTTATTAGCTGGTAGTGAGCAATGATTGAATTTCGGCAGGTCTATAAGCGCTACCCGACGGGGCAATTAGCGCTGTACAATGTCAATCTCACGATTCGCGCAGGCGAAATGCTCTTTATTACTGGTAATTCAGGGGCAGGTAAAAGTACGCTCCTTAAATTAATTGCCTTACTCGAAACCCCCAGTAAAGGGGATGTTTTAGTGGGGAATATGCCACTAACCCATCTCAACCAACGTCAAATCCCCTCTTATCGCCGTAAAATTGGCTTTATCTTCCAAGATCCACATTTACTTTATGACCGCAATATCTTTGACAATGTAGCACTACCTTTATTAATTTCAGGGATGCACCCCTCGGATATTAAGCGACGTGTCAATGCTGCTTTGGATAAAGTGGGTTTAGGAAAAAAAATTAAAAGTTTTCCGCTGATGTTATCGGCAGGTGAACGTCAACGAGTAGGCATAGCCCGCGCATTCGTCAACCGCCCGACCATTATTCTAGCGGATGAGCCTACCGGAAATTTAGACCCTGAATTAGCACAAGATATTATGTATACCTTTGCACAATTCAATGATCTTGGAGCAACTGTACTGATTGCTAGCCACGATCATGGCTTGGTTGAGCGTATGAAAAAACGCACGGTTGTCTTACAGCGTGTGGAGTCTTAAATGACCGCAAAAAAACCACTAGTCAAATCCCAACCCAGTGCTGATCGTACTAGGTTATATAATATTTGGTGGCGGCAGCAAAAACAGGCGATTGATTTCAGCTTAAAGCGCTTATGGTTTAATCCTATTTCTGCGTGGATCACCTTAATCGCTATTGCATTAGCTTTATCTTTACCGACGAGTATGCATGTTTTGGTTAAGAACCTACAAAGCTTGACCCATAATAATCAATCTGTACCGACGATTTCTTTATTTTTAAAACCTAAAATCACCGAACAGCAAGCAAATGATTTAGCTGAATTAGTTAAAACCCAGCCAGAAGTATTGAGCACAACCGTCGTAACCCGTGATCAGGCTTTACAAGATTTTAAAAAGATTTCTGGCCTTGCAGATACTTTAAAAACTTTAGGGGATAACCCTTTGCCCAATATTGTGATCATTACCCCTAAACTGAATGATCTCGGTGAATCTGATGCCGATTTGGAAGAGTTTACTAAGCGTATCAAGACTTATAAGGAAGTCGAAGATGTGCAAATCGATATTGAATGGATTCAACGTTTACGGGCAATTCTACAGATAGCCGAACGTATTGTTGCTGTCGTGGCCGCACTCTTAGCTTGCACTGTATTACTTGTGGTCGGTAATACAATTCGCCTTGATATTGAGAATCGTAAAGATGAAATTCTCGTCACTCGATTGATTGGAGCGACTAATCGTTATATTCGCCGTCCATTTTTATATGGTGGTTTGTGGTTAGGCTTATTTGGTGGTGTATTGAGTTTATTAGTGGTTAATATCGCACTACTTTTCTTAGTGGGGCCAGTTAATAAACTATCGTCTTTATATGGCAATAGTTTCAATATCGGCGGGATTGATTTAACAACTACGCTACAAGTATTAATGCTTAGCTCAATTTTAGGCTTAGTGGGTGCTTGGCTCGCTGTCAATCGCTATCTTTGGGAAAGCGAAGTGATCAATAACTAGTGATCAATAATTAATAACGACTCCCATCTGGAAATACCCAAGTTTTAGCCTGTGGCTTAGGATCAGGGCTAGAGGCATCGACTGAACTAGGCAGTATAGGCAAGCTCGTCGGGGATGGATTTGAATGACTTGGCTCAATAAATGGGCTAAAACTAGAATCAGTGGCTGGAAACCCAACCGTAGCAGGCTGCATCATTTGTTCGTTTGTTGTATTAGGTCTTGGGATTGCTTGATTTATCATGGGTGGCTGTGGATAAAATAAAGTTTGGGGCTGCTGTGTAGAAAGGTTCTGATAAGTCGAACCTTGCATAGGATAAATCGGTAGCCAAGCTGTGCCGAAGGGGGCTTGATTATTCAGCGTATTCATTAGCAACATACCCGTCACCCAGTCATTATTATTACGCCGTCCAAATCCATTCGTATGATTCGACCACGGTATCCATGACGGATTACCCCATGAATTATTTCCCCAACTAGCCCCACTCCACGGCCAAATTGACGAATTCCATCCATTCCCTCCCCACGGACTAGCTCCCATACTCCAAGGGCTAAAACCTGATGACCAAGGGTTACTCCCCATACTCCAAGGGCTAAAACCCGATGACCAAGGGTTACTCCCCATACTCCAAGGGCTAAAACCCGATGACCAAGGAGTGCTCCCCATACTCCAAGGGCTAAAACCCGATGACCAAGGTACTCCACTACCACTATATGGCGTTGCACTCCAAGCGGACGAGCTAAAGATTGCCCAACTAAAGATTGAAACAGCAAACCCAACTCGCCATTGAGCAGGTCGAGTGAATCGAGTAGGTCGCTGCATTCTTAAAACAAGATTTTGCATGGCCGTTCCACTTGAAATTAACGAATAGCGCCATCTTACTACAGCGTGATCCGCAATACCCGCTCATCCATGCAGGAACGCAGGAAGAGATTCATTGCGTGCTCATCTTCTGATGAATAAAAATGAACACATAACCCCTAATACCCAAACTCAGGATTGTAGAACAACACTACGATTCCAAATGCAAGCGTGGTACAGCGGCTAATAATTTCTTCGTATAATCCTGCTGCGGTGAACCACAAACTGCCGCAGTGGGGCCTAATTCAACAATCCGCCCTTTATACATCACCACGGTTTGATCACTTAAATATTCAACCACACCAATATTATGCGTAATAAATAACAGGGTTAAATCTCGCTCGGCACGTAATTCTAATAATAATTTTAAAATTTCCGCCTGTACGGATACATCCAAAGCACTGGTGATTTCATCGCAAACAATGAATGCTGGATTCAAAACTAACGCTCGCGCTAAGCCAATACGTTGGCGCTGACCACCAGAAAACTCATGCGGATAACGCCATAAGTATTCGCGTTTTAATTGCATACGCTCTAAAGTTTTAGCCGCCAACTCTAAGCGCTCTTCTTGGTTTGCACCAATCCCATGAACTTTCATAGGCTCGGTCAGGGTTGTCTCGATTAAAAGCCGTGGATTTAACGAAGATTGGGGATCTTGAAAGACCATTTGCATTTTCGAGCGCCAAGGACGCATTTCACTAGCGGACAGCCCCACTAATTCGCTTCCCTGCATTTTGATACTACCCGAACTGGGCTGTTCCAATTGCAAGATTGCACGCCCTAAACTTGTCTTCCCACAACCCGACTCCCCTACCAAAGCCACAATCTGGCCTTTGGCAATATCAAGGCTGACATCATCGACGGCTTTATTGTAGTCAACAACTTGTCTAAAAACCCCCTTTTTAATGGGAAACCATACATTAACATGGCGCAATTGCAGCAAGGGTTCAGCAATCAAATGCTGCTCAGATAAGGGTTTAGTGAGAGCGGGGTTTTTGTGACGGGCTAAATTTTCCGGTACTGCCGCAAGCAGCTGATGGGTATAAGGATGCTGAGGGCGATTTAAAACCTGCTCGACCAACCCTACTTCAACCATTTTACCACGCTGCATAACACCGACTTGATGCGCCATTTGCGCAACAACTCCAAAATCATGGGTAATAAACAATATACTCATGCCCGTCGTTGTTTGCAGATGATGCATAAGGCGCAAAATCTCCGCCTGCACCGTTACATCTAAAGCCGTGGTGGGTTCATCTGCAATCAAAAGCTCCGGTTCACACGCTAATGCCATCGCAATCATGACCCGCTGACGCTGCCCACCGGATAATTGGTGCGGAAAATCATTCATTCGCGCCCGGCTATTCGGGATTTGTACTTGCTCAAGCGCTTGAATAGCACGCTCTTGCGCTTCTTCTGCAGTCATTTCAGGATGATGTAGCTGCAAAGCCTCTATGATCTGATCACCAATCGTGAAGACCGGATTGAGCGAAGTCATGGGTTCTTGAAAGATCATAGCGATTTTTGAACCCCGAATCGTCCGTAGCTCAGACTCATCCACTAGGAGCAAGTCTTGATTATTCAACAGAATCTTGCCACTAGGATGCGAAGCAATCCCATAAGGCAGCAAACGAATCACGGATAACGCAGTAATCGACTTCCCACTGCCAGACTCACCGACTAAACAGAAAGTTTCTCCTTTATTAATCGTAAAACTCACCCCATCGACGGCTTTAACCAGCTCAGTACCATTTTGTAGATAGGTACAAAGATTACTGACCACTAATAAAGGCGCTGACATTATTGCACCCCAGCTTCACGCGAAAGATTCGGATCAATCGCATCACGGAAGGCTTCACCGATCAAGGTATAAGCAAATACAGTTAAGAAAATCGCGCCCCCTGGGAAAACCGCCATCCACCAATTGAAACTCGCAGAGGTGACTGATTGATCCAGCATTTGCCCCCATGATGGCTCTTCGACCAAACCTAAACCGAGGAAACTTAAAGTCGCTTCTGCCAAAATCGCGGAAGCCACTCCAAAACTTGCTGCTACCAACAGAGGCGCGACTCCATTAGGCAGCATGTGACGGAATAAAATGGAAGGTAACGGCAAGCCTGCTGCTACCGCTGCTTGCACATAATCTTGGCGGCGTAATTTCAAAAATTCTGCACGAATATAACGCGCATAACCTGACCAACTGGTGACACCAATAATGATCATCATCATATACAGGCTACGCCCAAAGAAGGCGACGAAGGTCAGTAAGAGAAATAATGTCGGAATCGCTTCAAAAATCTCCACCAAGCGCATACCGATCATATCGACCACGCCGGAGAAATAGCCCATAAAACCACCGATAATAATCCCAAGGAGCATCGAAATACTGGTCGCTACAATCCCAATACTTAAGGCAATGCGGGAAGCATGAATCATTCGGCTTAAAACATCCGCGCCATTCTCTTCAGTACCCATTAAATGTAGACGCTTATCGTCGGCAGCTTTATTAGCTAAAGGTGGCTCTAAACCGGTATCACCATAATCACGTAAATAATCCTGTGGTGCATAAGGAATCGGTGGCATGATTCGCCAATCTACTTCGGTATAATTCGCACTACGAAAATCGTCGTAAATAACTAATTGTGGTGGCTTTAAATAGACATTAGCCAAAACCACTACCCCTGCAAGTACAGCCGCCAATAAGGCTAAATTCACCCTAAACTTTAATTTCAGGGGGAGCCACCATAGCAGCAAAATTGTGAAAAAAGCGGCTAATACGGCTAAATCCTCGGTGCTTAAATAGGTCAGCACAGGGAAAGAAATCTGCCCCGCTTTGCTCATTATCAAAGGCATACTATTTGCTAAAAAGGGGGCAAAAACTGCACAAATGATTAAAGTGCCAATCCAAAAAAGGGCAAATTTCACACCAGGGCCAGCTAAAGTTTTGCGCAATAAGCGCCGTGACAGAGTTTCTTGGCTAATAATTTGCTTAGTCATACGTCACGCGCGGATCAACTAAAGTATAAAGAAAATCAGCAATTAAATAACCGATCAAAGTTAAGAAACCACTAATCCAAGTAATCGATAAAACCAATTCACGATCACGGCTTTTCACCGCTTCAATCGCAAGTTGCCCCATGCCATTAATACTAAAAATATTCTCAACAATTAAAGAGCCTGCTAATAAACTGGGTAATAAACCTGCAATGATAGTAATCAGGGGTAATAAACTATTACGAAACACATGTCTCCAAAGTACCGTATCTTCATCTAAACCCTTCGCCCGCGCCGTGCGTGCATAATCAGCATTGAGATTTTCCAAGAGTGAAGTACGAATAATTTTGGCTAAAGCGGCAGAAGCACCCAGTGATAAACATAAAATGGGTAGTACTAAATGCCAAATGCGATCAAATAAAAAGCCACGTACAAAACCATCATGGATAAATTGGAAAGCAAATAAAATACCCAAACTTGCTCCCAATAGGCCTAAACCGACGACTCGAAAGGGGGGGTAATCCAACCAACCAAGACCTGCAACGATGATCATACCTAAAAGCGGTAAAACGACCCAGGCAAACAGCGAAAAATCCGCATGCGCTTGTGCCATCCAGACACCCGCGACTAGACCAAAGATACCAGCTAGGAAGGCTCGCCATTGACGCTCCGGCCAACGACTGAGCCAAACTAATAATGAAGTTCCCAGCAGCATCCCCAAAAAGACTTTACCGACATCCCAAAGCGATCCCCAATGCGGCATAAAAGGCATATCTTGCGCCGCTCGGCTGCCAATCCCAGCCGTTGGAAACCATTGCCAATGCTGTACACTGGCAAAAAAGCCCAGCAGTAATACCCCCAATAGCATGGTTGGAATTGACCATAATGCCAGCATCACCAAACTGGAACTCACATCAAAACCACTGCCACGATCAGTCGCGGACTTCACGCCAATCGCAATAGCCACGATATAAATAATTGGAATTGTGATGATATTCAGCAATAAGGTAATAGGAATACGCTCACCCAAAATTTCACTCACGGGGCGGCCATAATGAAAACTATCACCGAGATCCATGCCTTTAGTAAAAGAGAAGTGGGTATATTTGCCGTTGGTATCTTGAACCAAACCAATCGGTGAAACATTATTCAACCAACGTAAATACTGCACCGGTGCAGGCTGATCTAAGCCATAGCGCTTATTATAATAGTCCAAAAGTGCTTTACGCTCCTCAGGCTTCATATTGTCATCGGTTAAATTCTGCGCACTAATCCCCCCCGGTGACAATGCCATAACTGAAAACACCACGATGGTAATCCCAAGCAAAGTAGGAATCATCAGCAATAAGCGACGCAGCAAATACGACAGCATTTAAACACTCCTGTTATTGCTGATATTTTTGCTGGTGAGCAGGTACATAATTTTCCATGGGTAAAAAGCCCCGATTCAGACCAAGCTTAGTCATTTGTAGATTTTGAATACGCTTATCTACAAACAATAAAGACTGCCGCCGCATTAAAAAAGTATAAGGCTGATCGTCATACATCAGTCGTTCGGCTTGTTGCCATAAAGACATCCGCTTATTTTCATCGACGGTACGCCGCGCTTCATCAATCAGCTTATCGAGTTCGGGATTAATATAAGCAATAAAATTATCCCCATTATCTTTGATTTGCGAGCTATGAAACATTTGGAAAATATCGGTCTCAATCCCACTCGTCCAACCTAAAGTAATCGCATCGAAATTACGCTTTTCTAAAGCCTCTTGCATAATCGGCCATTCTTGTGGAAAAGGCTCAAGCTTAATCCCTGCACGGGCATAAATATCCTTCAGCAAGAGCACCATCCGCGTTGTATCTTGATTAGACTCAAAATAAGTTAATTTAAATTGGAAGGGCTTACCTTCTGCATCGTCTAAGACACCATCCCCATTTTTGTCGGTATAACCCGCTTCTTTGAGTAAGGCTTGGGCTTTTTCTAAATTAAACGCCCAAGGCTGCAAACTAGGATCATGTTGCTTACTCCGTGGACTAAAGGGACTAACCGCAGGCTCTGCATAATTTAATTGCACATCTTTAATAATTCGCTGCACATCCGTAAGATAAGTCATCGCTTGGCGCACTCTCTTATCCGCAAACCGCGTTGATTTACCGTCACGCATTTGATTCCATGCAATATAGTTATATCCCACCACAGGCGGCATATATTCAAAGTTTTGGCTTTTACTCATGATTTGCTCATCAACTTTCAATTTGCCATATTCAGCGGGGCGTGCACCATAAGCATCCAGCTCACCATTGCGATAGGTGGTCAAGCGGGCACTTTCATTCTGGATTACTTTCCACAAAATACGGTTATAAGAAGGTGGAACATCCCCCCAATAACGCTCATTGCGGATTAGCTCGACATGACCTTGATCAGGTGTCCACGTTTTAGGATCTGCTAAGCGATAAGGCCCACTACCAAGCAGAAGGCCTTTGGATTGATTAAACTCTTGTGTTTTTTTGAGATAAGGCTCATAAAAATGGGCGGGTAAAATCGCCATTCCACCGGCCAAAGACAAAGCTTCAAAATAAGGCTCTTTGAATTTGAAGACAACTTCATGATCACCTTTAGCCTCCACCGAGGCAATGCGCCCATACACGGAGCGCTCTGCAGGTGCTTCAATGGCTTCATTCATCATGAAGTTAAAACTAAACACCAAATCTTTAGCGGTTAGAGATACACCATCTGAAAAAGTGACATCATCACGTATTTGAAAAGTGAAACTGAGTCCATCTTCACTGACTTGCCAAGATTTTGCGATCAAGCCCTCCCAAGCTAAAGTGTCGGGATTTCGACTGAGTAGGCTTTCTAAAACATAGCTTTGTACATCTGAAGCATCAGCATCCACCGATACTAAAGGGGTCAGGGTTTTGAGATTGCCACCTAAGGCATTCACACTCCAATCCCCTTGGGCATAATCAGGCTTTTGGCTAGCCGCGAAAGCGCGTTGGAAGGCAGTACTCACAGTACCTGTTGCAACGGTAGTTTGGCTATTAGCAGCCGCCGCTTGTGCCACGGGTGCTAAGCCTCCTGATGCCCGTAAACTGCGCATTTCCTGTGCTTGCAGGGCTAGAGCTGACTCCATTTGTGCCAACTTTGTCCATTGACGATCCACTTGGTACATCACTAATAGGAGTAAAGCGATCAGAATGATCAGGATAGAATAAAGTAGCCAGTCGCGGGTGATGAATCTTTTTTGCATGTTCTTCTGTATACTGACGCGATTAATTCAATCAAGCATAACACCAACTCAAGCTCGCATGCATCACTGTTGCAAGGACTTGAATTAAAAGGTGTTCGAGTTTTTAAGGAGTCAATATGGGTTTTCTCACTGGTAAACGCGCCCTGATCACTGGTATTGCAAGTAATCGTTCTATCGCTTATGGCATTGCTCAGGCCATGCATCGTGAAGGTGCTGAATTAGCGCTCACTTATCAAAACGATAAATTAAAACCTCGGGTTGAGAAATTCGCGGAAGAGTTTGGCTCCTCCATTGTTTTACCCTGTGACGTAGGTTCTGACAACGAAATTGAGAACACGTTCCAACAATTAGCCAAACATTGGGATAGCTTCGATATTTTAGTGCATGCGATTGCCTTTGCCCCTAAAGAGCAACTTGAAGGTAGTATTGTCGATAATACCACCCGTGAAGGCTCACAAATCGCGCATGACATCAGCGCGTATAGTTTCTTAGCGATGGCCAAATATGCCCGCCCCCTGATGACAGGGCGCAATAGTGCCATGCTGACCTTAAGTTATTTAGGGGCGATTGCAGCTATCCCGAACTACAATGTCATGGGAATGGCAAAAGCAAGCTTAGAAGCAGGTGTACGCTTTATGGCGGCTGACCTTGGCCCTTCAGGGATTCGTGTGAATGCCATTTCTGCAGGGCCAATTCGCACGCTTGCGGCTTCTGGCATCACAGGTTTCCGTAAAATGTTGGATCATTTTGAACAACATGCGCCCCTACGTCGCAATGTAACCATCGAAGAAGTCGGCAATGCGGCCGCTTTCCTTTGCTCAGATTTAGCCTCTGGTATCACTGGCGAAATCACTTATGTGGATGGTGGCTGGAATATTCTGGGTATGTCAGGAATGCCCACTGAATAAGCGCCTATTCATCTGCTATCAGCCTATTCATCCTTATACTGGGTGAATAGGTAGCCCGCTCATGGTGAATTTACACCCTCATCTATCGCAAATTATATGACTCTTGAAACGAATAACGATAACAAACTCACACCTAAATACAGTCGTCGCAACCAGCTCGAACAGATTCTGCCACGCCTTTCCCGTGAGCATCTGGAGCATTTCCTGTTAGAAACAGCGCTACGGGATATTGAACTGCGTGAAACTTTGCTGATCCATTTCGGTGAATACCTGAATACTAGCGACCCTGAAGAAGCTAAATATCGCGAAACCCTACAGCGCATGATTGCACGCCATCAGAATCAAACCGGCTTTATCAAGCTCGAAAGCGCCCAAAAGCTTTCCGATATGCTGGAATCTTTATTGGAATCTGCCCGCCAAGCCACGACCCCACCGAGTAAAACTATTGATCTGTGTATGGCGATGATTAGCGTGATGCCGACTTTAGGGGATCACATGGATGATTCCGAAGGGCATATTTATCGACTGATGCGCATTACCTGTGTGGTCTTATGGGAATGCTTTAGCATCCTCCCCCCTGAAAACCAAACCGTAGTTTTCAATCGTTTATTAAGCGAATACGCTAACCCGATTTATCTCGATTTAGATTTAGATAGCTTTATGCTCGCCCTGTTAAAAGATTTGGCTAAATCGAATCGCGAATGGCAAAGAGCCTGCCTGCATCAACAAGACCAACTGCTTAAAGAAGTTAAAGATGATAAATGGCGGAAGAATTACCTGCTGGAACAGTTAAATGATCTGTTGGGGACTTGGCATAAGAA
>JBJOOT010000001.1:0-78840 GCA_046051185.1 Pseudomonadota bacterium | reverse complement strand
AAGCGGATCCTGACACGCCTAACCTTGAAACTTGGATGCGTTCACTCGAACATGGATTTAATCAATGGTTACAAGGTGGGCAAGCAGCTAGCAACCTAGGTTTAGGCCAGTCGGTATTTGAAGGTTGGCAACAGCTCGTGGGCAATATGCAGGGCATGAATCTGTTCCGTGAGGTTGGAGCCGGTGGCTTGACGCTGCCTAATGCAGGATTATGGCAAGAGCATTTGCAAAAAGCCTTAGCAACTCCGAGCTTTGGAGTATCCCGCGCCGGACAAGAGCGCTTAAAGAAACTGGCCGCTTTAGCTTTGCGTTATCAGCAAGCGATGGATAAATATAATGAAGCTTTCGCTACTCAAGGTCAGGCGTCAGTTCAGGCGTTGCGGTCGCGCATTCAGAAGCTTGCGGATCAGGGCAGAAATATTAATTCTTTACGCGAACTCTATGATCTATGGGTTGATGTTAGCGAAGAGACTTATGCCCAATTTGCCGCTAGTGAACAGTATCAAATCCTCTATGGTGAATTGGTAAACACTTTCTTGTTGCTCAAACAGGGGATGAATGAACATTTAGAGGCTGAGTTTAAAGCCTTTGGTTTGCCCGCCCGAGCTGACTACGAGGCCGTTATTAAGAAGCAATATGAATTAAAGCGTGAGAACCAGCGTTTACGCCAACAGCTACGTGAACTCGATCAGCGTTTAAAGCGAATTGAACAAACACTGCAAACGACTGCTACTCAGGAGGCCGCCCAATGATTCCTTTTAATATGCGCCCCGAAGCCTTAGCTGCTGAAGTCAAAGCTTTCAATGAAAAGCTCACGCAAGGGATGGGCAATATGCTTGCTATGCAAGAGAGCATGAGTGGTGTGACTCCGCATGAGGTGGTTTATCAAGAGGACAAACTTAAACTCCTGCATTATCGCGGTGATCCTGAGCTAGAGCGTAATCCTATCCCCTTATTGGTGGTCTATGCGTTGGTTAATCGCCCCTATATGACCGATTTACAAGAAAATCGCTCCACGATTAAAGGCTTATTGGATGCCGCACAGGATGTGTATTTGATTGATTGGGGTTATCCCGATGCGTCTGATCGCTATTTAACGATGGATGATTATCTGAATGGCTATTTGGATCGCTGCATTGATCAATTGTGCGAGCGGCATGGGGTTGAGCAGGTCAATTTATTAGGGATTTGCCAAGGAGGCGCGTTTAGTTTGTGTTACAGCGCCTTACATCCTGAGCGCGTAAAAAATCTAGTGACGATGGTCACACCCGTTGATTTCCAAACACCGGACAATATGCTCAGTAGCTGGATTCAAAACGTTGATGTCGATTTACTGGTGGATACCTTGGGCAATATTCCGGGGGAGATGCTCAACTGGACTTTCTTAAATTTGAAACCTTATCAACTGATGGGGCAGAAATACCTCGGGCTGGTGGACATGATGGAGGATAAGGATGTCCTGAAAAATTTCCTACGCATGGAAAAATGGATTTTCGATAGCCCCGATCAGGCCGGTGAAACTTTTCGCCAGTTTACGAAGGATTTTTTTCAGCACAATAAATTGATTAAAGGCGAAGTCGAGATCGGTGGACGTAAAGTGGAGCTGGCTAAGGTCAGTATGCCGGTCTTGAATATCTATGCCGATCAAGATCATTTAGTGCCACCGGATGCCTCTAAAGCCTTGGCTCAGTATGTAGGGTCTAACGATTATGCAGAGCTTAGTTTTAATGGTGGGCATATTGGCATTTATGTGAGTGGTAAGGCGCAAAAAACCATTCCACCGGCTATCGGCTTTTGGTTAAATGAACGTGTTTAACTTGAATTTTTCTACTTGACGAGTTTAGTTTCGATCTGTATATTTCGCGGTCTTGAAACATCAAGCAACGAAAGTTGTCTTAACTCAAGTCGGGGTATAGCGCAGCCTGGTAGCGCGTCTGTTTTGGGTACAGAATGTCGGGAGTTCGAATCTCTCTACCCCGACCACTTTCTCAAAGTGGTCTATAATCAAGTTTAAACTTAATATAGTCTGCCTTCTGCGCCCGTAGCTCAGCTGGATAGAGCAACGGCCTTCTAAGCCGTGGGTCGCAGGTTCGAGTCCTGCCGGGCGCGCCATTGTTGTCCCGATCAGTCTCGATAATAAAGTTTCCAGATGGTGGTTGTAGCTCAGTTGGTAGAGCCCCGGATTGTGATTCCGGTTGTCGTGGGTTCGAGCCCCATCATCCACCCCAACTTTACTCTACATTTTGGTTATACATCTGGCAATTTGCTGTGTATAATCGCCTCCTTTCCGGGATTATGGGCAGCTACCCCGTTTTTCCGACGAAATATGCGAAAGTGGCGGAATTGGTAGACGCACTGGATTTAGGTTCCAGCGCCGCAAGGCGTGAGAGTTCGAGTCTCTCCTTTCGCACCATGATTCAAACAATCCAAATATTTTGATGATAACCCCTCCAGCCTTAGGTTTATGGATGGGGAGATGAGGTATGGCATGCAAGTTTCAGTAGAGTCAACAGGAAGTATCGGGCGTAAAATGACAGTAGAAGTGCCTGCCGAGCGTATTGAGCAGAGCGTTGAGTCACGTCTTAAGTCAATGGTCAAGCGTGTCCGTCTTGATGGTTTCCGCCCCGGCAAAGTTCCTTTCAGTGTTGTCAAGTCACGCTACAGTGATTCTGTACGCCAAGAAGTGATCGGTGAAGTATTAGAAAATACCTTCCGAGATGCCTCGGTTCAACAAAATTTGCGGGTCGCAGGTTTGCCACAAATCGAATTACAAGCACTCGCAATAGGACAGCCTTTGGTGTATGTCGCCAATTTTGATGTTTATCCTGAATTTATTGTTGCGGATGTAGCAGGTTTAGAAGTGAAGCGCCCTGTTGCTGAAGTACAGGATGCTGATATTGATAACATGCTCAATACTATTCGTAAGCAACAGCGCGAATGGAAAGATGTTGAGCGTGCGGCTCAACAAGGTGATTTAATTCGTATTGATTTTGAAGGCAGCTTAGACGGTGAGGCTTTCGCAGGGGGCACAGCACAAGATTATCCTGTAGAGCTTGGCGCGGGGCGGATGTTACCTGAATTTGAAGCCGCTTTAATGGGAATGAGTGCGGGTGAAACTAAAACAGCAGATGTGACTTTCCCTGAAGACTATCAAGCTGAAAATTTAAAAGGTAAGACTGCACAGTTCAAACTGACAGTGCATAAAGTACAGGAAGAGTCTTTGCCAGAAATCAATGAAGCGTTTATTAAACAATTCGGTATTGAAGACGGCAACCTTGATGCTTTCCGTGCGGAAGTAAAGAAAAACATGACACGTGAGTTGGACAATGCTTTAAAAGCGCAAGTCAAGCAACAAGTCATGGAAGGCTTATCCAGTTTGCATGAAATCGAATTACCAAGTGCTTTAGTAAAAGACGAAATCCAACACGTTCGTGAGGAGTTTTCGCAAAGTACAGGTAATCCAGCTGATAATATCCCCGATGATTTATTCCAGCCTCAAGCAGCGCGTCGGGTGAAGTTGGGTTTGATCGTTGGCGAAATCATTCGTCAAAAAGGTCTGCAACGTGATCCTGCTCGTGTCGATGCTATGCTGGAAACTTTGGCTGCCTCTTATGAAGACCCAGCTGCTTTGATTAATTACTACCGCACTAATCGTCAAGCTATGCAAACGGTGGAAGCTGCCGTTATGGAAGATATGATTGTAGAGTGGGTGTTAGCTCAAGCGCAGGTCACAGATGAAGCACGCGATTTTGAATCAGTGATGAATCGCAAGCAGGCACCGGCAGCCGCTTAATAGGCTAAGGTACAGGTGAAATAATAATGTCTAAGCTACATGGTGCATTAGGAACTCAAGCTTTAGGTATCCCCTATGTGATTGAAAAAACTTCACGTGGGGAGCAGGCTTATGATCTTTATTCTCGGCTATTGAAGGAACGGATTATCTTCTGTGTCGGTGGAATTGAAGATTATATGGCGAACTCCATTGTGGGGCAGCTCTTATTTCTAGAGTCTGAGAATCCTGAAAAGGACATTCATCTCTATATTAACTCCCCCGGTGGGGTTGTGACTGCAGGGATGGCGATTTACGATACTATGCAGTTTATTCGTCCACAGGTCAGTACTTTGTGTATTGGCCAAGCGGCTAGTATGGGTGCTGTCTTATTAGCAGCGGGTGCTCCGGGGAAACGGGCTTGTTTGCCCCATTCCCGCGTCATGATTCACCAACCCTTAGGTGGTTTCCAAGGTCAAGCGTCTGATATTGAAATTCATGCCCGTGAAATTTTAAAAATTCGCGAAGAATTGAATTTGGTACTCTCTAAGCATACGGGTCAGCCACTTGAAAAAATTAGCCATGATACGGATCGTGATAATTTTATGACCGCTACTCAGGCGAAAGAGTATGGCTTGATTGACTTAGTGTTGGATAAGCGTAGTTCGTAAGTTTTAGTTTTATTAAATTTTTGTTAGAAACAGCCTGTTTATCAGGCTGTTTTTGTTTTAATAGGCGTATAAAGCATAGGCTTCTTGTTATTCAAGCCCATACTCGTAGATAATAAGGCTTGAAGTTCTTGTTTTTGGCATTACATAGCATATTAATTCGCTATTTAAGCACATTTGCCAGTCCATTCTGGCGCAGGTAGGGGTTCTGAATGAGTAAAGACAAAAAGGGTAGCCAAGATACTGGAAAGCTGCTGTATTGTTCGTTTTGTGGAAAAAGCCAACATGAAGTCCGCAAATTGATCGCAGGGCCTTCAGTTTTTATCTGTGATGAATGTGTGGATCTTTGTAATGACATCATCCAAGAAGAAATGCATTCTACCCAAGGTGAGGTTGATGATAAAAGCAATTTGCCTACACCCCGTGAGCTAAGTCAAAATTTAGATGAATATGTCATTGGCCAAGAGCTTGCTAAGAAAGTCTTATCTGTAGCGGTTTATAATCATTATAAACGCTTATTCAAAAAGACGGGCAAAGACGATGTAGAATTAGCAAAAAGTAATATTTTGCTCATTGGCCCAACGGGGAGTGGTAAAACTTTATTAGCTGAAACCCTTGCCCGCTTATTGAATGTACCCTTCACGATTGCAGATGCAACTACCTTAACTGAAGCAGGTTATGTTGGTGAGGATGTAGAAAATATCATTCAAAAGCTGCTTCAGAAATGCGATTACGATGTAGAAAAAGCTCAAACGGGCATTGTGTACATTGATGAGATCGACAAGATTTCTCGTAAATCGGATAACCCTTCGATCACACGCGATGTATCGGGAGAAGGTGTGCAACAGGCTTTATTAAAGCTGATTGAGGGTACGATTGCTTCAGTTCCACCTCAAGGTGGGCGTAAGCATCCACAGCAAGAATTCCTGCAAGTGGATACCAAAAATATTCTGTTTATTTGTGGTGGCGCGTTTGCGGGTATGGATAAAGTGATCCGTGACCGTACTGAAAAAGGCAGTATTGGTTTCTCTGCTGCAGTGAAAACGCCGGAAACCAATAAAAGTTTTGGTGATGTGATTAAGGATATTGAAGCGGATGATTTAGTACGCTATGGCTTGATTCCCGAGTTTGTGGGGCGTTTACCGGTGGTCGCTACTTTAGAGGAGCTGGACGAAGCCGCTTTAGTGCAAATCTTAACCGAGCCACGTAATGCTTTAACTAAGCAATACGGACGCTTGTTTGAGATGGAAGGCGCTGAGCTGATCTTCAGAGAAGAAGCCCTGCATTTAATTGCTCGTAAAGCGATGGAGCGTAAAACCGGTGCACGGGGTTTACGAACCATCCTTGAAAAAATTCTGTTAGATACTATGTATGAGCTACCTTCTGAGCAGTCCGTGAGTAAGGTGATTGTGGATGAGGCCGTTGTGCGTGGTGAATCTGAGCCTTATCGGGTTTATGAAAATGCTGAGCCGAAAGTTGCAGCGGCCGCAGGTGAATAAAGCATGTCTTAGCTACGCTGGGTTAGTGGGTTAACCACAGCGTAGCATCTACAGCTACCTTACTGATGCGTGTTCAGTCAAATCATGGCATGCACTTAGCGCCACATCAGGGTCTATGAGGTTTCAAATGTCTGATAAAAATATTGATACGGACAGATTAATTGTCCCCGTTTTACCGTTACGGGATGTCGTTGTTTACCCCTATATGGTTATTCCATTATTTGTGGGTCGCCAACGCTCGATTCAAGCATTGGACGCGGCAATGTCCACTGATAAACAAGTCCTGTTAGTGGCGCAAAAAAGTGCCGAAGTTGATGATCCTGAGCTGACTGATGTCCATACTTTAGGGACGCTGGCCACCATTTTACAATTGCTCAAATTACCGGATGGCACGCTTAAAGTGCTTGTTGAGGGGTTAGAGCGTGCAGAAATGGTGGCGATTGATGATGAAAGCCCGTATTTCTCTGCAGAAATCGAATTGCGCCCTTCAATCCTAGATACAGAAGAGCGTAAAGTGGAAGTGATGGGGCGTTCACTGATCAATTTGTTTGAACAATACGTTAAGCTCAATAAAAAAGTCCCGCCTGAGATTTTATCCTCATTAGCGAGTATTGAAGATCCGGTACGTTTAGCGGATACCGTCGCGGCGCATTTAGGCTTGAAAATCGCGCAAAAGCAGGTATTGCTGGAAACTTTAGGGGTCGAAGCACGGATTCAAAGCTTAATTGAGCTGATCGAAAACGAGTTGGATCTACTGCAAGTTGAAAAGAAAATTCGGGGGCGTGTTAAGCAGCAAATGGAGCGCAGCCAGCGTGAGTATTATTTGAATGAGCAAATTAAAGCCATTCAAAAAGAACTCGGTGATATGGATGAAAGCCCCAGTGAAGTTGAAGAGTTATCCCGACGTATCCATAAAGCCGGCATGAGCAAAGAGGCGCGTGAGAAAGCGACGGCTGAGCTGAATAAATTAAAAATGATGTCGCCGATGTCTGCTGAAGCAACGGTAGTCCGTAATTATATTGATTGGATGGTGGGTCTGCCTTGGCGGAAAAAATCCAAGGTATTGTCCGATTTATCTGTGGCCGAAAAAATTCTTAACGAAGATCATTATGGCTTGGATGAAGTTAAAGAACGGATTTTAGAATTCTTAGCTGTCCAACAGCGCGTCAAGAAAATCAAAGGTCCTATTCTGTGCTTAGTTGGGCCACCCGGAGTAGGTAAAACTTCCTTGGGGCAATCTATTGCCCGTGCCACGGGGCGTAAATTTACCCGTATGGCCTTAGGTGGGGTGCGGGATGAAGCAGAGATTCGCGGGCATCGTCGTACTTATATTGGTTCGTTGCCGGGGAAAATTATTCAGAATTTATCTCGGGTAGGGACTCGTAATCCTTTATTTTTGTTGGATGAAATCGACAAGATGGCGACGGATTTTCGTGGTGATCCTGCCTCAGCCTTGTTAGAGGTTTTAGATCCTGAGCAAAACCATACTTTTGCCGATCATTATCTTGAGGTCGATTTTGACTTATCGGATGTGATGTTTGTAGCGACTTCAAATAGTATGCGCATCCCAGGGCCTTTGTTGGATCGGATGGAGGTCATTCGTATTCCGGGTTATACCGAGGATGAAAAGCTCAATATTGCGCGGAATTATTTAATCCCTAAGCAGCTCAAAGCGAATGGCTTAAAAGAGGGCGAACTTATCATTAGTGATGCCACGGTTTTAGATATTATTCGTCATTACACGCGCGAAGCAGGGGTGCGGAATTTAGATCGTGAAATTTCTAAATTATGCCGTAAAGCCGTGAAGCAACATCTACTCACCAAAAAGACCAAATCGACGGTGACACCTAAGAATCTTGAAAAATATTTGGGTGTCCAGCAGTTTGATTATGGGCGCGGTGGAAAAGAAAATCAGATTGGTCAAGTCACTGGTTTAGCATGGACTTCAGTGGGTGGAGATTTACTCACCATTGAAAGTGCACTCTTGCCGGGGTCAGGGGCGATTAAGAGTACAGGGCGCTTAGGCGAAGTGATGAAAGAGTCGATTTATGCCGCAGAAACGGTGGTAAAAAGTCGGGCGCAAATGCTGGGTATTTCCCGCAATTTCTTGCGTAAGCATAATGTGCATATTCACGTACCAGAAGGCGCAACCCCTAAAGATGGCCCTAGTGCAGGCATTGGCATGGTCACTGCGATTGTGTCCGCGATGAGCGGGATTCCGGTGCGTGCTGATGTGGCTATGACGGGCGAAATCACCTTGCGGGGTGAAGTCTTACCGATTGGTGGTCTGAAGGAAAAGCTTTTAGCAGCGCATCGAGGGGGGATTCGTTTAGTTCTGATTCCTAAAGATAATGAAAAGGATTTAGCAGAAGTTCCTGATAATGTGAAAAAAGGTTTGGAAATTCGACCTGTTAAATGGATTGATGAGGTCTTGAGTTTAGCCTTGGAACGGATGCCCGAGCCGATTGCCGAGACTGCAGACGAAGATGAAGGCGAAAATACGACAGCGCCGGTCAGTTCGGTCGGTGAGGAAGAACTGGAAAACAGTCGAACCCACTAAGAAACCTAAGGAAAACGCCTTGTTACGCTGTCATTTAGTTGACACCTTTTCAAGGTCGCTGGTATAACAGTCAGGCATATTCACGCTAGTCGTTTTTTTGCTACAAAGCGACAGTAGGAGTGTTCCGGTTTCCCTGAAATAACGAATTCAAAGGACTCTTTTCATGAACAAAACAGAATTGATCGATGCAGTTTCTGCGAAGTCAGGCCTGACCAAAGCGGATACCGACCGTGCGTTCAAGGCTATGGTAGAAACCGTGACGGAAGCTTTGGCTAAAGGTGACCAAGTTTCTTTAATCGGCTTTGGGACTTTCCTCGTTCGTGAGCGTCAGGCTCGCACTGGGCGTAATCCACGCACTAATGAAGCCATTGAAATTGCTGCTGCAAAAATTCCTGCATTTAAAGCTGGTAAAGCTTTAAAAGATGCAGTAAAA
Organism: Pseudomonadota bacterium; assembly: GCA_046051185.1. Taxonomy (GTDB): domain Bacteria; phylum Pseudomonadota; class Gammaproteobacteria; order Thiotrichales; family Thiotrichaceae; genus Thiolinea. The sequence goes on along the minus strand of JBJOOT010000001.1, from coordinate 69,911 downwards.
TAGCGGCCTTCACAACAACGGGTGATTAGCTCAGTTGGTAGAGCGTCGCCCTTACAAGGCGAATGTCGGGGGTTCAAGTCCCTCATCACCCACCATCGTTGTTGATATGAGTTTTTGCGGAGTGGTAGTTCAGTTGGTCAGAATACCGGCCTGTCACGCCGGGGGTCGCGGGTTCGAGCCCCGTCCACTCCGCCACTTATTGTTAAAGGATGCTTTTCAAGCATCTTTTTTTATGTCTGTTGTTTTCGCGGAGTGGTAGTTCAGTTGGTCAGAATACCGGCCTGTCACGCCGGGGGTCGCGGGTTCGAGCCCCGTCCACTCCGCCAACCTTTCAAGTATTGCTTTTTTCTTCCCCTCACGCTAGGCATTTTGTATGATGCGGCCTTGTGCCCTAAGGGCGGGCAGTTCTGATCAGTTCAACTTAAATAATACGCAGAAAAAACATGTTACAAACGATTCATGATAAAGCCAAAGGCTGGATTGCCTATGCCATTGTAGGGTTCATTAGTATTCCATTTGCACTCTTTGGGATTAATTCCTATATGGAGGGGGGAGCTACTAAAGCGGCGGCAGTCGTTAATGGTGAGGAAGTACCCGCACAAGAGGTTCAGCAGGAGTTAGCTCGCATTCGTCAACAGTTTGGGCAAATGGCTAGCCAGTTAGGCGATGACAGTTTAAAAACAATGGCTTTAAACAATGTCGTCAATCAAGTGCTTTTGCGTCAAAAAGCTAAAGAAGAAGGCTATCGAGCGAGTACCGAAGATGTAGCCACAGCGATTGCTGAGATTAGTGTGTTTCAGAAAGATGGCCAATTTGATAAAGCCACCTATGAAAGCTTCCTTGCATCACAGCGGCGTAATCAGTTGGCTTTTGAGCAACAAATGCGGGATGACCTAACGAATGGTCAATTTCGTGAAGGCGTACAAGCGACTGCTTTTGCCACCAAAGCACAGATGGAGCAGTACCAGACTTTGCGTAATCAAAAACGGGAGCTGGAGTTATTTACTGTTAAAGCGGCGAGCTTCGAGCCACAAGTCCAAGTCACAGATGAGCAAATTACAAAGTATTATGACGAGCATAAAAGCCAGTTCATGACAGAAGAAAAAGTTAAAGTGGCTTATATTGATTTGAATTTAGATGCTTTAGCAAAAACGGTGAATGTGGATGAGGCAGGTCTGCAAGCTTTTTATGACGAGCATAAAGATCGGTATTTAGCCCCAGAAACTCGGAATACCAGTCATATCCTCGTTGCTGTTGCTGATCCTGCTCAAGATGCTGAAGCCAAAAAGAAGATTGATGCACTTTATGCAGATATTCAAGCGGGTAAAAAGAGCTTTGAAGAGGCGGCCAAAACAGATTCTGATGATAAAGCCACAGCTGAACTAGCCGGTGTGGTTGGTGATGTGGCGATTGGTAGTTGGGATCCTGATTTCGAAAAAGCAGTGTTTGCAGCTGAAGTGAATAAATTATCGGAGCCTGTTAAAACGGGGGCGGGCTATGAGCTGATTCGTGTAAATAGTATCAAGCCTGCTGTACAAAAGACTTATGAGGAAGTAAAGGCTCAAGTTGAGCAGGATTATCGCCGTGCGGAAGCTGATAAGCTATTTATGGATGGGGCTGAAAAATTGCAGACTGTTGCGTATGAGCAAAGTGGTGATTTAAGTCCTGCTGCTAAAGCGGTGAATGCTAATATTCAGGAGTCTGCTTGGTTGACGCGCACTAAGGGAGATGGCGTACTCGCTGATCCGAAGTTATTAGCGGCTGCTTTTTCGGATGAAGTCCTCAAAGAGGGGAAAAATTCTGAGCTGATTCAGGTATCTGAAACGCAAGCGATTGTTCTACGTTCAAGCTCTCAAGAACCTGCTGCCCAAAAACCGTTAGAAGAAGTAAAATCGGAGATCACCGCCATTTTGAAAGCGCAGGGTGCTCGCCAATTAGCTAGCCAAAAAGGTGATGAGCTATTAGCCCAAGCTAAAACCAGTGGGTGGGCAGCTTTAGATGCTTCTGGTTTGGGTAAGGCTGAAGCGATTGAAAAGCCCAGTTTTATTCAACGTACTGGTAGTAGTTTAGCGCCTGAAGTGTTGGCAAAGGCATTTACTATGCCACGTCCTGCTAAGGATCAACTTAATTGGGATAAAGTTGTATTAGCCAATGGTGATTATACGGTTATTTCTTTAAAAGCTGTCGAAGAGGGTGCGAATACGCTTGAAGAGAATAGCGCACAAATATATGGCAGTGTAAATGGTGCACGCGAGTTAGAAGCAGCTATGGAGGATCTACGGGCGCGTTCAGAAATTGAATTGCATCCAGAGAATATCTAATAGCGCATGTCTATTAACACATGGCATGCGCACTGATTTTAACTTTTTTGATGTCATTACGATGCCATTGCTATGAAAATACATTTAAAAGCCTTAGGTTGTCGACTCAATGAAGCTGAGTTAGAGCAATGGTCTCAAGGTTTCCGTGCAGCAGGTCATGCAATGGTCACTGCTGCACCGGAAGCAGATGTCATCATCCTGAATACTTGTGCAGTCACTCAAGAAGCCTCGGCTAAATCACGGCGCTTATTAAACCGTCTTTATCGTGAGAATCCAGTTGCTAAACTCGTAGTCAGTGGCTGCTATGCAAGTTTACAAGCGGATGAGGTGGCTCAAACTTTAGGCGTGGATTTGGTCATTCCAAATTCGGAAAAAGATCAATTACCAACGAAAGTAATGGAGCAGTTTGCTCTGCCGGTGATGCCTGCGATTGCCACAGAGCCGGGTGAAAATAGCTTATTTATGCGGGGTCGCCATCGAGCTTTTATTAAGATTCAAGATGGTTGCCGTTATCGCTGCACTTTTTGTATTGTGACGGTGGCTCGGGGTGAAGAGCGTAGTCGTACCGAAGCTTCAATTATTGATGAGATTAATCAATTAACCCGTCAAGGTGTACAGGAGATTGTCTTAACTGGCGTGCATGTTGGTGGATATGGCAGTGATTTAGCAGAGACTTCACTTTATACCCTAGTCAAACGCTTATTGGTTGAAACGGATGTACCCCGTATTCGCTTTGCTTCAGTCGAGCCTTGGGATTTACCCGAAGATTTTTTTGCACTTTTTAGTAATCCGCGTTTAATGCCCCATATGCATTTGCCGATTCAAAGTGGTGCTGATTCAGTACTTCGGCGGATGGCACGTCGCTGTAAAACCACTGAATTTACTCAGTTAGTCCAGCAGGCGCGCGCTGCTATTCCTAATTTTAATGTGACCACCGATATTATCGTTGGTTTTCCCGGTGAGACTGAGGCCGAATGGCAGGAGACTCTAAGCTTTGTTGAGCAGATTGGCTTTGGACATGTGCATATTTTTAGCTATTCACCTCGAGCAGGTACTAAAGCGGCTGGCCTAGTGAATCCGGTTAGTGAGGCTGTGAAAAAACAGCGCAGTCAAGAACTGCATCAATTAGCGGAGCGCTCACAACAGCATTGGTTAACCCAACAACTCGGGCAACGGGTGCCAGTATTATGGGAGCGCTGTCGAGAGCAGGCTGGAGAGTTGGTTTATACCGGCTATACGCCTAATTATTGTAAAGTGATGACTAAGCCTCCACCTTTAGTAGATTTAGAGAATCAAATCACGACAGTAAGTCTATCCTTAGTGAGTGAGGAGACTGATCTATTATTAGGAGTTTAAGCATGCAAGTGCGCCCTTGTTATCAACAGTCCTTACGCTATTTATGGGTACTCCTGTGCATATTCGGTTGGTTGAGCTTGACAGCTTGTAGCCAGTCAACCGAGCAAGATGCCCGCCGAGTAGCGAATGAGTTTTGGACGGCTATTCTGCAAGATGATATGGAAAAGGCTAAAACCTTAGCCACTTGGGATAGTACTCAATATCTTAGTTTATTGCACAATAAAAAAATGTCAGCGCGTCGTTTTGAAACGGGCGAGCTTAAAATCGAAAATGGTTTAGCAGAAGTTGCGACCGTGCTCTATGGCGGTGATAAGGGGGATATGCAAATTCCACTACGGACGGTTTTAAGTTTGCATGACAATCGGTGGTTAGTGGATGTGCAAAAAACTTTAGGCTCGATGGTCAGCGGTGCGATGGGGGCAGTTGTTGATCAGCTGAATAGTTTTATGCAAGAAAGTTTGCAAGGTTTGGATAGCAGCCTGAGCGAAAGTATTGATAAACTAGGTAAAAGTTTAGAAGAGAGTATGAATCAACTGCAAAAGGACTTAACTAAACCGCCCGCCAATCCTAATCCACCGCCGCCTGCACCGGATCAGCAGGCTCAACCCATTTAGACCGTTTTAGCGATTTTAAATTTTTACAAATCTTTGTTTTTAGGAACTATTCCTAATGCTTGCGTTCTGAAGCAATGACGTAGTAGCTAGATTTACTTACCATCTATCTAGTGCGTGCTGGAGTTTTTAGTGCTGCTTGCTATTTTCTAGAACTCTAAGGTTTTGTGTCAGAAACCTTACTACACTTAGTAAATCCTCACAGGTTTAAATCGTCATGGCTAAATTAATCTTAAAACAACCGAAACCGTCTAAAGGTTCTTGGTTTAGTCATTATGGATCGCAACTGGCGTATGCAGGGTTTATTGTCTTACTGCTGATTATTTCACTGGGTATTTTGTTTGCGTTTAAGCCGCAGCCTAAACCCGTACAGCTATTACCAACCCTTAACTCAGCGATCAAACTAGAGCTTAAGTCTCAGTATTTAAGTCAATGGGAACAGCTCAATCAGATGCAAGCCACCTATGAAGAATTAGCAAAATCAATAAGTTCAGAACAACAGGCTTTGGCTTTATTGAATCAAGCTGAAATGGCATGGCAGCATTTATTGATTATGTCGGAGTCAGTTGATGACTTAGGTTTAAATGCTAACGAAAAAAAGCAATTAGAAGCTGAACAAGCCTATCTGCAAGATCAATGGCAGGCACGCATTCATTTTTCAGAATTACGCTTAGAGCGCTTTAAGAATCAAACCTTGCAGCAGGAACAAGTGCAAACAGCGGCATTGCCGGAAAAACCGACCCCAGTCAATGAGCCAACAACTGACTCAACTGCTGCTCAGCCAGTCTCTTCGGTTCAGACAAGTAATAAGTATATTGCTCAGCCACCTGCTGATCTTAAATTACCAGCAGGTTTTTGTACTTTAGATAGCTCTGGTGTCTGTAAGCCGGAGGCAAGTAATTAGTATTAAGCTGCTTAATTCGTTGTTCCAGCTGGAGCACTCGGGCCGGGAGCAGTATTGACCGGAGCAGCAGGAGCAACGGGTAGATTTGGCTGAAAGCTAGGCGCAACCGGAACATTCGGTAGACCATATCCGCCGTAATAAGGATATGGCATTGGAGCCGCTCCATAGGGCATCATTGGCATTTGATAATTATAGCCATAAGGCATCATCGGCATGCCATAGTTGCCATAACCATAATTGGAGTTGTTACCAAAGAAGGGCATATTGCCATTGCCAAAGCGATTTCCAAAGTTAAAGCCATTATTGTTGTTATCATCGCTAAAACTATCACTCATTTCCTGCATCCAGTACATGGGTGTCCATTCTGGCCAATCATTTTCTTCCCAGTAAGGCCCATAAGGCCCGGTTTTCCATTCACCATTATTGCCACCACCAAAGAAATCGGCACTTGCGGTATGGGCTAAACCGAGGAGGCTAAGAGCAATTAAGAGTTTTTTCATGGTTCTCTCCAAGCAAGATTATATTATATGCAATATATAATAATATTCTAATATATTCAAGTATTAGTAGAGTGTAAACCCATCGGCTGTACAACTTGCATCTAAGGGTACATCCCAAGCTTGTCGTTCTAGGTATTCAACTTGTTGAAAGGGATAAGCTAAGCCAACTAAGATCGGTTTCGAATGTTTTAAGGCATGCTTCACAGCGAAACTTCGATCATAAAATCCGCCTCCCATCCCTAAGCGAGTACCCTGTGAATCAAAAGCCACTAAGGGAGTAATCACTAAATCAAGTTGCCGAGGATTGAGAATTTTGCATCGCCCTAGGTGCGGCTCTGGAATCTTAAAGCGATTGTTGCGAAAGCGAGTAGCTTGATTCCATTCGACAAAGATTAAGTTTGAATGATGGCCTAAATTTAATACAGGTAAGAAAAACCGCTGCTCTGGTTTAGCCACTTGCAATAAAGCACGAGGATCGGTTTCGCCGCGCACGGGTAAGTATAAAGCAAGATTACGTGCTGCTCTGAACAAGCGATGTCGACTTAAATGTTGGATGGCTTGCTTAGAAAGTCGTTGTTGTTCTCGTTTTGGCAAGCCTGCACGCTGCCTTCTAATCTGTTTGCGCAGTTCTTGCGCTGTGAAAACCTTGGACATAAGTTGAACGCTAAGTAAAAAATCTAGCTTAGCCAGTTTTGGGCTGGCTTAAAATGAAAATTAATGGCTTACTCACAGGCTGAATGAATAATGGATTGTTGGGAGGTTATGCTGATTTGACAGGCGTTGTTGCAGTACTTGGATTTTGAAACAGTAGCTCATATTTGCCGATACGTACCAAGTCTTTATCCAATAATAGATGCTTTTGCTTAGCAAGCTGATTCACATAGACCCCATTGGTGCTGTTTAAATCCTCTAAAAAGCATTCATCACCCACATTAACAAGGTGGGCGTGTTCAGCACTGACGGTACGTTCACTGAGAACAATATCACAATGGCTAGAGCGCCCGATCAGGTAGCTAGCTTCAGAAAGCGTTAGTCTTTTGATGATTTGATTATTAAGACTGATGATCAACTGTGCCATAGCCTGTTGCTCTTAAGGGCAGCACAGCGAATTCTGTGCTGCTTTTAAACTTATACGGAGTCAGCTACTTGTTCAACTCCCATACGACGATCTGCCACGCTGTACTGCATAATATGGTTGAGTATAAGTGGCGGGCATGACACGAATAACTTGGGCTAAACGCTCAGCATACTCACGCGGGAGAATAATCCGGTTTGAATGTTCGGGTGTAGTTACGCCGGTACGGAAGCACGGATTCAATTCAGTTAAGCGATTCGCAGGTAAACCAGCATGCATAGCAGCTAAGCGCAAATCTACGGGTTTATTAATACGCATTTGCGCAAGGCGTGCTGAATTGGGAGTATTGGGTAAGTGGATGCCATAAGCGCGTGAGCGTCCGATCAATTCTTTAAAGGCCAGTAGACGCGGTACATAGTTCATCGTTTCTTTAGGGAGGGATAAATTCCAGAAACTCGGTGGCAGACCCGCTTGCTGAGCTTGTATGACGGCTCGACTCACACAAGTTTCCCCACAATTATAAGCCGCAAAGGCGAGCAACCAATCGCCATTAAACTGCCGATTAAGCTTTTGCAGATAATTCAAAGCGGCTCCAGTTGCTGCAAAAGGATCCATCCGCGCATCATAATCGTTTGTTTGCTTCAGGCCATAATTACGCCCAGTGGAAGGAATAAATTGCCATAACCCAGCTGCCCCTGCATGAGAGAAGACATCTGCATCAAAACCACTTTCTACAAAGGGCAAGAGAGCAACCTCAGCAGGCATGCCACGGCGTGTCACTTCCTCAATGATCATGTGCAAAAACACACTGGCTCGATCCGATAGAATGCTCAATTGCTGCGGGTTTTGTGCATAAGAACGGATAAACTGCTGTACTCTGGGGTTGCCTGAATAATCCGCTAGCTGAAAATGTCGAAAGACACGAGACCAAGTATCGAAATCTTGATCAAGGCTATAATCACTGCTAATACTAGGAATATACATCGCCCGTTGCAGGCGGGGCGCGGCTGCGATGGGGGCATCGTTTTTCGGTTGAGCTTGGGCTATCCAAGTACGTCTTGCATAAGTTTGATGGCGTTTGGTCGCGCGATAACGGGGAGGGGTGGGGGTGTGCTGTTTACCCCGTTGAATCAATGGTAAAGCTTCTGGTACGGAAGCGGTTTGCTCACTAATAGTATCAATGCTAACGTCTGGCTTTGTGCTGCTGCAGCCATTTAAAAACAATAAAGCGCATACCGCCGCGACTGGTGCGAGGTAAGTGGATGTCCCCATGATGTAGCCCCAATAGACCTTATTATAAAATCGGTATTACAAGCTCAAGTTCGGAAGATCTAATTCACCCCAGTCTGGTGTTTATAGTTGTGTTTCTTTGCCTAGAGTGTCAGATTAAGATTTTGCCTAGTTTGATGGCCCTGCTTGCTAATCGTTATTAAGTAAATTGCATCCGACTATAATATGTATTGATTGAATGAACAAGAAAAAAGCAACACCGGTTGTTTTAACTCATCCTGTCGCCTCAGTTGAGCAACAGATCGCTGAATTACAGCGCTGGTATAATACAGCCGAGGGGCTTTATGTCCTCGCTGAATTGCGCCATTTAGTGACTGCGATGACTGAAGATGTCTTTGGCTATTATGCTCTTGAGCTGGGTTTAATGGTGGAGCACTGCAATTTGCTGTGCGATTCACGGATTAGCTCGCATATCAAATTATCCACGAATCCTTCAGCGGTAATGGCGGATACGATTACTAAGGCTGAAGCACTCCCCATTGGCTTTAATGAGATTGATTTGGTAATTGGTTGCCATGTCTTAGATTATGCGCATTCCCCGCATCATGTCCTGCGAGAGCTTGAGCGTGTTCTAGTTCCTGAGGGGCATTGTATTTTAATTGGGTTTAATCCGTGGAGCTTACGGGGGCTTGGGCAAACTTGGAATTATTTACGTCGTGTCCCCGACCGACCCGCGATGTATACGAAAAGACGAATTCGTGATTGGTTTGGTGTTTTAGGGTTTGAAATGTTACAGACTTATACCCTAGGTTTTCGCCCTGCTTTAGGTAGTGATAGTGTTTTCAAACACTTAGCGTGGGTAGATCATTTAGGACAAAAATATCAATTGCCGTTTGGCAGTGTGCAAATTATTCATGTCCGTAAGCAAGTATCGCGTTTAATCCCGATCAAGCCAAGTTTACGCCCCAGTAAACCCCGTTTAAGAACTGGAATTGTCGTGAATAACACCAGTAACCCGTATGTAACACCGCTTAAGAAGAGAGTAAAACCGTGAAGAAGGTTGAGTTATACACCGATGGGGCTTGCCGTGGGAATCCAGGGCCTGGCGGTTGGGGGGTTTTATTACGTTATGCAGAGCAAGAACGCGAGCTATATGGTTATCAAGCCGTTACGACGAATAATCAAATGGAGCTAATGGCAGCGATTCGTGGTTTAGAGGCTTTAAAGCAACCTTGTGAAGTGACGGTGACCACTGATTCAAAGTATGTCTTACAAGGCATGACGGAGTGGCTGGCTGGTTGGAAGCGTAAAGCTTGGAAAAGCGCGAGTGGGCAACCCGTGAAAAACCAAGATTTATGGCAGCGTTTAGATGCAGCCGCTCAACCCCATCAAATTAAATGGAATTGGGTACGTGGACATACGGGGCATCCTGATAATGAGCGAGTAGATCGTCTTGCCAATCGTGCGATTGATGAAAGGAAATTAGCATGACACGTCAAATTATTTTAGATACAGAAACCACTGGCTTAGACCCGAAAGAGGGGCATCGAATTATTGAGATTGGCTGCGTAGAAATGCTTAGTCGACGTTTGACGGGGAATAATTTCCACGTTTATCTGCAGCCTGATCGGGAAATTGATGCTGAAGCGATGGCAGTTCATGGGATCACGAATCAGTTCTTAGCTGATAAACCTCGGTTTAAAGAGATGGCTGCTGAATTGATTCGTTATCTGCAAGGTGCTGAATTGATTATTCATAATGCACCCTTTGATATTAATTTTCTAAACCATGAACTCAGTTTGTTGATCGAGCCTTATCAAGTGATCACCGAGTATTGTACCGTGGCGGATACTTTAGTGATGGCACGCCAATTATTTCCGGGGCAACGAAATAGTTTAGACGCACTCTGCAAGCGGTATAGCATTGATAATAGTCATCGTAGTTTGCATGGGGCTTTGCTTGATGCTGAGATTCTTGCGGATGTTTATCTTGCGATGACTGGTGGGCAAGTCAGTTTGCAGTTAGGTGGGGAACGGGATGAGCATCAGGGTACTCAGCAGCAAACAGGACTGATCCGTCGTGTGCAGACTAAAGTCAGTTTGCCTGTTATTCATGCCAGTGCTGAGGATTTAGCCGCCCATACAGAACGTTTAGCGGCTATTCAAAAAGCAGCGGGTAAGTGTTTATGGGGCTAAGCTTCCAGTAAACTAAACTAATTTTTAATGTAACTTATTGATATTTAAATTTATTTAAAATTGTAGTAAATAGGCTTAAAGTAGTCTAAATTTTGCTTAAGTAATGATCTTTTTTAATAGGGGTTATCTCCTGCCTAAACAAGGAAGTCTGGCTGGTTTGTTGATTGTTAAATTGATTTTGTGTTTTTAACTTATTGAATTTTAAATATTTATTTTTTTAAACTCTAAAAATAAATCAGTTAATCATTCGGCTTATGGCTTTTCCAAGCTGAACTGTGTAGTATGCCCTCTCTATAGGGATATAAGAGGGGAGCGGTGGTATATCCCGATTAGAATAATTATATAAATTGACTCGACCGCTCCTAAGTTTGTCAATGCTAGGAGATTTTTTAATGAGCCAAGACCAGTTAGATCGTGATCCACTCGAAACCCAAGAATGGCAAGAAGCCATTGATGTGGTGGTGGAGCGCTCCGGTGCAGATCGCGCCCGCTATTTACTGCATAAAACTATCGAGACAGCATCCGAGGCAGGCGTTGAGCCGCCGGATATGCATACTCCCTATATCAATACTATTCCTGTCGATCAGCAACCGGCTTATCCGGGCAATCTTGAGCTAGAGCGCCATATTCTGCGGGCTTTGCGTTGGAATGCGACGGCGATGGTGGTGCGGGCGAATCGCAAACCTGCTGAACCCGGTGGTCATATTGCTTCCTTCCAATCTTCCGCCATTATGTATGAAGTCGGTTATAACCATTTCTGGAAAGGGCATGGTCATCCCAATGGCAGCGATATGCTCTTCATTCAAGGTCATACTGCCCCAGGTACGTATGCGCGGGCATTTGTTGAAGGGCGCTTAAGTGAAGATCAATTAGAAAATTTCCGTATTGAATGCCAAGGCAAGGGTTTATCGTCTTATCCACATCCGTATTTAATGCCCGATTTTTGGCAGTTCTCTACGGTATCGATGGGTTTAGGCCCGATCATGGCCATTTATCAAGCACGCTTTTTAAAATATTTAGAGCATCGTGGGTTTGCTAAGATTGCCGATAATCATGCAGAAGGACGCAAGGTGTGGGCGTTCTTAGGTGATGGCGAGATGGACGAGCCAGAATCTCAAGGTGCAATTTCTTTGGCCTCTCGTGAGCGCTTAGACAACCTCGTATTTGTCGTTAACTGTAACCTGCAGCGCTTAGATGGCCCTGTGCGTGGTAATGGCAAAATCGTGCAAGAGCTGGAAGGCAACTTCCGGGGTGCAGGCTGGAATGTTATTAAGGTATTGTGGGGATCAGGCTGGGATCGTCTCTTAGCGAAAGATACTGATGGTTTGTTACGCAAGCGCATGATGGAGTGCGTAGACGGCGAATATCAGAATTTTAAGAATAAAGGGGGTGCTTACACTCGTGAGCATTTCTTCGGCAAATACCCTGAGCTAAAAGCAATGGTAGCCGATATGACTGACGACCAAATTTATTATGATTTATTACGCGGTGGTCACGATCAAGAAAAAGTCTATGCGGCTTATCATAATGCGGTAAATACCGTCGGTCGCCCAACCATTATCCTCATGCATACGGTCAAAGGTTATGGCATGGGTGAAGCGGGTGAGGGGATGAATATCAGCCATCAACAGAAAAAGCTGAGTTCTGACCAATTACGCAAATTACGTGACCGTTTCCGTATTCCTGTCACTGATGAACAGGTCGATAATGCTTCCTTCTATCGTCCGGCGGCCGATTCATTGGAAATGCAATATTTGCAAGAGCGTCGGCAGGCTTTAGGTGGCTACTTACCCAATCGCCCCCAAAACTTTGAAACTCTGAATGTTCCTGAGCTGAAAGATTTATTTGATGCGCTCTTAAAGGATACAGGCGAGCGTACCATGTCCACTACGATGGCAATGGTGCGGGTAATGGTTGCGGTTGCTCGCCATAAAGAACTAGGGCCACGGTTAGTGCCTATTGTGCCGGATGAATCGCGTACCTTTGGTATGGAAGGCATGTTCCGCCAAGTTGGCATTTATTCGCCCGATGGTCAGCTCTATGAGCCAATGGATGCGACTGACATTATGCCGTATCGTGAATCCTCTAAAGGTCAATTATTGCAAGAAGGGATTAACGAAGCGGGCGCGATGTCCTCATGGATTGCCGCAGCAACGTCTTATGCGAATAACCATAAGATGATGATTCCGCTCTATATTTACTACTCCATGTTCGGTTTCCAACGCATTGGTGATTTGGCATGGGCTGCGGGTGATATGTTAGCACGCGGCTTCTTAGTCGGTGGTACTTCAGGGCGCACTACGCTGAATGGCGAAGGTTTACAGCATCAAGACGGTCACAGCCAATTATTCGCAGGCTTTATCCCCAACTGTAAATCCTATGATCCGACCTTTGCGTATGAAGTCGCGGTTATTTTCCATGATGGTCTGCGTCGCATGTACCAAAATGGCGAGAATGTGTTCTATTACATTACTACGCTCAACGAAAACTACAGCATGCCTGAAATGCCAGAGGGTGCGGAAGAGGGCATTATTAAAGGCATGTACTCATTCCGTAAAGCTGATGGCAAAGGTAAGCATCAGGTACAACTGATGGGTTGTGGTTCGATCTTACGTGAAGTGATTGCAGCGGCTGATTTACTGAAAAATGATTGGGATGTTGATGCTGATATTTGGGCAACCCCTAGCTTAAATGAAGTGGCTCGCGATGGTGCAGCTTGTGCACGCTGGAATCTCTTACATCCTGATCAAGAAGAACGTAAAGCTTGGATTGCTCAATGCTTAGAAGGTACTGAAGGCCCCGTGATTGCCTCAACGGATTATATTCGTACCTATGTTGATCAAGTGCGTCCTTATCTCGATAAGCCTTTATATGTGCTTGGCACGGACGGTTTCGGGCGCTCAGATAGTCGCCAAGCCTTGCGCCATCATTTTGAAGTGGATCGTTATTACGTGACAGTGACCGCTCTGAAAGCCTTGGCTGATCAGCAAAAGTCCTCAAAGGCCAAAGGCAAAATTACTGCAAAAACTGTATTAGAAGCGATGGCAAAATACGGTATTGATCCTGAAAAGCCTAACCCACTGTATGCGTAAGGAGAGAGTAAATGAGTAAAGAAATCAAAGTACCGGATATTGGTGATTTCAAAGAAGTGACCGTTATTGAACTACTCGTGAAAGTGGGCGATACCATTAAAATCGACGATCCACTCATTACTCTTGAGTCGGATAAGGCTTCGATGGATATTCCAGCCTCGCACGGTGGCGTGATCGAAGCTATTAAAGTCAATGTCGGCGATAAAGTCTCAGAAGGCAGCGTGATTTTATTACTAGCAGATGCCGCTGAAGCAAGTGTGAATGTGGCCGCCGCCCCTGCCCAACCGAAAGTGGCCAGTGGCCCTGCTCAAGCGGCAGCACCTGTTGCGGGTGTGAAAGAAATTAAAGTCCCAGATATTGGTGATTTTAAGAGCGTCAGTGTCATTGAGGTTTTAGTGCAAGTCGGTGATGTAATTAAGGCGGAAGATTCTTTAATTACGCTTGAATCGGATAAGGCCTCAATGGAGATCCCCTCTCCTAAAGGTGGCAAGGTTAAGGAACTGAAAGTTGCAGTGGGTGACAAGGTTTCTGAAGGTAGCCTGATTCTATTATTAGAAGTGGAAGGGGCTGCTCCTGCTGAAGCCCCTGCGGCCTCAGCACCGGCTGCGGCTGCACCCGTTGCCGCCAGTGCCGCTCCGACGGTTCGTGTCGGCAATGATGAGGCGTTTAAGCGTGCGTATGCAAGCCCATCGGTACGGCGAATTGCGCGTGAATTAGGCATTGATATTGCCCAAGTTGCGGGTACAGGCCCAAATGGTCGGATTACTGAGCAAGATGTGCGTGGCTTTAAAGCGGGTGGGGTGGTGGCTGCTCCAGCGGCAAGCACCGCGACTGCTCCAGCACCGGCTGCCAGTGCTGCGGTCTCAGCGCCTGCGGCGGCTGGTATAGGCGGGGTACAGTTTATTACTCAACCGGATTGGAGCAAGTTCGGTGCGGTGGAAACGGTGCCTATGTCACGGATCGGTAAACTCTCTGCTAAGCATTTACATCGTGCTTGGTTGACGGTGCCACAAGTGACGCATTTCGACGAGGCGGATATTACTGAGTTAGAAGCCTATCGTAATAGTATGAAGGATAAAGCCAAGTCGATGGGCTTTAACTTCACCCCGCTGGTTTTCATGATGAAAGCGGTGGCGGCAGGCTTGAAGGAGTTCCCGAAATTTAACTCAGCACTGGCGGATGATGGTGAAAATCTGATTCAACGCAAGTTCTATAATATCGGCATTGCAGTCGATACACCGGATGGTTTGGTTGTGCCGGTGATTAAAGATGTAGATCGCAAAGGCTTATTTGAACTTGCCCGTGAGCTAGGGGATATTTCCAAAAAGGCGCGTGAAGGCAAACTCAAAGCAGCAGATATGCAAGGGGGCTGTTTCTCGATTTCCAGTTTAGGTGGCATCGGCGGGACGAATTTCACCCCGATTGTTAATGCGCCTGAAGTGGGAATTTTAGGTTTGACCCGTGCCCAAGAGCGTTTGGTGCGTAAAAATGGCGAAATCGTGGATCGCTTAATTCAGCCTTTAGCGGTGTCCTATGATCATCGCGTGATTGATGGTGCGTATGCGGCGCGTTTTGTCAGCCATCTTGCGTTTGTATTATCTGATGTCCGTAATCTCATCCTGTAAGGAGCCTTGTTATGAGTCAAATTATTGAAGTAAAAGTACCGGACATTGGGGATTTCAAAAGCGTCGATGTCATTGAGGTCTTGGTTAAAGTAGGCGACACAGTGCAAAAAGAAGATGCACTGATCACTTTGGAGTCGGATAAGGCCTCGATGGATATTCCATCTTCCCATGCGGGTACGATTAAGGAAATGCTGATCAAAGTCGGTGATAAAGCCTCTGAAGGCTCACTGATCTGCAAGATGGAGGTCGAAGGGGCTGCCGCAGCACCTAGCAAACCCGCTTCTGCTCCTGCCGCTGCTGCTGCTCCGGCGGCAGCCGCTGCTGCTCCCGTAGCCGCGCCAGCAGCCGCTAAACACAGTGGTTCGGCGGATCTGACTTGCCAGATGTTGGTCTTAGGTGCAGGCCCTGGGGGTTATACGGCTGCTTTCCGCGCTGCCGATTTAGGGATGCAAACTGTACTAGTTGAGCGTTGGGCGACTTTAGGCGGAGTCTGTTTGAATGTAGGCTGTATTCCTTCCAAAGCTTTATTACATGCGGCCAAAGTATTGGATGAAGCGCATGAAGTCGCGGATTATGGGATTGAGTTTGGTCAAGCGAAGGTTGATATTGATAAGCTTCGTGCTTGGAAGGATAAAGTGGTTGGGCGTTTAACGGGGGGCTTAAATGGCCTTGCTAAACAACGCAAAGTCCAAGTCGTGAATGGTGTAGGTAGTTTCCTTGATCCTAATCATGTCGAAGTCGTCGGCAATGATGGCAAGAAAACGGTGATTCGCTTTGAAAAGGCTGTCATTGCAGCGGGTTCTGAGGCGGTAAAATTACCGTTTATTCCTGATGATCCACGAGTGATTGATTCGACCGGTGCTTTGGAGTTGGCGGGTATTCCTAAGCGGATGTTGGTGATCGGTGGTGGGATTATTGGCTTGGAAATGGCTACGGTTTACCACGCTTTAGGGACAAAAATCACCGTCGTTGAAATGTTGCCAAGCATTGTAGCTGGAGCCGATAAGGATATTGTGAAGCCTTATCAAACTCGTATCCAAAAACGCTACGAAGCGATTTGGTTAGAAACGCGCGTGACCAAAGTCGAAGCCACCCCAGATGGTATGAAAGTTACCTTTGAGGGCAAAAACGCTCCGGCCGAACCGCAAGTGTATGATCGCGTTTTGGTTGCAGTCGGACGCACGCCGAATGGTAAACGTATTGCTGCCGAGAAAGCGGGTGTGGCTGTGGATGAGCGCGGCTTTGTTAAAGTCGTTGATTCGCAAATGCGTACCACACAGCCGCATATTTTCGCGATTGGCGATATTATTGGCCAACCGATGTTGGCGCATAAAGCCGTACACGAAGGCAAAACAGCGGCAGAGGCGGCTTCTGGTCTACCAAGCCATTTTGATGCGCGGGTGATTCCATCGGTGGCTTATACTGATCCTGAAATTGCTTGGGTCGGTGTGACTGAGGAAGAGGCTAAAGCCAAGGGTATGAAAGTTGGTAAAGGTGTCTTCCCGTGGGCAGCGAGCGGCCGTGCCTTATCATTGGGACGCGATGAGGGCTTGACCAAATTGATTTTCGATGAGGAGACTGATCGGGTCATTGGCGCGGGTATTGTCGGGGTGAATGCCGGTGACCTGATTGCCGAGGTAGCTCTGGCCATTGAAATGGGCGCGAATGCCTCTGACATTGGCTTAACTGTACATCCACATCCAACCCTCTCTGAAACCGTAGCGATGGCGGCAGAGATGTTTGAAGGTTCGATTACCGATTTGATTGCACCGAAGAAACGGCATTAAAGCTGAATAGCTGAGGTGAAAAAAGGCGGGGTGACTCGCCTTTTTTTATGCCTATAGGATTTGGGTTTGTAACAGACGGAAGTTGAGTTTATTGCACGTAATAATGAGCTGGTCTTGGTACGTAAACAAGTTGCCCAAAGCCAAGCAATTCGCGCATTGAGGGGCAGAAAAAAAATAAGCATGAGCACTGATCAATTGATGGAGTTGCTACGTGATGGCGACTGAGTAGCTGGTTGATACCAATGTCTTAATCGATATTATTACGGATGATCCCAGTTTTGCGGAAAGCTCTACACAAGCATTGGAGGTTTGTTCCCAATCAGGTATTTTGGTTATCAATCCTATCATTTACGCTGAGATTGGAGCTATTTGTGATTCATTGGAGGAATTCGATTCATTATTACCTCCTACGTTATTCCGGCGTGATGATTTGATTTGGGAGACCAGCTTTTTAGCAGGTCAGGCATTTTGACGTTATCGAAAAAATAAAGGTCAGAAACAGCTACACATAGCTGCTCTAAAGCTGATTCGTTTTTAATAGAAAATTATGCTACTGTATTACAAAGTAATACGAGAGCTAAACATTATGTCCACCACCATCCTAAGCGTGCGTGTCAATGACGACGAACGCAGTCTATTAGAAATCGCGGCTAAACATGCTCACACCACACTCAGCGAATTTATCCGGCGCAAAGCCCTTGAGGCCGCCGAACTAGAGCTAATGGAGCAGCGCGTTGTTGAAATCCCCAATGGCATGTGGGAACAATTTGAAGCGTGGTTAGATGCACCCGCTAAAACTAGCCCTGCTTTAAAACGCTTAGCCACCATGAATCCCGTATGGGAGCGCTAAGCAAGCCGCGCCCTTTAGCGCAAACGGATAACCGCAATGAATTTGATTGTGGGCGGCCTTCATTGAATACATGGTTTCAAACCCATGCTTGGCGCAATCAGCAATTGGGCAGTTCGCGCACCAATGTCATTACCAATGAACAAGGTAAAATAGTTGCTTATGTCTCGCTGACCGCTGCCGAAATTAAACGCGAATATTTACCCAAATCTCAACAACGCAACCGCCCTGAAAGTATACCTGCTGTATTGCTTGGACAATTAGCCGTGGATAGTGCCTATCAAGGGCAAGGGATTGCGCAATCTTTATTATTCTTTGCGTTTCATACCACAGTTCAGATCAGTGAACAGATTGGATGTGCCTGTCTAATCACTCATCCTTTAGATGAAAAGGCTCGTGGCTTTTATCAGCATTGGGGCTTTGAAGATACACCGTTTGACCCCAAAGGATCGATGATTATTAAAGTCAGCGACTTAAAACAAAACGGTTTTGCAGCTTAAGTAGGGCTAATGGATTCTGCCCAATTCTCCAAGCGTAAACCTTGCACGCGCTCAAATTCACGGAGATGGTCTTAGATACTCCCCCAAGGTTTTGCAAATCAGCTCATCCACAAGCCACCGTCGCCAAGTTCACCCGCCCCGTGAGTAAATATTCTTTGGGTGTATCCAGATCAAACTGCAATTTATGAATCGAACAGGTGTCTTGCAGAATTTCTTTCGCAAGGCGTGTGTTCTTAACAATTTGATTGAGTTGCCCGCTATCGAGGAGGAAATTATTTTGCAGGTAGTAGAAGATTTCGCCGGAGTCTTGCAGATCCGCATTCAGGCGCAGCAGGCGCTTATAGGTATTGCCGCTAAAATGCCTTAACTTTTGCAGCATACCCGTTTTCTTCGCAAAGTTCACATAAGGCACACGCCCGCCCGCATCATTATCATTCAAGCAAGTGCGTTGTAGGAGTTGCGGGGAGAGATTAGCAATTTCAGCGGGTGGTTTGATGCTGCTCATTTGCAGGCGGCTGAGTTTGCTATCGGCGGCTTGTGATTGCACTTCGCCATTTGCAAGCCAATACCAGCGCCATTCATAGTCGATATTGCCGATGCGATCTTGTTGGCTAAAGATAAAATCCAGCAGCACGATTTCACTGAGTTCTTTCATCCAATACATCATTTGGAAGGGCGTGGCATCGGCGGTGGCTTTACGGATTTTTGCGTTTTTGAAGGCCTGCTTTTTGCCTTCCGTGATGGCTTGGAGTAAAGGTAAATCCGAACTCAAAGCCAGATAAGGTGCAGTGCGCTGAAACTCTTCATTTTGCACCGTACCCCAACGCGAACGTATCCCATTGAGTTCCGCGCCATAACGCTCACCTTTGGCCTTGAGCATGCAACCGTAGATTTTCTTCCGATCGGAGGTGAATAAACTGTCAACAGCCTTAAAGTTGGCAGGATTTTTTTCTGCGATCGCTAAGTGTCGCCAACCAGCGGCAATCATTCCGTTACGGGTTTGGGCAACTCCGCGTTGAGTCACACGTTGATAATGTTGCTTGCTATCCATTTCCCGATAAATCGCCACCGGTACATCAATCGACATGTCGAAATAACGCGAGAAGTGATAGTACAAGAGCGCAGCAGGGGAGAAGGTGCCGCTGGTATTCGATTCATTCAGGCTTTGCTTAAAAACGGCGACTTTCTTCACGCCCTTCGGTACAGCTTTGCCTTTGAACTGAGCTTCATAACGGCTTTGTATATAGTCCGTTGCGCTTAAATCTCGTAGCATTGTTCCGGGGCTAGTGCTCCAAGTTTTTGGGCAGAGCGCGACCTTTTCGGCATAAAAATCCAAGCCCACCAATTTTGCCTCCTGCTCCGCATCTTTCTTACTATAAACCCCATTGGGAATCGGGGGCAAGGCGCTACTGCGTTCAAGTAGCCCATTGGGAGAGCGGTATTCTTGAACTGGGGTGTTGGGCATGCTGTATTCTCCTTGCGCTTTGGTATTTTTATGGGGTGTTTTAAAAGTATAGGTGGTTTTGTTAGGGAACGCGGCTTGCTGGTGTGGTTTAAGGGTTTGGGTTTTTCGGGTGACTTGGTTAAGCTGCGCAAGCTAAAGATAGTAGCGGGATGCCCATACGCTAAATAAATGCGGCATTCTAAACCAAGAATGCCGCTATTATTAAAAATAAGACTTAAAACGCCTGCTCCAAATTCACTAAGGTCATCCGTGTTGATACTGCATTCAATGCAATTAAATGTAGTAATTCACTCACTGTTGTACAGCAATCTTGAATGATCGAAACTTGATATTTTTCTGCCTGCTTAGAAATCGCGGTATGGGTTACACAGTTTTGTGTCATCATTCCACAGACTAATAATTCATCTACGCCCAAACCCTGCAAAGTGGCTTCCAAGTCGGTATTCACAAAGCTATCTGCGAAATGTTTAATCACAATCGGTGCCTTGGGTGCGGCGGCTAAGATGCGTGGATGGATCGCTACACCTTCTGTGCCTTCATTAAAAAAGGGCGATAAGCCACGGGTCTTGTCGGCAATATGCTGAATCAAAATGACCGGAATTTGTTGGGCTTGTGCCTTGTGAATGGCTTGTTCAATGTTGTCTAAAGTCCCTGTTGTATTCCAAAGGGGAAATGCACCTTTGGGGAAATAATCGTTTTGAATATCAATCACTAATAGGGCTTGGCTCATGGATTTATCCTCATTGCTTGAAGGGCACTAGCTTAGCGCTCTGGCCTTTCGGTTAGAATGGGGAATTGTGCGAACTGCCATGCAAAAACTTACAGTTTGAAAGGATGACTATGAATAGCATGAATAAGGCGATTTTGCAGCGGCTACGCGCCAATGCTCGCATGAGCTGGCAACAAATTGGCAAGGAAGTACATCTCACGGGGCAAGCAGTGGCAGCGCGGGTGCAACAAATGGAGGATCAAGGTGTCATCAATGGCTATACCATCCGCCAACAAGATATCGAGCGCCATTTCATTACCATGTTCATGGATGTAGCGCGTTTTGATGAGTTTGAGCAACTCTTAAAAAATGAAGCCCAAGTCGAATCAGCTTATAAAATCACGGGCGAGGGCTGCTATCACCTTGTGTTTACCCCCGAAGCACCAAATGAGTTAGAACCATTTTTGCAGCGTTTGTTGAAATATGGGCGTTATCGAGTATCGAGTGTATTGCGCGGTGTGAAGTAGAGCAAAATAATTTAGCCTTATTATTCGCGCCTGAATTAAAATCAAACTAATCTTTGGCATGATTTAAAGGGCGACTCATGCAGGCGAGTGAAAATTTCGAATTTCTTAGTGAACACAGTGCTATTTATTTGCAATTAATGCGGACTGCAGAAGCGGTATTTGTAAGTGATCCTAATACAACGCTGATTAAAATACGCCAATTGGGCGAGGCTTTAGCGCAAGATTTGGCAACTCGTTATGGCATTAACTTTGATAAGCAAACCACTCAGGTTGAATTACTCAAGCGCTTAAATAGCGCAAATCTGCTAGATAGCAATGTGCGGAATCTATTTCATTTAGTTCGTATGGCAGGCAATGAAGCGGCTCACGAATTTCAAACCCGCCATCGAGAGGCTTTAGATGCTTTAAAAGGTGCGCGTGAATTAGCGGTTTGGTTTCATCGTAGTTTTGGTAAGCAAGGCAGTGCTTTTAAAGCGGGCGCTTTTATTCAGCCCACTGATCCTAGCCAGCAGTTAAGCGCTTTAAATCAACAGATTGAGCAGCTTAAAGCCCAATTACAACTAGCTAATCAACAGTCTAGCACTCAGCAAGATTTAGCTGCTTTATTAAAGCAACAGCAGCGTGAAGCACAGCTTTTAGAAGAACTAATGACCGAGGAAGCCCAGCGCTACCAGAGCATCATTGCGGCTTATGAGCAAGATTTAGTGGCGCAAGAGGACTTGTTTCAAACGGAGTTGGCGAATTTACGCGCCCAATTAGCACAGAAACAGACGGAAGCTCAACAGAGTCAACGCCGCAAAGAGTTATTAAAAAAGATTCAATTGGCGAATAAGCAAGTGCATTTAACTGAGGAGCAAACCCGTTTAAGCATTGATCGTCAATTACGTGATTTAGGCTGGCAAGCGGATAGTCATTATATACGCTTTGATTTAGGGGTGCGTCCTGAAGCTAAAACTTGTAAAGCGATTGCCGAATGGCCGACTCAAGGCGGCTTTGCTGATTATGTCTTATTTGATGGCTTAAAAGCTGTGGCGGTGATTGAAGCCAAGCGCCGTCATAAAAATGCTTATAATGCTTTGGAACAAGCGAAACATTATGCGGCAAATTTTAAAACACAGGATGCTTGTGAATTAGTCGGTGAATGGGGTAGCTATAAAATCCCCTTAATCTTTTCCACTAATGGGCGGGCGTATTTGCCGCAATTGGCGCAGGAAAGTGGCATTTGGTTATTAGATTTGCGCGATACTTATCAGCAGCGGCGTGTGTTGGAGCATTGGTATAGCCCTGAAGATTTACGGGCTTATTTAAAGCAAAATCAGCAACAAGCGGCAGATAATTTAGCGGCGATGCCCTTTCAATTCGATTTTAGTTTGCGCCCTTATCAAATCCAAGCGATTCAAGCAGTAGAGCAAGCGCTGGCTCAACAGCAACGCGCCTTATTATTAGCGATGGCGACGGGAACGGGTAAAACTAAAACCTGTATTGCTTTAATTTATCGTTTGCTCAAAGCCGAACGCTTTCGGCGGATTTTGTTTTTGGTGGATCGTAGTGCCTTGGGGGTGCAAGCCTTTAATGCCTTTCATGAAACACGTATGGAAAATGGTAGCACCTTTGCCAGTACCTTTGATGTACTGAGTTTGCAGGATAAATACCCTGATGGTGATGCGCGTTGTGTGCAGATTGCCACGGTGCAGAGCATGATTAAACGAGTCTTATTTGAGCCAGAAAACCGCCCAAGTGCCGGACAATATGATTGCATTGTGGTGGATGAATGCCATCGTGGCTATTTACTGGATAAGCTCATGGATGATACGGAGCTTGAGCTACGCGACCAGAATGATTATCTCTCCAAATACAAGCAAGTGCTGCATTATTTTGATGCGGTGCGTATCGGTTTGACGGCGACTCCGGCGGCACATACCGCCACGATTTTCGGTGAGCCAGTCTTCACTTATAGTTATCCTGAGGCGGTGATTGATGGCTTTTTGGTGGATCATTTGCCACCGATTCGCATTCAAACTCAACTGGCTCAAGATGGCATTCATTATGCAGTGAATGAAACTGTGCAGGCTTATGATGTGCAGCGCCAGCAGATTGTTAGTTATAACACCCCTGATGAGCTGGAGTTTGATGTTGCTCAATTTAATCGCTTAGTGATTAATGAAAACTTCAATCGTGCAGTGATTGAGTATCTGATTGAAAATGAACTGATTAACCCTGATCAACCCGCCAAGACCTTAGTATTTTGCGTGACGGATGATCATGCCGATACGGTGGAGCGTTTATTTAAAGAGGTCTGCGCTAAGCACTTAGGGGGCATTGAAGATGATGCCGTGATGAAAATTACTGGCTCGGTGTATAAGCCCTTGGAGCAAATCTTACGTTATAAAAATGACCGTTTGCCGAATATTGCCATTACTGTGGATTTGCTCACCACCGGTATTGATGTCGATAGAATTTCTAATATTGTGTTTCTGCGTCAGGTGAATAGCCGGATTTTATATGAGCAAATGCTTGGGCGTGCTACGCGCCTCTGCCCTGAGATTCATAAAGGGCATTTCCGTATTTTTGATGCGGTGGATTTATACAGCAAATTGGAGCAGGTCAATACCATGCGTCCCGTGGTGACGGATCCGACGATTCCTTTTACCCAACTGGAACTCGAAATCGTTGAAAGCGCTAAGCCCGAACTAATCGAATTAGCACGCGGACAATTTTTAGCGAAATTACAAGTTAAGAAAAATTATCTCACCGATGCGCAAGCCGAGGCTTTTCAACTATTAACAGGGCAAACTCCGCAAGCGCTGATTCCCCAACTGAAAGCCTTGCCTACCGCCGAACTCAGCCAATGGTTTAAGCAGTATCATGGCATTGGCGACATTCTTGATGCCAAAGTGCAAAGCCAGCGTGCACCGATTATTATTTCCGGTCATGCTGATCAGGTTATCCAGGTCACTGAAGGCTATGGTGATGGTCGCCAACGCCCAGAGGATTATTTGCAGGCTTTTAAGCAATTCATTAATGCTCAAGGCAATAAGCTCCCCGCTTTAGAAATGGTGATTACCCGCCCGTGGTCACTAACCCGCGCTGATTTGAAAAAGCTAATCGTTGAATTAGAGAGAAATCATTTCCGCGAAGTTGAATTGGATGCCGCTTGGAAGGCCACCACCAATGAAGCGATAGTGGCACGGATTATGGGTCATATTCGCCAAGCAGCCTTGGGGGATGCTTTGATTCCGTGGGATAAACGAGTGGATCAAGCCTTGGAAAAAATCCTTAAACAACAAGACTGGAATGTCGGTCAACGTAAATGGATTCAAGCCATTGCAGGGCAAACTAAAGCTGAAATTATCGTTGATATGGATTCTTTCCATGCCCTCATTTTCAAAAATCAAGGCGGTTTAAAGAAAGCCAACATCCTGTTTGATAATAATCCGCAGGCCATTTTGCAGCGTTTTAATGAGGCTTTGTGGAGGGAGGTGGGTTGAATTTGGCGGATAAAGTGGCGGATAACTTGTTTTTTGGCGGATAAGTGGCGGATAATAGTATTTTTGTAGCTAAATTTGGCGGATAAAATGGCGGATAATCTTGAGCAACAGATCATTGACTTGCTAGCGAACGCCTCGCAGCCGCTGGCATTTTCAGAAATTTATCAGCAGCTACCGATAGCTGAAAGAACGCTAAGTCGTTGGCTCATGCGCTTGGTGGCAAGTGGGCAAATACAAGCTTCAGGTTTTAATCGAGGGCGGCGCTATTTCTTAGCAGCACTTCCTAGTGCAGCAGTATCACCAGAATCTTTATTTTCTCCTGAATCCTTAGTAGCTATAAATAAAGTTCGGCAAGCCCTCATTCATCGTGAGCCTTGCACTTATAACAAAGCTTGGCTAGATCATTATCAAGTCAATCACAGTTGTTATCTTTCTGACCAACAAAAAGCTTTGTTAAGGCAGCATGGTAAGCCCACTAGTCATGAGTTGCCTGCAGGTACTTATGCTCGCAAGATTTTCAATCGTTTACTGATTGACTTGTCTTATAATTCAGCACGTTTAGAGGGCAATACTTACTCTTTATTAGATACTGAAAAGCTCTTAATTAATGGAATAGCGGCCGATGATAAATTGGATATAGAAAAGGTCATGCTGCTGAATCACAAAGAGGCCATCCGCTTTCTAGTCGATGGAATTAAACGGTTGGAAACGAGTAGTGACACTATTCGCTCACTGCATTTTTTATTGGCAGATGGTTTAGTAATGCCACAGGATGCGGGGCAAATTCGTCGGGAGTCAGTTCGGGTAAGCTCTAGCACCTATCTACCTATAGACAACCCTGAGCGTTTGAGCCAACAGCTTGAGTTAATCATGAAAAAAGCGGGTCAAATTCAAGACCCTTTTGAACAAAGCTTTTTCCTATTAGTGCATCTTGCGTATTTGCAAGCTTTTGCTGATGTGAACAAACGTACAGCGCGTCTTGCCTGCAATATTCCATTGATACGGAATAATTTAATTCCACTTTCATTTAACGATATTGATAAAGATGATTATTTATCAGCGGTGCTCGTGAGTTATGAACAAAATGATATTCGCCCCTTGGCCGATTTATATGTTTGGTCTTATCTGCGTTCTTGTAAAAATTATTGGGTAACCGCAGAAGCGATCGGTGTGGATCTACTACGTGTGCAATACCGTCAATTTCGGCGTGATGTTATTCGAGAGATCGTACAACGTGATTTGCATGACTCAGCACTCCAAATCTTTATTCAGAACAAGATTCAGCAAGCGATACCAGCCGAGCATCAAGCAAAATGTTTGGCTGATTTGCAACTGGATTTAGAAAATCTTGCCCCTTGGAATATCGTCGGTATGGGAATTTCTGGGGCTGAGCTAAGTAGCTGGCTGAGTAAGAAATAAGATTTCACCACCAGCTTAATGCTAAAATCAGCCCCTTTGCCGTTCTCACTCAAGGATGTTGGGTTCAATGAGTACCGTTGATATTGTCGCTAAGCTTTGGAATTTGTGTAATGTGTTGCGGGATGATGGGGTGACTTATCATCAGTATGTGACCGAATTAACTTACCTTTTATTCCTGAAGATGGCGAAGGAAACGGATCAGGAGAGCTTATTGCCTGAGGGCTATCGTTGGGATGATATTAAAGACGCGAATGAAGCGCAGCGGCTGGAGGATTATAAGAAGCTCTTAGTCCATTTAGGCTCGCATGGTAGCCCCATTACTAAGCGTATTTATAGCAATGCCGCCTCGGTAATGCGTAAACCCGTCACGCTGAGCAAATTACTTTCAGAAATTAATCAGCTTGATTGGTATGACGCGAAGTCAGAGGGGTTGGGTGATTTGTATGAAGGTTTGCTGCAAAAGAATGCGGATGAGAAAAAATCAGGGGCAGGGCAGTATTTCACCCCCCGCGTGTTGATTGATGCGATGGTGGAGCTAATGCAGCCGAATTTGCAGGATGTGATTTGCGATCCGGCCGCAGGCACGGGCGGCTTTTTGATTAGCGCGAATCATTATTTGCAGAATCATAATGATCTGAATCAGCTCAATGAAAAAGACTATGACCGCTATCAACACAAAACTTTTTACGGTATGGAGTTGGTAGAAGATACGCATCGCTTAGCCTTGATGAATTTGATGCTGCATGATTTAGCGGTGGATGACATCAATGCAGGGATTTTATTCGGCGATACTTTGAGTAATGAAGGTAAGCAATTGCCGCCCTCTACACTGGTGTTATCTAATCCGCCCTTTGGTACGAAGCAAGGCGGTGGTGCGCCCACGCGCGATGATTTGTTGCAGTACACCAGTAATAAGCAATTGGCGTTTTTGCATCTGATTTATCACAAGCTCTTGAAAGCGGGTGGACGTGCCGCCGTGATTTTACCGGATAATGTCTTGTTTGAAGCCGGTGTTGGGCAAACGATTCGGCGTGATCTGATGGAAAAATGCAATCTGCATACCATTTTGCGTTTACCCACCGGCATTTTTTATGCGCAGGGCGTGAAAACCAATGTGCTGTTTTTTAGTAAACCGATCGACCCTAAGCAAGATCAAGGTAATACGCAGAATGTGTGGGTGTATGACATGCGTGCCAATATGCCGCAATTTGGCAAGCGTACCGCATTGACTGAGGCACATTTTAATGAATTTATGCAATGTTTTGGCGCTGACCCACAAGGGCAAGCAGAACGCAGGGCGCAGGATGAGTATGGACGCTGGCGTTGTTTCAGTCGGGAGTGGATTCGTGATACGAAGGGCGATTCCTTGGATATTAGTTGGCTCAAGGATGAAAGCAGCGTGGATGCCGCGAGTTTGCCAGAACCGGAGGTTTTGGCAAATGAGGCATTGGTGGAATTGGAAGCGGCTTTGGGGGGATTACAGGATTTATTGAAGGCTTTGGGGACAGAGGCGGCTGCATAGTCAGCCAAGGATTAGAAGAATGATTAATGTAGGAGATGAGGTTTTAACGCATCTCTAACACTGTTTTAGCAAATGATTGACCTTGCCTTGGTGTGATTTTTAGCGGCAACTTAGGTTTTTTGCCATTCCAAGAGATGTTTGGTGATAAATGAGTTGCTATTTGTAGTTCTTGTTCGGAGATCAACACAAGCTGGGCGACTCTTTGTTGATGAGCCATAATCCAGATTACCTCTTCTAGTTCACTCATTGAAACGTCCATAGTTAGCACCTTGTGTTGTTGTGACGAGGAATTCTATGCACTTAGGGTATTTACTGTTAATCCATTATAATCTGAGTATAGATCTAAGTAACTGGAGGATGTCGCAGTGGTCACCGCAGAATTGATTTATGAGAAAGCTAAGAAGCTGGATAGTACAACGTTGGAACTGATCGATGACTTCATGGAGTTTATTGCGGTTAAACAAAAAAATCGCAAGCACTTTGAAGAGATGCGACGTTACTTTCCCTTAGGCAAGATTGAGTCACCTGAGCAAAAGCCGCCCTATATTACGCGAACAGTTTCATTGGAGGAAATGGATGCTGCTATTGATTATGAAGCGAGCTTGCGTAAATGACAGCTATTACACTGGATACCAATGTTCTAACACGTTATTTGACTAAAGATGATCTATTTCAAGCAGAAGCAGCAACACAACTGATTGAAAATAATGAATGTGAGGTGTTACCTTCAGTTTTGTTAGAGCTAGTTTGGGTGTTAAGTTCTAAAGGCACTTATCATTTGACTCGTACCCAAGTGTTGGAGCGGATTCGGCATTTATTTACCATTCCCACTATTTATATCAATCACCCTGAAATTATTGTCACAACTTTAGGTTGGTATGAAGCCGGAATGGATTTCGCGGACGCATTGCATTTAGCCAATAGCAAACATGGTTTTGCTACCTTTGATCGACATTTAGTGAATAAGGCTAAAGAGATGAATGCACCACAAACTATTATCTTTTTAGGGCAAGCTTCACATTGATGGTTTTAAATAATGGTTGGTGCTCGTTAGAAACTGAACAAGTCTTTGAACAGATTTCTACGAATGACAAGAAAGTCAAAACAATTGAGTGTCTAGAAAAAGGGTTGTACCCAGTTATAGATCAAGGGCAAGGCAAGATAGCAGGCTATATTAATGATATAGCAAAGACCATCAGTGTAGACAAACCACTAGTTATTTTTGGTGATCATACAAGAGCTATTAAATGGGTAGATTATCGATTTGTACCAGGAGCAGATGGCACTAAAATCCTAAAAGCAAAAGCATTTGTTGATCCACGGTTTTTATATTACCAACTAAGTTCTATCGAACTACCAGACAAAGGCTATGCACGTCACTTCAAAGAGTTAAAAGAAGCAAACTTTCTTGTTCCGTCGTTTGCTGAGCAACAAGAAATCGCCACCCGTTTAGATGATTTATTGGCGCAAGTGGATGCTATCAAAGCGCGATTGGATGCAATTCCGGCGATTTTAAAACGCTTTCGGCAAGCGGTGTTGGCAGCGGCGGTGAGTGGGAAACTGACGGAGGATTGGAGGGTATCTCATACTTTTAAGTCATATAAGCCAGAAGAAAAGAATTTAGAAAATTTCAAAGGCCAAAGTTTATATGACGTTCCAGAGTTTTGGCAGTGGTTAGCGTTTGATAAGGTAGCAATTGTAGCTTCTAATTTAGTTGATCCCCTCTTGACTCCAAATGCTAGCCATATAGCTCCAAATCATATTGAATCTGGTACTGGTAGGCTTCTTGAATATACAACTATTGCTGAAGATAAAGTAACGAGCGGAAAACACCAGTTTTATGCAGGTCAAATTTTATACTCTAAAATTCGCCCATATTTATGCAAGGTAGCAGTCGTAGACTTTGACGGTTTGTGTAGTGCTGATATGTACCCTATAAATACTGACATGAACACGAAATATTTATTTTATTGGATGTTATCTGCTTATTTCACTGATTGGGCATCTAATGCAGAAAGTCGCTCAATATTGCCAAAGATTAATCAGAAAGATTTAGGGAAAATACCTACACCTGTGCCTCCTCTCAAAGAACAAACCGAAATCGTAAACCGAGTTGAGCAGCTCTTCGCTTTCGCGGATCAAATCGAACAACAAGTCCAAGCGGCTCAAACTCGTGTCAACCAACTAACTCAAGCCATCCTTGCTAAAGCCTTCAAAGGCGAACTTACCGCTGCTTGGCGTGCGGCTCACCCTGAACTCATTAGCGGCGAACACAGTGCTGAAGCTTTGCTAGAGAAAATCAAAGTTAGCCAAATACCCGCCAAACCTAAGCGCGGCAAAACAACCAATAACACACTATCGCTGTTGCCCGACTAAAAACATGAAGCCCATGACCCAGCGTTATTAAGTACCCCTAGCAAAACTGCTATGCTTACTAAAAATACCTCCAAGGTAAAAAATATGAGCCTACACAATCGCATCATCATCGACCCTGCTATCTGCCACGGCAAACCCACCATTCGCGGCTTACGTTATCCAGTGGAAAACATGCTGGAATTATTCAGTTCAGGCATGACCCTTGATGAAATTTTGGATGATTACGAAGATTTGGAGCGCGATGACCTTTTGGCAGTCTTAGCTTATGCCGCACGCTTATCACAAGTTAAACGGATTGAAACAGCTTTAGCCGCATGAGGTTATTAATTGATGCGCACTTGCCGCGCAAACTCGCTATTCAACTCAAAGAGTTATTTCTCAAAAATGTCGATAAGCTAGAACAAACTTTCACGGATGCACGTTTTATTGAGCTAACTCGTGAAAGCCTGATCGTGCATATTTAACTAAGCAAACTTTGCCAAATTATCCTCTACATAAGTCGCTAAAGAACGTGGTTCTTGTCCTGTTAAGGTTTTCACGGCTGTCGTTACACCTGCCGTCCAATTTTCGCGCACTGGATAGAATAAGAAAGCGAGGAATTTAGCATAATCTTCTGGTACACCTGCAGCGACTAAACCATTCACAAAACTAGCATCGTCCAGCGCTTGATAGTTAATCCCACGTCCCAATGCTTGGGATAACACAGCCGCCGCTTCGCCATAGCTCAAAGCTTCGGGGCCAGTGAGATTGAAAGCCTGACCATTGAATTGATCATGGGTCAACGCCGCCGCGGCAGAAGCAGCAATGTCGCGCACATCGATAAAGCTGGATTTACCTTCCCCTGCAGGTACAGCAATCGTACCGGTTTGCACGCCATGCAACCAATAGGTATGGAAATTATCAGCAAACCAATTCGGGCGTAGAATCACATACGGTGTGCCAGAGCGCTCCAATGCTAATTCCACTTGGCGATAGGGAATGGATTCGTCCGCATCTACGCCAATCGCGGTTTGTAATACCACTTTGACCTTGCGCTTGGCTGCCTCAGTAATAATCGGTGTGAGTAATTCCTGCACATTCAAATAACCCGCAGGTACCATGACATAGACACTGCTCACATTGGCAAAGAGTGCATCAAAATCAGTGGGTTCGGTATAATCAAATACTACACCTTCTGCACCTGTAGGCGCTTTTCCAGAACGGGAGGCTGCTTTTACCGCCACACCTTGAGCAACTAAATAGGCCACCGTATGTTGGCCAATCGTGCCATTCGCACCGATCACTAATACTTGTTTACTCATCTTATTGACTCCTGATAAACGCTAATTTAAGTAACTTTTAGAAACTAACTATTTTATGGAGTGAAGATATACTAAAATAAATTAACTGAAAAGAACGCACTTTAGAGTAAGCTGGTTACTTAGTGGTAACTGGCTCGAATGAGGATCAAGATGGAATACAATGTTTACGCCAGTGCTTGCCCCACACGGATGATTTTTGATCGGCTTTCGGATAAATGGACTTTGCTGATTTTGGATCGTTTGCGTGAGCAGCCGGTGCGCTTTAATCAACTGTTGCGCGAGATCCAAGGTATTTCGCAGAAAATGCTTTCGCAAACTTTAAAAAATCTAGAGCGTGATGGCCTGATTAGCCGTCAGGCCTTTCCAACCGTTCCGGTGACTGTAGAGTATTCAATTACTCCTTTGGGGCAGACCTTATCCAATACCGTGAATATTCTGATTCATTGGGCGGAAGATAATGGGGATGCGGTGCTAGCCGCACAGGTGGCGTATGATGCGCGTCTAGCGACTTAATAGCAGATAGACTGTGATGCTACTAGGTTCAAGGCAAGATTTGAGAGTACAATCAGAGCACACCCAAGACGCGCTAGCGTTAGAATGATCAGCTCTTTATACAGGCTAAAATGAATTATGTCCTATGTAAAACCCGAACCCGGCGTGCCTTTGCGGCGTGCAGATAAAGTTTCTCGGATTCCGATTAAAGTTGTTCCCAAAGAGGAGCCACTTAAAAAACCTACTTGGCTAAAAGTTAAATTGCCGACCGCCTCTCAAGCGGAAAAAGTACGCGGCATGTTGCGCAATAATAAATTGCATACCGTGTGTGAAGAGGCTTCTTGCCCGAATCTACCTGAATGTTTTGGGCATGGCACTGCGACTTTTATGATTCTAGGGCAAGTTTGCACTCGTCGTTGTCCTTTTTGTGAAGTGGGGCATGGGCGGCCTTTGCCAGTGGATGAGCAAGAGCCAGAGCATTTAGCGGACGCTATCCGGTCAATGCGCTTGAATTATGTGGTGATCACTTCGGTCGATCGGGATGATCTACGGGATGGGGGAGCCAAGCATTTTGCCGATTGTGTGCGTGCGGCTCGTGAGGCTCAGCCAGAGATTAAAGTTGAAATTCTCACCCCGGATTTCCGTGGGCGTATGGAGATTGCCTTAGATGAAATGTCGGTCGCACCGCCCGATGTTTTTAATCACAATATGGAAACCGTCCCTCGCTTATACCTCAAAGCCCGTCCCGGCGCGGATTATCAGTGGTCGCTGGATCTGCTGAAGCGTTTTGGCGAGCGTCACCCCTCCGTACCGACTAAATCGGGTTTAATGGTGGGCTTAGGCGAAACAATGGATGAGCTGAAGGCAACTATGCGCGATCTACGTGCACATGGCTGTCGAATGTTGACCATAGGGCAATATCTTGCACCCTCTGATTCCCATTTGCCGATTGAGCGCTATTACACACCGGATGAGTTTGAAGAGCTTCGTATTTATGGTGAGTCGCTTGGCTTTGAGCATGTCGCCAGTGGCCCCTTAGTTCGCTCTTCATACCATGCAGATCAGCAAGCTAAGCAATTAATTTAAGCCCGTTCTTAAGCTTAAACCACGCTCTAAGCTGCATTCGGTCTAATACACGCATGCAGCGAGAGGCTAGTTTCCCCCTACCTTCTTATCTTCTAGTGAGATGACTGTCTAAGGATAATTGTTATGTTACAAGCCAGTGTCGATGGCAAAAAACGGTGTTTTGGTGGGCAAGTGGGTAAGGAATTATATGCCGACTATCACGATCAGCAATGGGGGATTCCGGTGCATGATGATCGAGAGTTATTCGAGATGCTGATTCTCGAAGGTGCGCAAGCAGGCTTAAGCTGGGAAACGATTTTAAATAAGCGAGCAGGTTATCGGGCAGCTTTTCATCAATTTGAGGTAAACCAAGTTGCTGCCATGACGGATGCAGAATTAGAAGCGCTTCTGCTCAATCCTAATATCGTGCGCAATCGTTTAAAAATTTTTGCAGCGCGTAAAAATGCTGTCGTATTTAGCAAAATCCAACAAGAGTTTGGTAGCTTTGACTCGTATTTATGGCGTTATGTAGAGCATAAACCCGTTATTAATCAGTTTAAGACCTTTGCTGATGTTCCTGCGAGTACCGCCCTGAGCGATGCGATTTCCAAAGATTTGAAAAAGCGCGGCATGACCTTTGTGGGTTCTACGATTATCTATGCTTACCTGCAAGCGGTGGGCGTGGTGAATGATCATTTAGCTGATTGTTGGTGTCGTACTGAGCGCTAGGTTTGGCGTATTCTGTTTGAGGTGGTTAGATTTTGTTATGCAGCAACAGGTTTTAAAAGGCTATTTATTTGCTTTCATTGGGGTGTGTATTTTATCACCGGATGCTTTATTGATTCGCTTGGCAGGGAATGACCCTTGGGTGATTGCCGGATGGCGCGGTATTCTCACCGGTATCATGATTCTGATCTATAACCAATGGTTAGATGGACGCTCTTTGAAAGCACAAAAAGGCTCAGCGGGTTATCGTTATTATGTGAATATGCTGCTATTTGCCCTGTCTAGTTTCTTTTTCACTTATGCGATTAGTGCGGCTAATGTAACCGATGTATTGGTGATTATTGCCTTTACTCCCTTATTGAGTGCGTTGCTATCAGCTTGGTTTTTGCAAGAACAAGTGTTGTTCAGGACTTGGGTGGCAACGGTCGTTTGTGGCGTGGGCTTAGCCATTTTATTTAGCCAAGCCGGTGGAACGAGTCAACCCTTAGGTTTAGTTGCCGCCGCCGCTTGTGCCATTCTATTAGCAGCGCAATTTGTGATTATGCGCAGTTGCCCCGATGCAAATTTATCTGCAAGTATGGCTTTGGGCGGTATTTTTGGTGGAATAGTCTGTATGTTGGTATCAGGCTTTGTCGTGCTACCTGCTGCCCAAATGTGGGCTGTGTTAGCTATTGGCTTGATTGTTAGCCCGATTTCTTTTGTACTGTTTGTCTATTCGCTGCGTTACATTACGGCTGCTGAAACGGGTTTGATTATGCTGTTAGAATCAGTATTAGGATCTTTGCTAGTTTGGGTGTTTTTGGGTGAGCATCCTTCGTTGCCAACCACGCTGGCCGGTTTATTAATTTTGGGAACTTTAGGTGTTTATAGCTTCTTAACCTTGCGTGAGGTCAAGCAAGCTCCACTTGTCAGCACTTTGAGTTAAATTCTGGCTGTTTAATACTCACCCCACGAATAGCTGGATTAGCAGGGCGTATAAGTAAAATATTGATTGGACAAGGATGTCATCATGGCTGAAAAGCAACTACCAGAGATTCAGGCCTCTGAACGAAAGCCAGAGCAGCTAGTGTTGGAGACGCTAACACAGAGTTCATTGGAGCAAAGAGCCGCGCAATCGACTTTTATTGATTTGCTTAAACATGGACGAGTTGCAACACCCTCTCTATTTGCTGCGCCTGCTGATGAGCCGCTGGGTATGGAAGGTTGGAAGCAGTTGACACTTGCAACCCAGCAAGGCTCATGGGATGTGATTTATAGCTCAACGACTCGGCGTTGCCATGATTTTGCGCGATTGTTAGCCCAACGTTTAGGCTGTGAATTTATTCCTGATGCGCGGTTATGTGAGCTAAATTTTGGTGCATGGGTCGGCTTAACCCAAGAAGAAATTTATGCTCGTGACCCTGAGCTATTACATCAGTATTATTTTCAACCGCGCCGCTTTATTGCTCCTGAAGGGGAGTCGATGGATTTTTTTATGTGGCGCGTGGCTGAAGTTTGGGGCGAGTTACTGGTCACTCATCAAGGTAAACGCATTTTAATTCTGACTCATACGGGTGTGATTCGCGCTCTGATTGCCAAGGCACTTGATGTGCTCTACCAAAAAAGTCTCCGGTTTGCAGTGGATTCGGCGTGTTTCACGCGCTTACAGATTTATCCTGATGGTGAGCTAATGCTATTAGCGCATGGCGTGAAAGCAGTCTAATCCCCTAACTAAGCTGATCTATACTTTAGGGTGAGCTAACAGACTAACAAAAGGGGGGAGAATAGATGGAAGCTAATGAGCCTAATAATGGTCATAATAGCCGTACAGGGGGCTATTTTGATAATTTGGTTAATGTGCGCCAATCCTCCGTGGTCGGTGCAACCGAAAAGGCCTTAAAACATTTATCGGCTGCGCCTAAAGATGATGTAACCGCGATAGCCTCTTCGCAAATTGAATTACTTGCACGTTTTTATGATCTTTCCCTTTCACAAGCCGGGCGCAGTTTTCGCTGGGCTTTAATTGCTAGCATGGTGGGTTTAGCGTTTTTCTTGCTGGCGATTGTTTTTATGATTTGGCAACAGTCGGGCGAGCTTGCAACCATTACCCTGTTGAGCGGAGCACTGATTGAGTTTATCGCGGGTGTCAATTTCTATCTTTATGGCCGAACTTTAGCGCAACTGAGCTTATTTCAAGGTCGCTTAGAAGTCACTCAACGCTTTTTGCTGGCAAATAGTTTATGTGAAAGTTTAGGTGAGGCTTGGCGAGATCCGACACGGGCGCGTCTTATTAATCAATTAACAACTGGACATCCTTTAGCGGAATACAGTGAAATAGCAGCCGATACAGCCAGAGTATCTTCACCAACGACTTCACCGGAGCGTACAGCTGCAGAGGCAACTAGCTCGATGATGGCTCAACCACCCGCCTAAAAAGCAAAAAGGACTTCAATGAAGTCCTTTTTACAAGGTTTAGCTAAAACTTAGCGCTTAGATCGCTTCTACGTTAGCAGCTTGTAGACCTTTTTGACCTTTTTCAGTTTCGAAAGAAACTTTTTGGCCTTCAGTCAAAGTTTTGTAGCCTTCAGATTTGATCGCACGGAAATGTACGAATACGTCTGCGCCACCGTTGTCTTGATTAATGAAACCAAAACCTTTCTCTGCATTGAACCATTTTACTGTGCCAGTTAAACGAGCCATGATGTATCTCCTGATTTTTCAATAATATAAAGCCAAGCGCTCTTGCGCTATAAAGCCGCAATAGATTTCTTAGTTATGACAAGCTGGGAATGAACAACTTCAGGACAACATGACTTACTGACGAGGTGAAGCGGTGTAACGAAGGTTTTGTTTCATTTGTTGCATAAACTCAGGTCTGTATTACAGGCCGGAATTGATGCTAACACAGCTAATTTTAAACTGATACCCTTATTTGATTAACGCTCGCCTTGTGGAGACTGATAATTTAGAGTGCCAAGCAGATTTCACAAGGAATAGGGTCATGTACAAGCGCTCCATATCGAAGCTTTTAGCTATCCTCTTAGGCCTAAGTAGCTTAAGTAGCCTTCCGATCGAAACAGCTTATGCAGAGAATCCGGCTTCCCAAGAGCCTGCACCGCAAGGCATGGTCTGGCTAAAAGGGGGGGGCTTTAATATGGGCAGCAATTTACCCATAGCTCGCCCTGATGAAAAACCAATCCATCAAGTCCAGGTTGATGGTTTTTGGATAGATGCGACCGAAGTCACGAATGCAGAGTTTAAGCGCTTTGTAGCCGCAACAGGCTATATCACCACAGCAGAAAAAGCGCCGGTATTAGCGGAGATTATGCAGCAATTGCCCGCAGGCTCACCTGAGCCACCCCCAGAGCTGCTTAAGCCCGGAGCTTTAGTGTTTTCAATGGAACAACATCGTTGGGATTGGGTCTTGGGGGCAGATTGGCAACATCCCTTAGGCCCCACTAGCTCTATTGATGGCAAAGAGCATTATCCTGTAGTGCAAGTTTCTTGGGATGATGCGAATGCTTATGCTAAATGGGCAGGGAAGCGTTTACCCACGGAAGCAGAATGGGAATATGCCGCTCGTGGTGGTTTAGTTGATAAAACTTATACTTGGGGTGAGGAAGACCCCTATCAAGGTAAGGCGAAAGCTAATATCTGGCAGGGGCAATTCCCATTGAAGAATACGGGCGAAGATGGCTTTATAGAAACTAGCCCGGTTAAATCCTTCGAGCCTAATGCCTATGGGTTATATGACATGGCGGGGAATGTTTGGGAATGGGTAAGTGATTGGTATCGGGTGGATACTTATGCGCAGCGAGCGGGTAAGGCCGTCGTGCTAAATCCTAAGGGGCCTAAAGAGAGTTTAGACCCTGATGAACCAACGATTCCTAAGCGTATCCAGCGCGGTGGATCCTATTTATGCGATCAACATCTATGTGCCAGTTATCGCCCAAGTGCCAAGATGAAATCAAGTGCAGATACCAGTTTATCCAATGTAGGGTTTCGTTGTGTGAAAGAGGCCACTCCCCCTACCCAAGTTCAGTAGGGGATGGCAGGCAGTCAAGCGTTGAGAATCGATTCGATGCGGGTCGATTCGGTAGGGATTGTTTCTAGTGTGGTTTTGAGTTGTTCTAAACTAGACGCTGGAATATAACCTTGTGCCACTGCATGGATAGCCGCTTCAATGGTATTCGCCACTAAACACAGATCAATCTGATGTTCGCGGGTCTTTTCGGCCAAGCGCAAGATTTCACGATCGCGTGAGGCTTCTGCGCTCACATCACGAATATAAATGGCTTTAACTTGCTGGGGGCGCTGTGTGACGATTTCACTATAGACTTCAGGATCATGTTGCCCACTGTCACCGATTAAAATAAAAGCCAATTGCGGATAGGTATCCATAATTTGCTGGATATAAATGGATTTATGATCGTGATGGCTGGCTTTGAGAGTGTGTAAACCAAAATCCCGCAGGAAAAGAGTACCAAGTGGAATATGATTCAGCGCCATAAACTCTTCTAAAAAGTCATAGAGATTCCACGGGCTACTCGACACATAAAAAATTGGGCGCGGTACAGAGCCAGTTTGGGTAAGGGCTTGATAGAAGGCATTCACACCCGCAAAAGGCAAACGGGATGTGGGGCTACCTAAGAAAGTGAGGCGCATCATGCTCAAGGTACTGGTGGCATTGGTGACCATAATAGTGTCGTCAATATCGCTGATAATGCCAAAATCACATTGCGGGTCGGGGATTTGTAGTTTACCGATGACAGGTTGGCAAGGGCGGCTCAGGCCTTCCTGAGCCTGGACTTCGACTTGGTAATCGTACCAAAGACCCTTAGCCGTTAATTCACTGACAGGTAATGAAGCTTCAAAATAACCCTCTTTATCCGTCACTGTTGTTAAACTATGGCCTTGAAAATGCAGTTTCAGTGGTAGATTAGGGATTTCATCACTTTCAAAGCGTTGATAAGCCTGTGCTAAGTTTTGCCACAAGCTTTCTTCATCGCGCCGCTGCTGAATGCCCTTATCTTCCAACACTCGCCCACGGATTTTGACCACTTGCGGATTCCCATAACCGGCATAAGGTACGATTTGGATCGGCTCATCATCATGTAAGCGTTGGGTAAGCTTAGCGCTGAGTGAGTCAAAATGGCCACCGACGGTCGCACCTAAAGTTTGTAAAGTCTCTTTCAAGCTCGCCATGCCTTATCCTCTGGATGCTAATTCAGGCTGACAGTTTAGCATGTCAGCGGTGTGTGGCGTTTGCGTGAACAAAGCTGAGCTAGGATTTGCCTAAAAATTAATTAAAATTAGCATGCACCAAGTAGCGGTCATGTTAGTCTAACAAGCGGTTGGTTTAATCTAACCACCCATTAACTTAGCGAGGTAGCATCATGAAAGTATTCATCATGGGATTAGGTGTATCGGGTTTTCTATTTACGAATTTAGCCTTCGCGGCTTGCCCAAGTGGTAGCAAAACTTTGTTTTTTTGTAATACTCAAAAGGCAAATAAGCAGATTGAAGTTTGTGATGCAGGTAAAACCATCAGTTATAGCTTCGGTAAAAAAGGCCAAAAACCGGAATTGGCTATTTCAGTACCCCGCTCACAAGCGAGTACCTACCAATGGCAGGGCATTGGCCGTTATATTTCCTACGCTGTGGATATTCCTAATGGAGATTATAACTACAATGTGTTTTGGAGTGTGGATCGCATCACCGAAGAACATGCAGTGGAGGCTGGTGTGAATGTAGAAAAGAAAGATAAGTTACTCACCACGGTCTATTGCCAAGAAAAGGGGCTGATTAATAATTTGGAAGGTGTGAAGTTGAAGGCTTCGGAGTAATAGCCTTTACGGATTGGTTAGAACACAAACAGCATGCCTTAGGGTTTAGCCTTGGGGCATGTGTAGCATTCAGAAATCAATGGGGGCGCCAGACCGTCACTTTAAATAGATTGGCTTCACGTTGATCTTCAAAGTCAATTCGAGGCCAAGCGGCCAATGCCCGCAAAATACCTGAGCCTAGGCCACGATAAGGTAAGATATTCTTAGCTACGAATGAGGCTAAAATAGGGTTTCGTAAGTTTGAATTACCCGCTTTAATTTTTTCGATGGTTAAATGATTGGGTAGATGGCCGGGGCTAATAATTTCAATGCGATCTGTGAAGACTAATACGCGAATCGGTGCGCTGATAAAATAATCGCGATGAATCAAGGCATTCACTAGCAGCTCTTCAAATACAATACGTGGTACTTCTGGTTCACCTATCGAGTTCACACTTTGCGTGCCTTGGCGTTTGTGTAGATTGCGCATAATAAACGCGAGTGACTGCTCAAATTGCTCACGCAATCTGCCATTGATGTCTTCGCTATCATTGTATTGGGAGTCTTGTAGAACGGTACTCGGTAAGCTGACTCCTTTGACAATGAATGCTGGTTTGATCCAGTCAGGATGTTTACTGAATAGCAATACACCCGCTAAATTCAAACAACCATGATTGCTGGCTAGATTCATATTTTGCAGTAAGCGCAATAAATCGGCTTCTTGCTCTGGCAAGTCTAGGCTATAGGTTTTCTGGAGAAACTCTGCAAAACTATAACGATCTAGCGCATCTAATTGTGCGGTGGTTGGTGTTTCGTCAGCGTGTAATAAATCTACCGATTGGAATAGGCGACGCAATTCCTCTTTGGAATGCACACGGCGCTTATCTGCGCCTGTTTTCAGCCAAATGACGCCATTACGATCAAAATAAGGTTTGTCTAAGCCTTTGGGAATCGTGAGTGCGATCACCAATCGACCGTTATCTAAAGCGATATTTTCAGTTTGAACGGTAATGGGGCTACGAATATGTTGTGAGGCGGCATTGCTGATGAGTTGATTTAAGCGTGCCACATCCTCAAGGCTTAGCCCCGTGAGCTTGCCATCATCTTCCACACCCAAATAAATAACACCACCTTCCGAATTAGAAAACGCTGCCATTTCAGCTGCCAGCGCATCTACGTTGGTCATGTTACGTTTGAACTGGCGCTTGCTGTCTTCGCCTAGGGCGATTTGGGATTGGAGGGTAGTTCTGTCCATAAATCATCCAGACCTTCGCGCTCTTGCGGTAAGTCTTGTTCGCGTCCATCTATCATGAAATCTTCAGGCATAGATTCAATTATCTTAAAGGCTTCGGCAAGGTTCGTTTTTCTAGTATCACCATTTTGCATTGTAGTTTTTTTCAATTTTAACTCCTTCTCACTAAAATTACAGACAGCTTAAGCTGCCTGTAATTTTTTAGTCAATGCTTTGGATGACTACGGCAATGCTCACAGACATGTTCCCAATGTCCATTGCGAAAGCGTACATAGTGTCGAACATGTACTGGACGTGGGGACAAGCACATACACGGAGAAATGGTCATTTATAACCTCTATATGTGTTTGGCTAAAAATCTCCTAAACTTTGACTACGAGATTTTTTAGCCACAGGTTAAAGACCGAATTACTTGCTGAGAACAAAACTACAGCAGACAAGACTCAATGTGAGGTGTTATCCTTTGTTTTCGAGGCGTTCGGATAAGCTCCTTGAGTAGTAAAGGGTTAGGTCTTGTAACCTTTACCTATGTAAGCCGGACAAATAAAGCTCTGTTGGCGCAGGGCTTTTTTTATTTGCCTCAGCTATACATTCACTTTAGTTTTAATTAAATTCATAAAAAAATCAATAAAATCTTTATAATCAATAGTTTATATTAGTTGTACTAATATTTTCACCTATTAAATTAACTGCTAGACTCTAGAAATTTACTCCCACTTCAAAGCCCCACCCGTCTGATACTCCGTCACCCGTGTTTCAAAGAAGTTCTTCTCTTTGCGCATATTCGATTGTTCATCCAGCCAAGGCAGGGCATTTTTCGCACCATGGAAGGGTTCTTCCATGCCTAAGCTGCGGGCGCGACGGTTAGCGATGAAGCGGAATTGTTCGTGATGGTCTTGTTGGCTATAACCCAAAATGGGCGTGGGTAGCAGGAATTGAGAATAGGCGACTTCAGCGGCTTCGGCCTCGTCCCACATATCGCGAATATCGCGGGGGTCTAGCTGGACGTTTTCTTCCTGCATGATTTGACGCACCACACGAATCCCAAAAGAGCAGTGCATGACCTCATCGCGCATGATGTATTGCAATTGCTCAGCAGTACCTTTCATTAGGCCACGACGTTGCAAGGCGAAAATCGGCGAGAAGCCATTATAAAACCAGCAGCCTTCGAAAATACCGGAGAAAAAGGCATAAGACAGCACAAATTCCTGTAAATCATCCGCTTGGCGTAGGTCAATATCCGAGCGCATCACTGCATTTAAGCGCCGATTAGCAATTTGAATCTTTTGATTGATTTCAGGCACAACGCGATAGCGGTTGTAGATTTCGCTTTGGTCAAGACCAATCGTTTCGATGCAATGCTGATAAGTCCAAGTGTGCAAAGCCTCTTCGTAAACTTGGCGAGCTTGGTAAATTTGCAATTCGGGCGCGGTCATCTTTTCCATGACAGCCAAGCCAATATTGCGCATCGCTAGAATATCGGAGGTGGTTAAGTAAGCGAGTACGTTTTCATAAACGTGGCGCTCTTCGGGTTTGAGCTTATGATGATAATCGTGGACATCCTGCGCCATGTTAATGTCGAGTGGTGTCCAGTGATTTTTGTTGGCATTAATAAAGAATTCCCACGCCCAAGGGTACTTGAAAGGCGCGAGTTGATTAATATCCCCAAGACCATTAATAACTCGTTTGTCTTCCGAGTTAATCGGCTTCATCGGCGTGAAGGGCTTAGCTTCCCCAAGTTCACGCCGACGAGCCGATAAGCTCGCCCTTAACGTTGCTGGCGGCGTCGACGCAAGACTTGTTGTTTCTTGCGTTGCAGGCGTTGCACGTCGTTGCGAGCCGGAGTCTGAGTCATTTGCACTGTCCTCAAAAGTTAAAGATTGAACAAAATGGGTATCACTAGCGGGATACTCCAAGCTGAGCTTGGTCTTGTTTTTTTCTACTTGTTCGACAGCCTCACCCTGACCAACGGCTTCATCCGTGATCAATGTGACACTTTTATTTCTATCCTGTTCGGGGCGCGATTGTACACTTGTGTTTGGTAGAGCTAAAGGGTTATCCCAGTTGAGCATCATGATTTTTTTTTCCTAATGTCGGTTTAGCTGTGATAACTAATCAGCAAAGACACAAAAACCACATTACCTAAGACAGGCAATGTGGTTAAGTGATTAAAATACTATTAGTCTAGCTAAAGCTATTTATCAGTTCTTCGATCATCAACTTCCTTAGCCACACCTTTAAAAGCTGTGCCATCGGATTTCTGACCTAAGAATTTACCTGTCTCAGTGTCTCTTTTCACCCATTTTTCAGTTAAAGGATTGTAAACCTGTGATCTATTGCTCACAGCGCCTTTGCGGTAATTTTGGCCTGTATTTTTAGCCATTTTGTAATTTCCTGATAATTCAAGGGTTAGCATTTTTTCGAAAAAACGCGTAACCCATATCTAGTTTCCTACAAAGCTCTTACCTTAGAATACCTTAACCTGTAAGATGAACACTGTGGTTAGAATGCGTTATACGGAACTAGCTACTTAATAATTGGGTTTAGAGGCTGCAACCATCCAAACCCAAATTATACCCTCAAAACCCTACTGTTTTTATGCTTTACATCTAACTACAGTAGGGTTTTTTTCTATCAAATACTTATTTGATGCGTCCAATTATGAACTCCATTTTTAGATAAATAATCTACAAGATTTCGATCTCCATAAAACTCGATGTGCCCATTGCAAGAGAAACACAAAGAGGATTGATCAATACGTAGCCCTTGGGAACGAGCTGCATGTGTCAACTGACTTAACAGGCGAGCATTATCAGTCTGACTACCAGAGCTTGATCTAGCGTCAAAAACTGCAAAATTCACCCATCCACCGTTTACTGAACGCTCACGTAAGTGAGCCATATTTACTCTCATAACTATATCTCGGCCTCTATTGGTAATAAGCTCCGATGTCGAGGCGTGTACATCGAAGCCTTAAAAAAATTACTGACAAGCTTCACAATCAGGATCTAGCAGCGAGCAGGCTTTTGGGGCAGCCGAGCCGACTTCTAATAAATTCGTTGCCATTTTAATACTGGGCTTTTTCTCTTCAGCCGTTGGAGCAGAAGCGTCATTCAGCTTTTCAACACCCGTTGCGCCAATCGAACGCAGGTAGTAGGTCGTTTTTAAGCCGCGTACCCAAGCTAGTTTGTAGAGATTATCCAGTTTCGCCCCATTCGGTTCGGCCATATACAAATTCAAGGATTGGCCTTGATCAATCCATTTTTGACGACGGCTCGCCGCTTCGACTAACCAACGTGCATCCATTTCAAAGGCGGTGGCGTATTTACGACGTAAGGCTTCAGGCACACGATCCAATTTCTGCACTGAACCATCGAAGTATTTCAAATCATTGATCATGACTTCATCCCACATATCTAAGGCTTTCAAGTCTTCGACTAAGTAAGGATTGATCACGGTGAATTCACCCGACAAATTCGATTTCACGAACAGATTTTGATAAGTCGGCTCGATGGATTGTGAGACACCACAAATATTCGAAATGGTGGCGGTCGGAGCAATGGCCATGGTATTGGAGTTGCGCATCCCTTGGCGTTTGATCAGATTACGCAAGCCATCCCAATCTAAAGTTTGAGTGGTATCCACATTGAAATAAGCACCGCGCTCTTCACCCAACAGTGTTAAAGAATCAATCGGCAGGATGCCTTTGCTCCATAAAGAGCCGTCGTAACTTGGATATTTGCCGCGCTCAGCCGCTAAATGACTGGAAGCACGCAGCGCAAAATAAGACACTGCCTCCATGCTGCGATCCGCAAATTCCAAGGCCTCTTCTGAAGCATATGCCAGATTCATTTTATACAAGGCATCTTGGAAACCCATGATCCCCAAACCCACCGGACGATGCCGCAAATTCGACTTACGCGCTTGTGGCACACTGTAGTAGTTATAATCGATGACATTATCGAGCATACGCATTGCGGTATTAACAGTGCGCTCCAGCTTTGCCATGTCTAAGCCATCAGCTGTGGTATGCGCAACCATATTGATCGAGCCAAGGTTGCAGACGGCAATCTCGCTGTCGGTGGTGTGTAGCGTAATTTCCGTACATAAATTCGAGCTATGCACCACACCGACATGTTGGTTGGTGTAGCGAATATTGCAAGGATCTTTGAAAGTAATCCAAGGATGACCCGTTTCAAACAGCATCCCTAGCATCTTGCGCCAAAGCTGATTGGCAGGTAGCTTGCGGAAGAGTTTCATCTCACCGCGGGCTGCTTTGGCTTCGTACTCCTCATAGCGCTTTTCAAAAGCCTTACCAGTTAGATCATGCAAATCGGGTGCATCATCTGGCGAGAATAATGTC
This sequence comes from Pseudomonadota bacterium, assembly GCA_046051185.1. Lineage (GTDB taxonomy): Bacteria > Pseudomonadota > Gammaproteobacteria > Thiotrichales > Thiotrichaceae > Thiolinea. The sequence continues at coordinate 25,359 of JBJOOT010000001.1, read as the reverse complement.
CATTCTTTATCTTCTGCGACGCGCTTCATGAATAAGTCTGGAATCCAATTCGCGGTATTCATGTCGTGGGTACGGCGGCGCTCATCGCCCGTGTTTTTGCGCAGTTCTAGGAAGTCTTCGATGTCGATATGCCAAGTTTCGAGATAGGCACAGACTGCTCCTTTTCTTTTTCCACCGTTTGACACAGCCCCCACGACTGTATTGTAGCTATGATCACCTTCAACCTTTAGATCAAATACAAATGGCACAGGTGGCATATCAGTGATTTTTTGAATACGTGAAAATAATGCACCTTTCCATTCAAACCAAAACTTTTTCTGAGCAACTTTGTAATCAAAATACTCAGCAAAGTCGGTTACTGCGGGAATACGCAAGTCATAACTTTTAGTAACTCCAGAGAACTGAATTTTTGAACCGTCAATGCGAGTTCCCTCATGTTCATTATTGCGTTCACGATAAGAGGCTGAGGATGGAATGCCCAAACGTAATAGCTGATAACGCATACCCTCAATTAGAGCATGAGATGTATTTGTAAAATTCAGTAAGTTACCACCAGAAACACTGCCATCAGTTTCCAGTAAGCCACGGATTAAAGCTTTGGTTTGTGCCTTTGGTAAATGAGCGAAGCGCGGTGCAATATGTTTTGCACCGGATTGATTATAAAAATCAGCTTTGGTAAAAGGTAATGCAGAACCTTCACCACCAACATATTGTCCAGTTGTTGCACAACGTAATAAGCCTTTGCCTAAAGACCATTTGATCTGCTGATATGATTCATTTCGCTTTGAAATCCAATAGTGAATCCCTCGATTTGTTAAATAAGCCTCTACAAAGGCCATAAAGTCATCTTTTTTAGGATTCCCTGATACACCCCATTCAGCATCTTCTTTAGTGACATGTCCATCTCCCAACATAATGCCGTAGAATCGTGCATCATCGGCTGTAAATCCCGCAATTGGTACGATTTCCTGCGGAATAGTTTGTGCAACAAAATCACCTTCTTTTAATTTACCTGCCTCACAATACCCAACAACCAGCTCTTCTTTTGCCAACATATCTATAATTTGTTTAGGCGCATGATAGCGTTTTTTTACTTGCACAGACCAAATAGGATGGCCTGCTGTTACCTTCAACGTTTGTGCAGAGTGGCGTACATTAATTTCAACCATTGGTTCGGTTTGGTTATAGACCATGTGCTTGGTAACAGCGCGGTAGAAACCTTCCTTTCCTAAAACCAAATCGCCTACTTTAATATTTTGAATAGGCTTACAACCTTGATTTGTCCAAATATAAGTATCCGGTGCGAAACATTGATTCACCGCCACCGCCGTATCATTCGCTACCTTCAAGAATGGAACCACGCCCTGCGATTTGCCATTCGTGCCTTTGATATGCGAACCCATGCCACGTACACGACTCCAATCATTGCCTAAACCGCCAGCAAATTTAGAGAGCAGGGCATTATCTTTAATCGCCCCATAAATCCCATCGAGATCATCAGGAATGGTGGTGAGATAGCAAGAGGATAATTGCGGGCGCAGCGTGCCAGAATTGAAGAGAGTGGGGGTGCTACTCATAAAATCGAAGCTGGACAGCAAATTATAGAACTCAATCGCACGGGCTTCGCGCTCTACTTCATTAATCGCTAAACCCATTGCCACGCGCATAAAGAATACTTGTGGTAATTCAAAACGTGTCCCTTGATGATGCAAGAAATAGCGGTCATAGAGTGTTTGTAAGCCTAAATAACTGAATTGCAAATCCCGTTCTGGTTTGAGGGCGGCACCTAAGGCTTTCAGGTCATAGCGGCCTAATTCATCCGCGAGCAGATTCACTTCAATTCCACGCTTGATCGCTTTGGCTAAAGCCTCTGCATATAAACCTTGCATTTCCTGTTGAGTCGCTTCGGTCGTTTGGCCTTCTAGGAAGCTCAAAACTTCGCGGCGTAAACTATCCATCAGCATGCGTGCTGCTACTTGGGAGTAATTGGGGTGATGATCAATCAGAACACGAGTGCTCATGATCAGTGCAGTGGCGACTTCTTTTTCAGAGATACCATCATAGAGATTGCGTAAAGCGCCTTGGGTGACTTGAGCTGCATCGACACCTTCGAGCCCTTCAACTGATTCAGCAATGATTTTGTGTAGCCGCTCTTCATCGAGTGGGCGCAGTTCACCGTTATCTAATTTAACATGGATGGCTAAGTCAGCTTTAGACTTACTTTTTTTATCTTTTTTGGCCCGTAACTTAGCGCGCTCTTCACGATATAAGACATAACTACGGGCAACTTTATGCTCACCGGCACGCATCAAAGCCAGTTCAACTTGATCTTGAATATCTTCAATATGAATCATGCCCCCGTCGGGCATGCGCCGGAATAAACCTTCAATCACCTGTTCCGTGAGATTTTTTACGGTGTCATGAATACGTGCAGAGCCGGAGGCAGAGCTACCTTCTACCTCTAAAAATGCTTTGGTCAAAGCGATATGAATTTTTGAAGCATTGAAGTCGGTCACTTCACCATTACGGCGAATGACTTTGCATTTAGGGGTAGAGAATTGCGGTACTTTTATGTCTTCAAGGCTACCGGATTTTTGTACTTTTACATTGACTGAGTGCATAAAAAACCTCTACCCCAACTACAATGGGGCGCTATGTTTAACAAAAAATTATCATGGGGGAGGGGGTGATTATAGCAGTGTAAGAACAGCCTAGCTACTAGATGCTGTATTATGATTCCATAAGTAACTACTATATATTGTTAATAAGCTGTGGATAAGCTTGTGGAAATCAGCGGGCAAGCCCACTAAATCAAGACTGTTTTGTGGATAAGATTTTGAGGCTTAGCACAGAGATATTTTTTTCTAGGCGAAAAAAAACCCCATCCCAAAAGACGAGGTTTTTTGAATAGCATCGGGTTATTAACGAGCGTCGTCAGCTGCTTTTTTGCGCTCAGCCGCTTCTTTAATCACTTGATCAGCAACGTTCTTTGGACATGGAGCGTAGTGTGAGAACTCCATTGAGAACTGACCGCGACCAGAGGTCATGGTACGTAGATCACCGATATAACCGAACATTTCTGACAAGGGCGCTTCCGCTTTGATCCGTGCACCAATGGGCGCGGTGTCTTGGGATTTGATCATCGCACGCCGACGGTTCAAGTCACCAATAGTATCACCAACATGGGCATCAGGAACGAACACGTCCACTTTCATGATAGGCTCAAGAATTTGTGGGCCTGCTTTTGCCATCGTTTGACGATAACCGCCTTTAGCTGCAATTTCGAAGGCAATCGCCGATGAGTCAACCGCATGGAAACCACCGTCCCGTAAGGTGACTTTTACATCCTCGACGGGATAGCCAGCCAACACACCTTTACCCATGCTATCGCGGAAGCCTTTTTCAATCGCAGGCCAGAATTCACGCGGTACGTTACCGCCCACTACCACCGATTGGAAGGTAAAGCCAGCACCTGGCTCGTTCGGCTCCATCGTGTAGTCAATCTTACCGTATTGACCTGAACCACCCGATTGCTTTTTGTGGGTGTAGCTATCTTCAACCACTTTAGTGATCGATTCACGATAAGCGACTTGCGGTTTACCCACATCAACTTCGATACCATGAGTACGACGTAAAATGTCGACTTTAATATCTAAGTGCAATTCACCCATCCCTTTCAGGATGGTTTCATTGGTTTCTTGATCGGTCTCAACGCGGAATGAAGGATCTTCCTGAACCATCTTGTTCAGAGCGACCCCTAATTTCTCTGCAGCACCCTTGTTTTTAGGTGCAATCGCAATTGAGATAACCGGATCAGGGAAGACCATTGGCTCAAGCGTTGCAGGCTTATCAGGATCTGCCAAAGTATGCCCTGTTTGGACATTTTTCAGACCAATCAAGGCAACGATGTCACCCGCTTGAGCGGAATCAATCTCTGTACGATCATTCGCGTGCATCTCAACCATCCGGCCTACACGCTCGGTTTTACCGGTGTAGGTATTCAGAACAGTATCACCTTTTTTGATAGTACCGGAATAGATACGCACGAAGTTCAAAGCACCGAAGCGGTCATCCATAATCTTGAAGACTAAGCCACGGAAGGGGCGGCTAGGATCAACGGTCGCAACTTCACCGGTTGGATTACCTTCGATGTCTGTTTCAGGCTGTGGATTGACTTCCATTGGATTTGGCAGATAGTCAACTACCCCATCTAATACCAACTGTACGCCTTTGTTCTTGAAAGAAGAACCGGGGAAGGTTGGGAAGAAGTCCATCGCGATAGTACCCTTACGGATACAGGCTTTAATGGTTTCTAAAGGTGGCTCTTCACCCCCTAAGTACATTTCCATCGCCTCATCGTCTTGCTCTACTGCGGTTTCGATGAGTTTTTCACGCCATTCTTCAACCTTCTCCACCATATCAGCTGGAACATCTTCGAGGGTGAACTTTAATGGATCGCCTGATTCGTCCCAAACCCATGCTTTGCGAGTTAATAAATCAACAACGCCAACAAAGGTATCTTCAAAACCAATCGGGAGTGCCATCACTAACGGCTTAGCCCCTAAAACTTCTTGAACTTGCTTCACGACGCGATAGAAATCAGCACCGATACGGTCTAATTTATTCACATAAATTAAACGAGCAACTTTAGAATCGTTCGCATAACGCCAGTTGGTTTCAGATTGAGGCTCAACACCGCCAGAGCCGCAGAATACACCGACACCACCGTCTAGCACTTTTAAAGAACGATAAACTTCAATGGTGAAGTCAACGTGCCCGGGGGTATCAATAACATTGAAGCGATGGTCTTTCCAGAAGCAAGTCGTTGCTGCAGACTGAATCGTAATACCGCGTTCTGCTTCTTGCACCATGAAGTCCATTGTAGACTCACCTTCGTGCACTTCACCGATTTTATGAATTTTACCGGTTAATTTCAGAATACGTTCTGTGGTAGTCGTTTTGCCCGCGTCAACGTGAGCGAAGATACCTATGTTCCGGTATTTGCTTAAGTCCGTCATTTGTTTAGTGTCTCATATAAATACAATAACCTGCTGGCCTGCTCCCCTAGCTTTAAAACAGAGGGCAATTTGCCAACAGGAGTGTTCTGCCGATCTTATCTGCAAAGCCTCGCTTCATGCAGGCTCACAAAGGTTGGCAATTTTAAGCGACTGCCCCTTGATTTGGAATACCTTTTGTGCATTTTAAACGGTGCGCTAGTATATAGTATCCGACGGTATCGGTTAAGGGGGAAGTTCGGATATTCTTAAAGCCGCCCCATTTGCGATTATAGACGCACTCACCAATTTGCACGTGGGTTAAAAGCAAGCTCTGTCGCCATCTGGGTATATAATTCTTTTGCACGGGCGGTATCCGCGACAGGCAAGACGATTTCTAGGTTCAGATATAAATCACCCGCCGGTTTACTCGGTAAACCTTTTTCTTTTAAGCGCATTTTTCGCCCAGAGCGTGAATTGGCCGGAATTTTTACCTCTGCCTGAGTGCCATCAGCTAAGGGGACTTTGACAGTCGCGCCTAAAGCAGCCTCCCAAGGGGCAACTGGTAGTGTCATGATCAGATCGCTGCCCTCTACTTTATAGCGGTGATGAGGATTAAATTCGACCTCCAATAATAAATCACCCGCCCCGCCTAAGCCGCTTTGGCCTTGGCCATTCAAGCGAATCTTTTGTCCTGCCTTGATACCTTTGGGGATATTTACCGTTAAGCTACGATCACCACTGGCACTACGTAAGGAAATATTCCGTTTTGCGCCGTGCATAGAATCTTCTAAATCAATTTGAATTTTGGTGTGTTGGTCTTGACCGCGTGTATTTTGACGAGCGCCTGCATTTTGGCCAAAACCTTGTTGATTAAAGCCACCGCCGCCAAAACCGCCACCCATATTGCCAAAGATGGAGGAAAAAAAATCACTGAAATCAGCTTGCCCTCCCTGACCATGACCCGTGCGGAATTCAAAACCAGCCCCCCCCGGATTCCAGCCCGGCGGTGGCCGAAAATCTTGGCCTTGCTTCCAGTTTGAGCCAAGTTGGTCATAAGCCTCACGTTTATCGGCATCTTTCAGAACTTCATACGCCTCACCCACTTCTTTGAAGCGTGCCTCAGCATCTTTTTCTTTACTGACATCAGGATGGTATTTGCGGGCTAATTTACGATAAGCCGCACGAACTTCATCGGTCGTTGCCGAGCGCTCCACACCTAAGGTTTTATAGTAATCTTTGTATTCCACAGAAATCTCCTTGCCTGCAAATCTCAGGTTCTCTGGGCGGCTAAATATGGGCAAAAAAGCCTTTTACAAGAGCCTGAAAAGTACAAATTAAAATTTTTTGCTGTTTGTCAAGTTTTTTATTTTTCGACTCTTGAACTCTGCAAAGGTCGACCCTATTCATCGGGGTATAGGCGATACAGCCCAATCAAATTAAGTGGAGATCGAACATGTATAACACCTTATTTAACTTTTCAGATGATCTGTTTAGCGAATTAGAACAATTGCAGCGTCATTTAGTGGGGCGAAATCTGGTATCCAATATTCGTCCGGTGGCACGCGGCAGTTTTCCAGCGATTAATTTAGGTTCAACCCCAAGTTCGGTCGAAGTATATGCTTTTATACCTGGTGTGGATGCAAAAAGTTTAGATATTCAGATTGATAAAAATCTTCTCACTCTACAAGGTGAGCGGCATTTAGAGCTACCGAAAGAGGATAGTAAGCTGACTGTGTATGCGCAAGAGCGTTTTTCTGGCAAGTTTAAGCGTGTCATTACGCTACCTGATGATGTGGATGTCAATAAAGTGAGTGCGAGTTACAAAGAGGGTGTCTTGCATATCAGCATTCAGCGCCGTGAAGAAGCGCAGCCCAAACGTATTGAAATTCAATAAAGCTTACAAGACTCAAGGAGTAGATGACCATGACTGAACAAACGAATCAATCCATTACCAATAAAACTACTGAACTCGCCACTTTACGCCCTTTAGTGACGATTATTGAGGAAGAAAATGGTTTTACCTTAACCGCAGAATTGCCGGGCGTACCTAAAGAAAATGTACAGGTGAATGTTGAAAACAATGTTTTAAGTTTAGAAGGCGAAATTCGCTTATCCACGCCGGAACAGATGGAGTCGACCCATGCTGAAGTGAGTACCGCCAAATATAAGCGCGCATTTACACTCAGCCGTGAACTAGACCCGTCCAAAATCGAAGCCAGTCAGCGTGATGGGGTTTTAACCCTGCGCATTCCTAAAGCAGAACATGCCCAGCCACGGAAGATTGAAGTGCAAGTCGGTTAAACTCACTTTATAGTTAAGGTCTGGCTACGGTCAGACCTTTTTCTTTTTTAAGGGGAGTCTTGCATGACTTCGATGCCTTATTACCTAGGAGCGCCCCTTTGGGCTATGAATGAGTGGAAAGGCGAGTTTTATACTAAAAAGGCCAAACCCGCTGAATTTCTCCAGCAATACGCCCAGTTTTTTAATGCCGTTGAGGGGAATACGACTTTTTATGCGACCCCCTCGGAAACAATGGTAGCGCGTTGGCTGGAATCTACGCCCGAAACTTTCCGTTTTAGCTTTAAATTTCCGCGTGTCATTACCCATGAATATAAGCTGCAAGGTGTCAGTGCTGAAACTAAAACTTTCCTTGAGCGTATGCAGCCTTTGGGGCAACGTTTAAAGGGTTTTATGATTCAATTACCCGCCTCATTTACGCCTTCGATGTTGAATGCTTTAGCTGAATTTATCCAAAGTTTACCGCCTATTTATCAATATGCGGTTGAGGTGCGTCACCCAGCCTTTTTCACCGAAGCAAGTATTCGTCAATATTATAATGAGCTATTGCAGCGCTTAAATGTAGATCGAGTGATTTTTGATAGTCGCCCAGTACATGCTGCACCCGCAATGGATGAAGCTACCCAAGAGGCTCAACGCAAAAAACCACGCTTGCCGGTGCAATTAGATACTACCGCGCAAGCGCCCATGCTTAGATATATTGGGCATCCCGTGTTGGAAGAAAACCAAAAATTCCTAGAACCTTGGGCAGCACAAACGGCGCGTTGGTTAGCAGCAGGTATGAAGCCTTATATTTATCTGCATACGCCGAGTAATGTGCAAGTGCCGCTGTTAGCGCGGCAGTTTCATACGATGCTACAGCAAAGGGTCGAAGGGCTGGTGGATTTGCCAGCGTTTCCGGCTGAGTGGGTTTTACCTGTTTAAGCGAGTTGTCGAGTTTAGTAGGAGCGGTTGAATCCATTCAGTTGTTGGCTAATGTCCAAAGCAACCGTATTTGCTCTACCACCTTGTTAGGCTCATTTTTCTTCTGTTTTGTAAATCGTCATCCCGCGGGCTAGATAATTCTGCAATGCAGCAGGATGATCCAGTGTGCATGTGTGAACCCATACTCGCCTCAGATTTAGGTTCCATGCTGTTTCGATAGCACAACTAAGCAATGAGCCACCCAAGCCTTTCCCTATGAAATAGGGTGAGAGTCCGAAGTAGGCGATCTCCACTTCGCCGTCGCATTGTGAGAGTTCGAAATAGCCCGCTGGAGCACCATCATAATAGGCGACGAAGGTTATTATTTGGTTAGAATCTAAATATTCTTTCCATTTAGAATCATCCCAGGATAATTTATCGCACCATTGCCAAGGGCCGCCAACAAAAGTGTAAAGGAAGCGATTAAACTCCCACTGCTTGACGGATGCCTCAAGCACCCGAAGCCTTGGGTCGTGGTTCGGTTTAGCACGAAGTTGATCTCGCGCTCTCATCTCAAGATAGAACGTGGTGACTTTCATTTCTTCTACCTAAGGTAAAGGTCAATTAGGCGTTCCAATGTCGCCGTTAAAAACGACATCCTATCGCATATACCTAGTTGGTTACCAACGAATTCAAGCAATTTATAACGCATCCTTCCTCGTAATATGATCTAAAGGAATAGGAGAAGCGATATGACCAACCCAAAGCACCAGCTCATTGAGTAGCACGCTCAACACGAGGCGGGCATTTGCCCTTCCTAACATATAGCTTAGGCGACCGCGACGGCCTAGCATCGCGGGGTTCTGGTTCTGCAGGGGTGGCTAAAGAAACTCACTCCTGCCCCCCTTTAGGCCTGACCTGTCAGAAACGGCTTATCCAACTGAAGGAAATCGCGCTTACGGATGAGGTAAACAGCCAGCACCAAAGCGCCAAGCAGGCAGGGCAGCCCGATGGAGTAGAATTGCGTGGAGATTTGCGCCAAAGACATCTCGTCGTTACCCGGCTTGGAGAACAGCTCGCTCGCCACCTGAAACAGACTAACGAAACCATTGTTGATGGCGTGTAGCACGATCGCCAAAGCGATGTTTTTGGTCTTGTACACCACGACACACAGGGTGAGCGCAAATAGGAAGGTGGTCACGGCAGAGATGGAGAAATGAATGGCCGCGAATAATACAGAGGAAAGCACCATACTCCCCCACAGAGGCAGATATTTCTGAAGGCGGATAAACAGCAGACCTCTGAAAATAAACTCCTCAGCGGGAGGAGCCAGAATGACCGCCACGAAGCCGCCGATCAGGAGGCCGACCAGCGTAGTGCTTCCCGCCAAGCCGTTTGATCCTGACATCTGAGACAGTGCGTCGGAGGGCATAAAGCTCACCGCAGCGTAAATAATGCCATAAATGGAGAAAAGCCCCGCTAGGATGTTAAAGATCGTGATAGCGGCCATATCTCCTAAGGTAATCTGCCGTAGGATATTGCGGAAATCTGCACCAATATCCACCTGCTTTTTGTGCATATCGTATAGGAACCACAGGATGACCAGTAGGTTAGGGCCACCCCGCAACACTTCAAAGGTAGCGTCCGGGTACTGCGCTAGTGCAGGAAACAACTCTACAGAGCCAACAGCAAGTGCAGACCCGACGACCTGCGCCACGAGGAAGGCAATCACGGCATGCAGGAAATTGATATTGGTGAAATAATTATACATAAATTTGGCTCACTGCCACCAAGTGGCAGCCTATTCTGTGGTTGGGTATACAGTTTAATATCAATTAGGTTGCCTAGTGTCGGCATTAAAAACGACATCCTATCGCAGATACTCGACTGGATGCCAACGAATTTAAGGAATGGTTGCGTATCCTTAATACCCACACGCAGGGTGATAAACATGAAGTGGATATAGTGCTGGAGTGTGGTGGGTAATCCTGCACTGTGGAAGTCAAATCGGCTCAAACCCTGAACCAAGACCAAGACTCGTTTAAAGGTCTAAAATATTGGCCAGTGTTAACAGGGTATGTTGGTAAGACTTTGCTGGTTTATGTGCTCAAGCAACGGAGTTGCGCTGAAATTCTAGAAAATTTCATTGCTTGACAAAAACTGTTTTGTTATCCTTTCGCGCCTTATAGTGTTTGAATCGCAGTTTTGGAGAAATCATATGGCTCGTGTATGCCAAGTAACAGGTAAGCGGCCGATGTCCGGTCACAACGTTTCGCACGCCAATAATAAGACTAAACGTCGTTTTTTACCCAATTTACATACGCATCGTTTTTGGGTAGAAGCTGAAGAGCGTTTTGTGACGCTGCGTGTTACTACTAAAGGTTTACGTACCATCGACAAAAAAGGTATTGATGTAGTATTAACAGAGCTGCGTGCACGTGGCGAAAAAGTATAAGTCTGGAGTAGATAAACATGGCTAAAAAAGGCGGGCGTGAGAAAATTAAGCTAGTTTCTACTGCAGAAACCGGCTTCTTTTATACGACAACAAAGAACAAGCGTACTACTCCTGATAAATTGGAGTTTAAAAAGTACGATCCAGTTGTTCGTAAGCATGTTATTTTTAAAGAAGCAAAAATTAAGTAAATACACTGTTATTCAGGCGTGTTGTCATAATCTTTGCTTAAGAAAGCCCGCCTGTGCGGGCTTTCTTGCTTTATAATAAAGCACTCCTATCAAAGAGATAACCTTTTAACCTTTATTGGGTCATTAGTAAAAATAGGTCGTTAATAATAAACAACTATGACCTTTTCAAATAAATTCCGGGATGAATGATGGAACCTTTGCTGTTATGGATTTTGGTAAGTATCTTAGTTTTACTCATTCTAGTTCCGTTTCTAATTGGCTTGTTGTTATCACCTTATCAACGTGCCACACGGGTTGAATTAGTGAAAGCGCCAATTAATGATACTTGGAGCACGTTAAGCGATTTATCACGTCAGACTGAATGGCGCACTGATTTAAAAAGCGTTCAACTTAAAGACGATGATGAGGGTATGCGTTGGATTGAAAGCCTCGCTCAAGGTGGCAAGATAACAGCTCGCAAGCAAAAAGAAGTGGTGAATAAAGAAATTGTTGTGCAGCTCTCTAAAGGTAGCCAAGTGATTGGTACGCGGGAGGCGGTATTAAGTGCAGTGCCCGGAGGAACACGGATTACTTTTACTGAAACGGCCGTGACCAAAAATCCGTGGCAGCGTTTAAATATGCACATGGGATCTAAAGTGGATAAACATTTGCAGTCTTATATTGAGCAGTTCAAGGCTCGTTTTAAACGCTAATTTGCCAAGGTTTGGCGCAAGCTAGCTGAATCCGTATTAAAGAATTGGATTCGCTGTTGGTATGTAGTTGAGTGGCTAAATCAGCCAAGCTTTCGCCTAAAATAGGGTGCTTGTGCTTTGGGGCTAATTCAAGCAGTGGTTGAAACACAAACGTGTACTGCAAAATATCGGGGTGGGGGAGTTTTTGAGTAGGTTCAACTAAATCCGCATACAGTAATAAATCTAAGTCTAAGCTACGGGCGCTAAATTTTTGTGGGCTAGCTTGACGGCCTTGTTGTTTTTCTAGATCTCGCAGCCAAGTTTTCAGCGCTAAGCTGCTGAGTTCTGTATGAAAGCTGACCACAGCATTCAAAAAAGGCTCACCTTCAAAGCCTAGAGCAGGAGTGCGATAAATAGTTGAGCATTGCAATGAGCCAAAGTGGGCATGCAAAGCCTTCAAACAAGCACAGAAATTTAATTCGGGTTCAATATTGCTCCCGATGCTGACATACACTTCAGGCATTAACATTGCCCGCGCTCGATTTGCACACCAACCTCTGCAGAACCTTTGACTGCAAATGGCTTACCGACCCTGACTCGAATCCACGGTATCTGCATTTCTGTCATGAGCGTTTTGGCAATTTCTTCTGCTAAGCGTTCGACTAAATCATAGTGATCCGCCTCCACTAATTGCACCACCCGTTGGGCAGCTGTCTTATAATTCAAAGTATCTTCAATTTTATCGCTCGCGGCGGGAATTCGATTATCCCAAGCCATTTCTATATCCACACGGATTTGCTGCTGAATCGCTTTTTCCCAAGGGTAAATGCCGATACGGGCTTGGATGCGTAGATCGCGGATGTAAACGATGTCCATTGTCTGGCCTTTAAGCTTTAATTAGGAGCGCTATTTTACCGATTGCTTGAGAGAAAGTGAGTTTCTTTTCTAAGTTTAAGATTCGAACTGATTAGTGTTCTAGTACGAGTTTTTTAAAATTTTCAATTTTTATGTCTCCTGAAGGACAAGTATTTATCAGTTATGCACGAGACCAAAGAGTCAATGAACAGCTCGCTGCTGAGCTACATGCGAAGCTCACTCAAGCCGGTTTCTTAGTTTCCGTGATGTGGAAGGTTTAGAGCCTGGGGATCATTGGGCTGATGTTTTAGAAAAGAAAGGTCATGCTTTAGAGGAGTTGAAGAACATCCGACTAATAAACTCCCCGATCACTTTGTCATGAATCTCAACGGGCTTCGAGAAGCATAAGGTTTTGCGGACTAAGCGTTTAATACGGGTATGGAAGTTAAAATTCTGCCGCTCGATAGACTGAATGTAGCGTTTAGTGATCAGGTGCTTATCAGTGGGGAGTCATCGTTGGTAAGCCTCCCAAACAGAAACAATAAATTGATCTAGTTTTTATCTTTTAATTTAAAGGGATTAACAATGGTTAAACCATGAATGATGCGTCCATCTTGCATATCTTCACTCAGTAAAGTATCGCAGTTGGCTTGCAAAGCAGCTTCAATGACTAGGCTATCCCAGAAAGAAAACTCTCTATTTCGATGGCGCTGCATGGCTTTAGCAATCAGCACTTTATCCACTTGTACTAGGGGAAATTCAGCAAAATCATTCACTAACTCAGCCGCTTGAAGATGCGGCATTTTAGGGTTCATGGATTTAGTAACAGCCACATAGAATTCTTGTAGAACTTGCGTGCTCAAGACTAAGTTACCTTGGCTGCCTACTTCTCGTAACCAGTGGCGTGCCATAGCAGCCTTAGAAGGTTCATCTTTATCAAATGCATAGACTAAAATATTCGTATCAAAAAATATCTTCGGGTGTTTATTCATAGAGTTCATCCCTTGTCCATTTACGACCTTGGCTGCCCACTTCGGATTGTTCTGCTTTGAATAAAATACTTTCGGTCAGTTTTTGGTAGTGTTTAGTTTGCCCAATATAGTTGCGCACAAATTCACGGATGACTGCGTTCAAAGATGTTCCTTGTTGCAAGGCAAGGATACGTGCTTGTTTCAACTCTTCTTCGTCAATGGATAGGGTTAGATTGGTCATAATACATCTCTCTTTAACACATAATAAGTTTAGCACGGTTTATGTGTTAAACTTAATAATTTAGAAGCTTGCTTTATTAAAAATAATCAGTATTATAATCAGTATTAAGATTAATTTTCTAAACATAAACGTGCATCAGGAGGAGATGTATGAATTCACAACCTGTTCTCATTGCCGGTGGTGGGATTGGTGGCCTCGCGACGGCTTTAGGGCTAGCTCGTAAAGGGGTACGCTCCATCGTGTTAGAGCGTGCTGCTGAACTGGGTGAAATTGGGGCTGGTATTCAAATTGGCCCGAATGCCTTTCATTGTTTTGATTATCTAGGCGTAGGCGACGAAGCACGAGCGAAAGCCGTGTATATTGATAGTCTGCGTTTAATGGATGCAATCAAAGGTGAGGAAATCACCTCAATTCCACTGGATGCTCCTTTCCGTGAGCGCTTTAAGAATCCTTATGCGGTTGTGCATCGTGCGGATTTACATGGTGTCTTATTGGAGGCTTGCCGTTCAAATGAGTTGATTGAGCTGCGTACTTCACACACCGTTGAGCGTTATGAGCAAGATGGCAACACTGTCCGTGTGTATTGCAAGGATAAAGGTTATTTAGAAGGCCAAGCCTTAGTGGGCGCCGATGGATTGCGCTCGAATATTCGCCAGCAAATAGTTGGCGATGGCGAGCCACGTGTTTCAGGACATACGACTTACCGCTCTGTAATTCCCACTGAACAAATGCCAGAAGATTTACGTTGGAATGCGGCCACGCTTTGGGCGGGGCCTAAATGCCATATCGTGCATTACCCCCTAAAAGGTTGGAAGCTGTTCAATTTGGTGGTCACTTATCACAATGATGTGAAAGAAGCCGTGGCGGGTAAATCGGTCAGCAAAGAGGAAGTGCGTCAAGGGTTTGAGCATGTTCACCCTCGTGCGCAGCAGATTATTGAACATGGCGAAAATTGGAAGCTGTGGGTCTTGTGTGATCGTGATCCGATTATGAATTGGGTCGATGGGCGGGTGGCTTTGTTAGGTGATGCAGCCCACCCCATGCTGCAATACTTTGCTCAAGGGGCTTGCATGGCGATGGAAGATGCGGTGTGCCTGAGTCATATGTTTGAGCTGTATGGCGAGGATGTAGAGACGGCCTTGCAGCAATATTTAAGTCAGCGTATGGCACGTACTGCGCGTGTGCAGCTCAGTTCACGTTTGATTGGCGAATATATTTATCACCCTGATGGTGCTAAAGCCGCAGTACGCAATCAAGTGATGTCTCGGCGGACACCTGAGGAATGGTATAACGGTTTAGCTTGGCTGTACGGTGGTACTGGCTTAGATGCATGAGGAGTATGAGCAATGTCTTTAACTGAAAAACCCCTAGAAACCCCAGAACGCTTAGCGTTTTACGAGAAAATTGATACCCAAGGTTTCACCCCACTTTGGGCGGTACTGTCGGATATTATTACTCCAGAGCCGAAAAGTGCCTGTGTGCCGAATTTATGGAAGTTCGCGTTAGCCAAAGAATGGCTGTTAGAAGCAGGTGGTTTGATTACGGCTAAAGAAGCGGAACGGCGTGTTTTGATTCTGGAAAATCCGGGGCTACGTGGACAGTCAAAAATCACGACTTCCTTGTATGCTGGTTTACAATTAGTGATGCCGGGTGAGGTAGCACCTGCACATCGGCATAGTCAGTCAGCTTTGCGTTTTATTATGGATGGAGCAGGGGCGCATACTAGTGTGAATGGCGAGCGTACACTGATGCAATTCGGTGATTTCGTGATTACACCACCCCAGACTTGGCATGATCATGGTAATCAAACCCAAGATCCAATGATTTGGCTCGATGGTTTGGATATTCCGATTGTTTCCTTGTTTGATGCTTCGTTTGCAGAGGGTTTAGGGGCTGATGAGCAAGAAATTATTCGTCAAACGGGTGATAGCTTGGCGCGTTACGGTGCGAATATGTTGCCAGTCGATTATGAAAAGCATCGTTTAGCTTCCCCGATCTTTAATTATCCCTATGCACGTTCACGCGAGGCTCTGTACCAAATGCAGCGCCAGCAAGAATGGGATCCTTGCCACGGGTTGAAAATGCGCTATATCAATCCGGTGGATGGAGGCTTTGCGATGCCCACGATTGCACCATTTTTGCAACTGTTGCCGGAAGGCTTTAAAACAGCACCTTATCGCAGTACGGATGCTACTGTCTTTGTTGTCACAGAAGGGACAGGGCGCAGCATCATTGATGGGCAAGTATTTGAGTGGGGGCCAAAAGATATTTTTGTAGCACCGAGCTGGAAATGGATCATCCACGAGGCGCAGGGTGAAGCCGTAATGTTTAGCTATTCAGATCGAGTAGCGCAGCAGAAATTAGGCTTGTGGCGTGAACAACGCGGTATTGCTTGAGTTGATCATTAAATAAGGACGGAGAAGTCATATGACGAATTATGTAATTAATCCACCAGCGGTCGCTTCAGTGGCTGTCGCTGGTTCAGAGGCACGTTTTCCGGTACGGCGGATTTTCTGTGTAGGCCGTAACTATGCCGCCCATGCCCGTGAAATGGGGCGCGATCCAGATCGTGAGCCACCTTTTTTCTTTACCAAGCCCGCTGATGCGGTGGTTGATGATCAGCAAATCGTTGCTTATCCACCCGAAACCAATAATTTCCATTACGAAGCTGAATTAGTGCTTGCGATTGGTAAAGGGGGCGTGAATATTCCAGAAGACCAAGCACTGGATTATATCTGGGGCTATGCGGTTGGGAATGATTTAACTCGTCGTGATTTACAGCTCGCAGCTCGGGAGCAAGGTCGCCCATGGGATTGGGGTAAAGCTTTTGATCGTTCAGCCGTGTGTGGCCCTATTCATCCAGTGAGTGAGCTTGGGCATTTAGACCAAGGGGTCATTCGCTTAACGGTGAATGGCGTTGTGAAGCAAGACGCTGATTTAAAAGAATTGATCTGGTCAGTTCCAGAAATTGTTTCTATTCTTTCACGTACGATGGAAATTAAAGCAGGCGATTTAGTGTATACTGGCACTCCAGCGGGCGTAGGCCCTCTAGTTCCGGGCGATGTTTGTGTGGTTGAAATCGCAGGGCTAGGTTCTGTAACGACAACGATTGGTGAGCGAGCACTTGCATGAGTGAGCAAAAATTGCTATTGCACAATTATTTCCGCAGTTCGACTTCGATTCGGTTACGTGCCGCATTGAATTACAAAGGCGTGGATTATGAGTATGTAGCCTACAATTTGCGGACGAATGAGAATAATAAGCCGGAATATTTAGCAAAAAATCCGGCGGGTTTAGTGCCTGCTTTAGAGTTAGCGGATGGTACAGTGCTGACCCAATCGTTGGCAATTATAGAGTGGTTGGAGGAAGTCTATCCACAGCCTCCTTTATTGCCAGCAGATCCCATTGGACGTGCGCAGGTACGTTCAATGGCTTATATGATTGCTTGTGAAATTCATCCTTTAAATAATCTGCGAGTCTTGGATCAGATTCGTGCTTATGGGCAAGATGAGGCTGGGGTTAAAGCATGGTTTAACCAATGGGTGCACACGACGTTTGTGCCGTTAGAGCAAATCCTTGCTACTAGCCCGAATACAGGTCAATACTGTTATGGCGATACGCCAAGCCTCGCTGATACTTGTTTATTTGCGCAGATGCTAAATAACCAACGTTTTAACGTGGATACCTCGGCTTATCCAACCATTGAGCGAATTTTTGCAGCTTTAAATCAGCTTGAGGCTTTCCAACGCGCTATCCCTGCTAATCAACCCGATGCCATTGTTTAAAATGTCGAGTAGCTTCGCGGATTTACCCGGTCATCTTCTTCGCCGCTGCCATCAAATTGCGGTGGCGATTTTCTTGGATGAGTGCAGTATTTATGATCTGACTCCTTTACAGTTTGCCGTATTGATCGTGCTGTCTGAACAAGGCTCACAAGATCAAGTAAGCCTAGGCGGGGAAATTGCCTTAGATCGCACCACGATTACAGTGGTGGTACGTAATCTAGAGGAACGTGGCTTGATTTTGCGTGATAAATCCGGCCGTGATCAACGCTCGAAAATCGTTAGCATCACCGCCCAAGGCCAAGCACTTTTAAACGAAGTTTTGCCTGCGGTACAACAAGCTCAAGAGCGCATTATGGCACCCTTAACCTCGGAAGAAGGCACACAGCTTTTAAGCCTGTTAGAAAAGTTAGCGGATGGGAATAATGCTTTAAGTCGAGCACCGGTGCGTAAGCGGAAAACGCGCTTGTAATAATCAATCGCTTGCAGGTAGTTGATAACAAGCTACCTGCAGGTTTAGGCCGTGCTTAAGTCTGTTGTTCCTCCGCCCGTCGACTCACCACAGAAGCAATCACTACTCCCACACTAACTAATAAAATCAGCAAGGTTGAAAGCGCATTGATTTCTGGATTTAAGCCCAAGCGAACTTGGCTATAAATCTTCATCGGCAAAGTGGTGGAGCCTGGGCCTGAGGTGAACGAGGCAATGACTAAATCATCTAGGGACAAAGTAAAAGCCAATAACCAACCGGCAATAATAGCGGGCATAATGATGGGCAAAGTGACTTGGAAAAAAGCCGAGAGTTTAGTGCAACCCAAATCTAAGGCAGCTTCCTCTAAGGATTTATCGAAACTCACTAAGCGCGAAGAGACCACCACGGTTACAAAGCACATCGTTAATGTGGTATGCGCTAAGGTAATCGTCCAATAACCACGATCTAAGCCAATCGCTACGAACAATAAAAGTAGGGCTAAGCCCGTAATTACTTCGGGCATGACTAAGGGGGAGTAGACCATCCCTGAAAACAATAAACGCCCTCGGAAGCGCCCTACGCGAGTTAAAACAATTGCCGCCATCGTTCCTAGAATGGTCGCTAAAGTAGCGCTCACGACGGCTACTTTTAAAGTGACCCAAGCCGCCTGCATGAACATCTCATTCTGAAATAAGCTTACATACCATTTCGTTGAAAAACCGCCCCAAACTGTTACCAACTTTGAAGCATTAAAGCTAAACAAAATTAACAGTAAAATCGGTAGATACAGAAAGGAAAAAGCGATAATGAGACTGGTTAAATTGAACCAGCTAAAACGGGTTACATTCATGCTTCAGCCTCCCGTTGACGTTCTTGCAGGCGTTGGAAAATAACAATCGGTACGACTAGGGATAGTAACAAGACCACCGCAACTGCAGAGGCCACTGGCCAGTCACGATTCCCAAAGAACTCACTCCAGAGCGTTTTACCGATCATAATCGTATCAGAGCCGCCGAGTAAGTCGGGGATAACGAATTCTCCCATCGCAGGAATAAACACTAAGAAACAGCCTGCCACGACACCGGGTAAAGATAAAGGGAAAGTCACTTGCCAAAAGGCTTTAATGGGTGAGCAACCTAAATCCAATGCCGCTTCAATCAAAGTTTGATCGAGCTTTTCTAGGGTTGCATACAGGGGTAAGACTAAAAAGGGGAGATAAGAGTAAACAATCCCAATATAAACCGCGGTCGGAGTATTAATAATAGCTAAGGGCGTATCAATTAAACCCAGTCCCATCAAGCCCATATTGAGCAAGCCTTCGGGTTTTAAAATCCCAATCCAAGCATAGACGCGAATTAAGAAGCTTGTCCAAAACGGCAGAATCACCAGCATTAATAAAATAGTACGCCAGCGCTGAGGGGATTTAGCCAAGCCATAAGCCATTGGATAGCCGATTAATAAAGTCAGTAAGGTTGAAATAAAGGCAATTTTTAAACTATTCAGGTAAGACAAAAAATAGATTTTGTCATCCAAAAGCCAAGCAAAACTTTCAAAATCTAACTGGCTAAAAAAGCTAGTAATCCCCGCAAAACCCTCTGATAAATTGAGGGTCGGAAGATAGGGGGGAAGTGCATTGGCTGTATCTGAGAGTGAGATTTTAACGACGATAGCAAAAGGTAATAAAAAGAATATCAGCAACCACAGAAATGGGATTGCGATCAGTAGAAAACGTCCCCAGTCAAATTGGCGTTGCATAGCAGATCCTCCTTAGCGTTTGAGAGGCACAGCTGCAGTCAGTGACCAAGATAACCACACTCGATCCTCCCAAGTAATCGCGCGATTACGTACTCGACGTAGATTCGCCATTTCTGATTTCAGTGTGCTCCCATCCGGTAGGCGTACATGGTAGGTTGAAGTATCACCTGAGTAAGCAATATCCCAAACAATCCCTTGGACAGCATTTAGCTCGCCTTGTGGCGGTTCTTTACTAACGATCACTTTTTCAGGGCGCACGGCTAGCCATACCGTTGAGTCGGTTTCTAGTGTTAGCTCGCTGACTAAACGGAAGTGATTACCTTGGCGATCATGGAGTTGATACTCTTGACCGGTGTGGCCTACAACCGTGCATTCAATAAAATTCACATTACCGATAAAGTCCGCTACATATCTGGAATTAGGTGCTTCATAAATATCAGCCGGGGTATCCACTTGCATGACTAAGCCTTTATCCATGACGGCAATTCGACTGGCCATTGTCATGGCCTCTTCTTGATCATGCGTCACAATCATAAAAGTCATACCGAGTTTTTCTTGTAGATTCATCAGCTCGAACTGAGTTTGCTCACGAAGCTTCTTATCCAAAGCGCCTAGAGGCTCATCCAAGAGCAGTAATTTAGGGCGTTTAGCTAACGAGCGAGCCAAGGCCACCCGTTGACGTTGACCACCGGATAATTGATGGGGTTTACGCTGAGCAAAGGGTTCAAGCTGGACTAAAGCCAGCATTTCTTTAACCCGTTGCCCAATCGCTTCAGCTGATTGACCTTCTTGTTTTAAGCCAAAGCCAATATTCTTAGCCACGGTCATATGTGGGAAGAGGGCATAGGATTGGAACATCATATTGATCGGGCGTTTATTCGGTGGAATATGACTAATATCCTCACCACCGATCAGAATACGCCCGCTAGTGGGCATTTCAAAGCCTGCTAGTAAACGCAGCATGGTGGTTTTACCGCAGCCAGAAGGCCCCAATAGGGCGTAGAATTCGCGCTCGTAAATATCTAAGGTTAGATTATCTAAAGCCACAAAGTCACCAAACCGCTTGGTCACATTTTCAAAACGAATAAGTGGTTTTTGACTTGGATCTAACCACGGCGCAAAGACCTTGCGCTGTTCCGGTGCATCCGCCATCTGTGCTACTCCTTCCGACACCCAATAGTCATATAGTAATGAGATTTGCTTAATAGCAGTTTGAGGCATCGGCTTCAAGCACTTGAAGCCGATGTTGAATCGCTAAGATTCTAGTGCTTATTGACCACTTTTAATCGTAGTCCAAGAACGATTGAACAAACGTTGAGTACTATTATCGAGTGGTTTAACTGTGAAGAGATTTTTCATCACTTCTTCCGTAGGATAAATCGCAGGGTTATCCAAGATTTCTTTATTAACAAACTCTTGTGAGGCTTTATTACCATTCGCATAAGAGACGGCGTTAGAAATACGCGCGATATTCTTCGGCTCCATCACAAAGTTAATAAATTCGTGAGCTTCTGCGACGTTTTTAGCATCGGCTGGAATCGCCATCTGATCAAACCACATGGAGCTACCTTCTTTAGGAATCACATATTGGACAGTAATACCATTTTTGGCCTCAGCCGCACGGGATTGAGCTTGGAAAATATCGCCCGAGAAACCAACCGCCACACAAATATCACCATTAGCCAACGCTGTGATAAATTCGGAGGAATGGAATTTCTTAATATACGGACGAACCTTTAACAGTAATTCCTCCGCCTTTTTTAGGTTTTCTTTGCTGAAGTCATTAGGGTCTAAACCTAAGTATTTCAGCGCTGGTGGAATAATATCAGTGGAAGAATCCAGCATATAGATGCCGCATTCAGCTAATTTACTAGCTACTTCCGGCTTGAATACCATATCCCAAGAATTGACGGGTGCATCAGGCAATAGTTTTTTAACTTTCTCTTCAGAATAACCAACGCCAATAGTTCCCCAAAGATAATTGACAGAGTATTCATTGCCCGGATCATAAGCAGCGACTCGCTCACTGACCATATCCCATGCGTTTGACAAATTTGGCAGCTTAGCTTTGTCGAGTTTTTGGAAAATCTTAGCTTCAATTTGCCGCGCTAAGAAGTTAGCTGTAGGGACGACTAAATCATAACCAGAAGATCCTGCAGACAGCTTAGTCTCGAGGAGTTCATTGGAGTCAAATACATCATAATTGACTTTAATGCCGGTTTTTTCTGTGAACTCTTTGAGTACATCGTTATCAATGTAATCCGACCAGTTATAGATATTTAGGCTACGCTCTTCAGCGTTACTTGGGGTTGCTACACTGAAGGCTAAGGTGGTAGCAACCATCGTGGACACTGCTAACTTTTTAAAATAAGCAAATGTTTCTTTCATCGGAAATTTTCCCCTTACGATTTAAACGAATTCCTCAAATCTACCGCTTCATTATAGGGATTAAGCCTCGTTTTGATTAACAATTTTTTCACTTGGGTAAATGTGATCACAATATGACTTTGATCCTGACGCGGGTCAAGTATTTTGACTTAGCTATGACCGTTTAACACTAAAAAAATTCCTATAGTCACCAAGAGCTTAGCAGAACTTAGTCGAAGCTCGTTTTCTAGTGAGGCTTGCTGCTATGCAACAAGGCTTAGTTGTACTTAACTCACCGCAGACAGTTGACTTTTCAGCAGTGACCTCGGAAAATGTGATCACATAATCTCAATAACCGACTAGAAACTAGTCCGAAGCGTGCAATCATGAGCGAGCAAAACACTCATATCTCCCTCCAATCCGAGTCTCAAGACGATTTAAAAGACCTGATCCGCCGTTATCAAATTGATGAAGTAGAATGCGTTGTTGCTGATATTCATGGGGTCGCCCGTGGCAAAGTCATGCCTGCTTCGCGTTTCGGTGAATTACAACCCGCTTTTTTACCGTTTAGTATTTTTTTCCAAACCATTACGGGTAAGTATTTCGAGTTTGATTCCGAGGAGTACACCACGGAAATTGATCTGCGCTTAGTGCCGGATTTATCCACAGTGCGAGCCTTACCTTGGGCGCGTCATCCGAGTTTGATGGTGATTCATGATCTTTATTATCAAAACGGGATGCCCGTGCCTTGTGCTCCACGCAATGTACTAAAGCGCGTCATCAATAAATATGCCGATAAAGGTTGGAAGGCGATTGTCGCGCCTGAATTAGAGTTTTATCTTACAGAGCGCAATATTGACCCTGATATTCCTCTTAAGCCGCCAGTAGGTCGCTCAGGGCGGCAAAGTGTCGGACGGCAAGCTTTTTCAATGATGGCTTTGGATGAGTACGAACCGATTATTGAGGATATTTACAAATTTGCCAGTGCTCAAGGTTTGGAAATCAATACGATTATCCAAGAGGGTGGCCCCGCCCAGCTAGAAATTAATCTCATGCACGGTGATCCACTGTTATTGGCTGATCATGTGTTTATCTTCAAGCGCCTCATTCGTGAGGCGGCCATGCGCCATAATTGCTATGCGACCTTCATGGCCAAGCCGATGGAGCTACAACCCGGTAGTGCAATGCATATTCATCAAAGCGTCGTTGATGCCAAAACCGGCAAAAACATTTTCTCTGACGCAAAAGGTGAGCCAACACCCTTGTTCTATCATTTTATTGGTGGGCAGCAAACTTATTTAGAGGCGGCTACCTGCATTATGGCACCCTATGTAAACTCCTTCCGGCGCTTAATGCCGGGCTATTCGGCACCGATTAATTTGGAGTGGTCGGTTGATAATCGATCAGCGGGTTTACGTGTTCCACGTAGCGCACCGGATGCCCGCCGTGTCGAGAATCGGATTGCAGGGATGGATACCAATCCTTATCTAGCGCTGGCGGCGAGCCTCGCTACTGGTTATTTAGGGATGGTGCATCGTTTAGAGCCAAGCACCGAATTCCTCGGTAATGCCCAGCAGGATACCAAGTATGGTTTACCACGTGGCTTACAGGAGGCGATGGTTGCTTTTGAGGATTGTGAAGAGCTACGGGATTTATTGGGTCATCAGTTCTCCGATATTTATAAAGCACTCAAAACCTGTGAGTTTGAAGAGTATATGCAAGTCGTCAGCCCTTGGGAGCGTGAACACTTGTTACTGACCGTTTAAGGAGGGCATGACGATGAATAATTATCAAGCACAAGATGCAGCTCATCATATTCATCCATTCACTGATACTGCACATTTGAATCAAAAAGGAGCGCGGATCATTACCCGCGCGGAAGGCGTTTATATTTATGATAGCAAAGGCAATCGCATTCTTGATGGTATGGCAGGCTTATGGTGTGTCGGAGTCGGTTATGGGCGGGAAGAGATCGTCCAAGCCGTTAGTGCGCAAATGCGAGAACTCCCCTACTACAATACCTTTTTCCAAACCAGCCACCCACCCGTCATCGAATTAGCCACCCGCTTGACGAGTTTAGCCCCCGAACAGATGAATCATGTGTTTTTCACGGGTTCTGGTTCGGATGCCAATGACACCATCTTACGCATGGTGCGCTATTTCTGGGCGGCACAAGGCCAGAAGGAACGTCAAGTTATTATCTCACGCAAGAATGCTTATCATGGTTCGACTGTAGCGGGGGCGAGTTTAGGTGGCTTTGGGGTGGTGCACGAGCAGGGCGGTTTACCGATTCCAGGCATTGTGCACATTAATCAACCTTATTGGTATGGCGAGGGTGGCGATCTTGACCCGAATGCGTTTGGTTTAGAGCGTGCGCGTGAATTAGAAACCAAGATTCTAGAAATTGGTGCAGATAAAGTCGCCGCTTTCATTGGTGAACCCATTCAAGGCGCGGGCGGGGTAGTGATTCCGCCTATGAGCTATTGGCCTGAGATTGAGCGCATTTGCCGTAAATACGACATCCTTTTGATTACGGATGAGGTGATTACAGGTTTTGGGCGCACGGGTGAATGGTTTGGAGCGGATTATTTTGGGATTAAGCCCGATTTAATGACGCTCGCGAAAGGTTTGACCTCTGGTTATATTCCTATGGGGGGGGTCTTAGTCAGTGATCGGGTTTTTGAGGTCGTTGCGAATCACGGTGAGTTTTATCATGGCTATACTTATTCAGGCCATCCCGTAGCTTGTGCTGCCGCTTTAGCCACTTTGGGCATTTTGGAGCGTGAAAACTTGCCAGCGCGGGTCAAAACAGAGATTGGGCCGTATATGCAAGCGCGTTGGTTGAAATTAGCCGAACATCCTCTGATTGGGGAGGCGCGTATGATTGGTTTAGTCGGTGGAATTGAATTGACTCCAGACAAAGCTAAGCGTGCGCCTTTTAAAGTAGAAAAGGGGACTGTCGGTTTAATGTGTCGTGAGAATAGCTTTAATAATGGTTTGGTCATGCGCCATGTGGGCGATACCATGATTATCTCGCCACCACTGGTTATTAGTGAATCTGAGGTGGATGAACTGATCGAAAAAGCCACGCTGACTTTAGACCAAACCTATGCGCAAGCTAAGGATTTAGGTTTGCTGCGTTAATGGCTGCGGGTTTTCTTTATACCAATGATCAGCCGGGGCAATACCCAGCTTCTTGGTATGCCGCAACGGCGAACAAGCTACCTGAATTGCCCAAATTACAAGGGGCGACGACTGCTGATGTGTGTATTGTCGGTGGCGGGTATACCGGCTTATCGGCTGCGCTGCATTTAGCAGATGCAGGTTATCAGGTGGTATTGCTGGAGGCTCATCGGGTCGGTTGGGGGGCTTCTGGGCGCAATGGGGGGCAAGTCGGTACGGGC